>JAHZKD010000295.1 GCA_022600605.1 Actinomycetes bacterium
GCTCGGCTGATCCGATTGATGTCGCATGCCGCGTCTCGATCTTCTCGCGGATCGACTCGAACGTCGGCACACCGTCGGCGGTGTAACCGGTGTCGATCTCGGTATTGGGTTCGTCCGGCATGACGACCACGGTACTCCGCGCCGCGGCTACGATGGACGGCGCTGGCACGAGCCGCGAGGAGTTGCAGAATGTCTGACAATCGCTATGCCGACCTCGAAACCCTCGATCTCGATTATCCCGTCTGGGACCGCTGCTTCACGGTCGCTCCGCTTGTGCTCGTCGGCACGATCGACGCGGAGGGCAGCCCCGACCTCGCACCCAAGCACATGGCGTTCCCCCTCGGTTGGGATAACTACTTCGGTTTCGTATGCACCCCGAACCACGCAACGTTTCGCAACATCAAGCGCACCCGAAGCTTCACGGTGACCTATCCGCGTCACACCGACGTCGTCACGACGAGCCTGACGGCGTCGCCGCGGTGCCAGGACACCAAGCCCATCGTCGAGATGCTCGACACGTTCCCGGCAACCGAAGTGGATGGTGTGTTCGTCTGCAACGGCTATCTGTTTCTGGAGTGCGAGCTCGAGCGAATCGTCGAGGGTTTCGGTCGCAACGCGCTGATCGTCGGTCGCATCGTTGCCGCGCACATCGATCCCGCCGCCCTGCGGTCGAGCGATCGTGACGATGCCGAGGTTCTGCTGGAGGTGCCGCAGCTTGCCTACCTGCATCCCAGGCGTTTCGCGGTCATTGATGCCACGCAGGCGTTTCCGTTCCCGGCAGGTATGCGCCGTTGAGCGTCGCGATGTCGGCAAGCAGCGCCGTGGTACTCGACTATCTGCGCACACAACGCGAGGCGCTGGTCGAGTTTCTCGGCGCGCTCGTGCTCGCAGAATCGCCATCGTCGGAGCCGGGAAGCCAGTCGCGCGTGCGGTCGCTGCTTGCCACCGAGCTCGAGGAGAGAGGCTTCGCGACACGATTCGTGGCCGGACGTCAGACCGGGGGCCATCTGATTGCGCGACCGCGCCGCCGCAAGCGGCAGGCGCCCCAACAGCTGGTGATCGGGCACTACGACACCGTGTGGCCGGTCGGAACGTTGCAGACGATGCCGTTCGAGTACGACGGGCGGTACGTGCGCGGCCCAGGCGCCTTCGACATGAAGGGGGGCCTGGCCGCGCTCGTGTTCGCACTGCGCGCGATCGAAGTGCTGGGCCTTTCGATGTCGGTGGTACCGGTGGTGCTCCTGAACTCCGATGAGGAGATCGGCAGCCGCGAGTCGACCCGTGACATCGAGCGACTCGCGCGCACTGCAGACCGGGCGCTGGTTCTTGAGCCCTCGCTCGGGCCTGCGGGGGCGTTGAAGACGGCACGAAAAGGCGTCGGGAAGTACACCATCACCGTCAAAGGCCGGGCTGCTCACGCCGGTCTCGACCCTGAGCGGGGCGTGAGCGCGATACTTGAGCTCTCCCACGTCATCCAGAGCCTTTTCGCGCTCAACGATCCCGCCCGAGGCGTCAGCGTCAACGTCGGCACGGTCGATGGTGGGCTGCGTCCGAACGTCATTGCACCGGAGAGTCGCGCCGTCGTGGACGTCCGGATCGCCCAACAGGCCGATGCTGAACGCATCGATGCAGCCATCCGGGGTCTCAAGCCGACCTCGCCCGGCAGCACGCTCGTGGTCGAAGGTGGAATCGGCCGGCCCGCCCTCGAACCGACGCCCCGCAATCGCGCCCTGTGGGAGCTCGCGCGACGCCTCGGCGACGAGATCGGCATCGAACTCACCGAGGGCGCGGCGGGTGGGGGGTCCGACGGCAACACGACGAGCCTGTACACCGCGACGCTCGACGGTTTGGGTCCTGTCGGCGATGGCGCTCACGCACCGCACGAGCATCTTGACGTCGATCTCACGATCGAGCGCACGGCGCTGATCACGATGCTCCTGCTCGCACCTCCGCTGGCCGAGGATTGACATGCTGACGTCGCATGTCTTCACCTCCGTCACCCGCATTAGCGATCTGCAAACGACGGGGTTCGACGTCGCGGAGTTGCCGCGCGATCAGTGGGCTGACGGTGACTACGTCGTCGCGACCGTGACCGGCAAGCCATCGTCGCTCTACCGGTTCGAACTCACCAACGGCCGGATGGTCGAGGCAATGGAAGGCACGCCGGCGGTCGGTGCGTTCGGTAAGCGTGCCGCCACTCTCGAAGCGACCGGGGACTGGGCGGCCATCGGCGAGGACGGCGCGATGGAGGCGCTCACCAGCGCCGGGGTGTTCGGCAAGGCCCTATCGGTGGCACCCACGCTGCCGCGGCTAATGACCCTGAGGTACTCGGGGCATGTGCTGCGCGACCGCCGAAAGCTCACCATGGACGACTTCGTTCCTCCCACACCGCCGACACATTTCTCGACTCCCGTCGTGCTTCTCATCGGGACCTCGATGTCGGCCGGCAAGACTACGACGGGGCGCATCATTGTCCATGAGCTCAAACGTGCGGGACTCAATGTCGCGGGCGCCAAGTTGACGGGCGCGGGACGCTATCGAGACGTGCTCGCATTCGGCGATGCCGGCGCCGACACGATCATCGATTTCGTGGATGCGGGCTTGCCCTCGACGGCCGTACCCGCGAAACGATTCGCACACGCGTTGGAACACATGCTCGCCACGATCGCTGCGCGACAAGCCGATGTCCTTGTGGCCGAAGCCGGCGCGTCCCCACTCGAACCGTACAACGGAGACACCGCGGTCCGCATGCTCGGCACCAACGTCTGCTGCACCGTGCTCTGCGCCTCAGACCCGTACGCCGTGCTCGGAGTTCGCGATGCATTCAAGATCGAGCCCGATGTCGTCACTGGGCCTACGGCGAACACCCAGGCCGGCATCGACCTGGTTCGTAAGCTGACCGGGCTCGAGGCGCTCAATCCGCTTGATCTCGACTCGATCCCACGGCTGCTCGAAATCGTGAAGCGACGGCTACCGTGATGGGGTGTCACCCGAGCTTGCCAACGCACCCACTGAAAAATGCCGGAATTCTTGGTCCGCACGCTGACGAAGCCGTGGTCTTCGAGGATGTCGGTTTCAGCACTCGCGCCATCTCCCGCAGCGCCGCCGGCGGTCCGGTACGAGCGGCAGTGCCGCAAAGCAGTGAACAGCCTGCGCGACAAGGCTTGGTTCTTGTCGAGTCGGTCATGCCTGTTCCTTCGAGATCTCGACAGCGGCTCCTCGCCTCAAACTAACGGGGCGGGTAGCCGACTCTAGGCCGGCTGTGGCTCTCTGGTGTCCACGACGAGCACCTCGGTTTTGGCCCGGCGTGACACACTGCCGGGAAGCGAAAACCAGCGCCCCAGTTTGCGATCCAGTCCCAGGTTGCCGACCACCAGCAGATCGGCATTGACCTCCTCGGCGAGGTTCAGCAGCGCCGTGGCCGGATCCTTGCGGATAGGTCGCTCCTCGATGTTGGTGGCCCCGGCCGCCTGGGATCGTGTTTCCTCCTCAGTGTCGCTGCGGCACCGGTGAGACCGGATGCCGGCGAGCTGGAATCGATGCCGTGATTGGCGTGGGTACCCGGCCATGGTTGGAACCCTGCAGGGTCGGGGGCACCTCTTGATCCGGTGCGCTCCACTGCCCGGGTTCAGGCCCTGGTCTACCCGAATCGGTTTGGCGTTCAACCCCGATTGTGGCGGCTTCGGCCGCCGAACGCACGCCGATGTGCCGCAGTCGAAGACCGGGATCCGCGAGTGAGTTAACTCACTGTCTAACGCGGTTTGGCCAACGGGAAGGGCAAAGTCTCGCGAATACTGCGGCCGGTGATCAGCATGACCACACGATCCACGCCCATCCCCAGTCCGCCGGTCGGCGGCATCGCGTATTCCATGGCCTGTAGGAAATCCTCGTCGAGTTCCATCGCCTCGGGGTCAC
>JAHZKD010000296.1 GCA_022600605.1 Actinomycetes bacterium
GCATGCCAACCGGCGTCGATTCGCTCGATTTTCGACGACGCCACCGATTCGCTGCGCAACAGGAAATCCGCCAGCGGCGCCAGGTGCTGGCCGAACCCGGCCTCCAGCCGAGCCACCGCGATCAAAGCGGCTTCGTGGACCCGCGCAACCTCGCCAGATAGATCGCTGGTCAACCCTGCGATCAAAGGAGGAACGGCGACCTCGATTCTGCTCAGTGTTCTGTCGTCGCGGTTGCCCTGGCGCCCGAGCGAAACCCAATCGCGCACCTCCACACAATGCGCCGGCCAACTCATCCCGCAGCACCGCACCTTTCGCCGTAAAACCACACCACCCTCCCGTTAGTGTACTTTGATGTACCTAACATTCGGTATGAACCACAGCCTTTCGCCTCAGATGCGACAAGCCCGCTGCCCGCAGCCCCGGGTGCAGCCCAGCAACAACCGCCGGCAAGCCGGGGCGAAGTCCGATTTCGGCCCCGATTCCGGACCCGGTCATAGTCACTGGTTGACAGCCGCCGCGTGGGCGGACAGTTCCCCGTCGATGACGCGCTGGTGCAGGTCCGGACGGTCTTTACGCAGGCGCCGCAGCGCGGCTGCCTCGCTGGTTCCGGCTGGCGCCCGATCAACTTGTACATTGTGCAACTTGATTGCCGGAGACTGCGATCGCCACCGTGCCCCCACTGCAGCGCCCGATCGATGAGATCCACAGCTTCCTTGTCGTCGCTCACGATCCGCCGGACCAGGTCCCGAGCGACACCCGCGCATTGGACTTCCGAACACGTTCCGAATACCCTGGTGGCATGTCCTCAACGTCGTTCCGCAACACCACGCGCCGTTCCTCGGACCTGAGCAAGCACCCCGCCGAGGTGTTCGCCGAGGCCGAGGATCACCCGGTGACGGTGACTCGACGCGACGGCGAAGCACTTGTGCTCATGTCGCAGCGCGAGGCGGATGGTCGCACCCGCCTGCTCGAGTTCGCCGCGCAGCTCATCGGTGTGGCCGTGGACGATGAGGGTCCACTCGCCGGGCGGATGTCGAAGGCCTTCCCGTGGATGCTTGCGCTGTCCCCGCAGGATCGGGCGACCTGCGCCCAGGACCTTGTCGACGCGGCGCGGGCGTCGTTCTCCACCGATCAGCCGCACCTGGCGCTCGCGGAGCTGACCTCGTGGCGGGAGACCGCGTGCGCGATTGCCGCCGGCCTCGGCCGCGACGACCTGCAGTGGCTGGACTCCGACGACGGCGCTGCCGCTGTCACCGAGGTGCGTGCGCTGGAAGCCCCCCGGCTTTAGCCGTGGGGAGGATTCAAAGACGGGGGCTAAACGACGATGACGCGCAATGATGGGTCGACTTGGCGGATGTCGGCTTGATCTGAGGTTACGACGGTGGCGCCGCGGCGGCGCGCGACAAGTGCGACGTGCACGTCGACAACATCGGCGTGACCGCTACGGGCACATAACAGGCCGACCGCCCGGGCCGCTAAATCGTCGAGCGCGACGACGTCCACCGTGGGATCGCCAAGAAGGCGTGCCACACGAGCTTGGCGTGGACCGCCACGCCAAGACTGCGCAACGACGCCAGCCGGGATGCTGATGGCGACGTGGTTTTCGACCGCTCGCTGGAGGAGTGCGCGGACTCGACGCTGGCCGCGCTCCAGTGCCAGCAGTGCTCCAGCGTCGAGTGTCAGTTGCGCCGACTCACTCAAGACCGAGCGCCTTGTCGGCCCAGGCGAGATCGTCTGAGCTGACCGGGCCCAGTTCGCGATCGAGATCGTCAAGCAGCTGCGCAAGACTGTCCTCACGTTCAGCACGGGCGACGGCTGCACTGATGAATCCCGACACAGAGGCCGCTCGCCCGTCTTGGACCGCGCGGTGGATCGCCGTCACCTGCTCATCCGGCAAGCTGACAGCGAACTTCTTGGTCATACCAAGAGAATACCGCAATGATCACCGGAAGGGCGGTTAATCGGCCGACCGCGCCTTCTCACGACCAGCCTTGACCAGGTGTGTGAGCGCAGGCCCCGTCCTTTAGGGCGGGGAGGATGTCAAGCCAAGCACCAGGGCCAAGGACTGGATTTGCGGGTATTGCGTCAATGGGTCCGTTGAGGGACCATATATGTATGGCGGAGATGACGGCGGCCGATGCTGCTGGGCACCTGCAGGTGTCGCAGCGGCAGGTGCGCAGGCTGGCTCACGACGGCGTCCTGGCCACCACTCGGGTCGTCGGGCGGACGTTGCTGCTCGACGCCGCGTCGGTGCACCGGCTGGCCGGGCGTGTGCGTCACAGCGGGCGGCCGTGGACGGCGGCGACGGCCTGGGCTGCGCTGGCGCTCTTGTCCGGTCAGAACGCTGAGTGGATGGGCTCGGCTGCGCTGTCACGGTTGCGCCACCGCCTGCGCGGTGCGCGCGCACCGGAGGTGGCGTGGCTGGCCCGCGGACGCGCCCGCGTGCACCAGATGCAGGGCTGGGGCCGCGCCACCGGCCTGGTCCCGACCGGCGTGAGCGCGCTGCGCGAACCGCAGCTGGCCGTGCGCTTCGACCTGTCC
>JAHZKD010000297.1 GCA_022600605.1 Actinomycetes bacterium
CGTCCGGACCACAAACACGATCAACAGCACCACCGCCGAAGACATCGCGACCTGGGTCAGTGAACCGTGCGCATCGTTGAGATCCTCCAGCACGGACGTCAGGTTCAAGCCGATGTAGGCGAAGACGAACGCCTCCAGCAGCACGTCCACCGAGCTCCATACGTACCGCTCCTGGAGCCGGGTCTGATAGCCGGCCTCCAACGTCCCACTGCCCACCACGAAACCGGCCGCCACCACCGCCAGCACGCCAGAAGCGTGGATCTGATCAGCCAGCAGGAACGCCCCGAAGGGCACCATCAACCCCTGCACCGTCTCCAGGGCAGGGTTGTCCAGCTTTCTGCGGATCCACAGCGTCAAATAACCCAGGGCGATGCCCACCAGCGGACCGAGCACGGCACTATAGCCGAACAGCAGGAATGGATCCTCGATGAACGGGTGCTTTCCGGTGACATGCGCCACCGCCACGGTGAACAGTGTCAGGGCTGCGGCATCGTTGATCAGGCTCTCGCCGGTCAGGATCGACATGACCCGCTTGGGCAGGCCGAGCTTGCGACCCACCGCCACGGCCGTGACCGCGTCGGGTGGCGCGACGATCGCGCCCAGGACCAGGGCAGTGCCGAAGGTGAGGGGCATGACCAACAGAAACGAGGACGCCGTCGCAACGGTGAACGCGGTGACCACGACAAGTCCGAGGCCCAGGCCCAGGATCGGTTTGATATTGCGTAGAAACGTCGGAAACGAGAAGTTCAGCGCGGCCGAGTACAGCAGCGGCGGCAGCACCACCGACAGCAGGATGTGCGAGTCCAACTCCGGCGCCTTGAAACCGGGGATGAACGACACTGCGATGCCGACCACGACGATGGTCAGCGCCGGCACGAGTCCGCGCCGATGCGCGATCGCGGTGACGATGATGGCGCCGACGACTACCAGGATCAGTTCCACGCTGCAGATTGTCCACGGCCCTGCTGTGGTAATCCCGTGAGGACCGGGCTCGCGCCGCCCCGCAGGTCGAACGCGCCGTCCCCAGACCGGCTCAGTGGGTCAGTTCTGACAACTCAATGGGTCAGCTCTGACACGTGGGGCACCAGAAAAGGTTGCGTCCTTCCAGCACCGAGCTGCGGATCTCAGACCTGCACACCCGGCACGGATCGCCCGCACGCCGGTACACGTAGGTGCGCGGTCGGCGGGACCGGTACGACGGCGCGCCGTGGTCGTGCTCGGGCCGCACGACCACGATCTTGCCTGTCCGCACGCCGACCTTCATGAGGGCGACGAGGTCGACCCACATCGCGTCGAATTCCTCGGCGGTGATCGCCGTGCCGGGACGAAACGGGTCGATGCCGTGACGATGGAGCAGTTCGCTGCGGTACACGTTTCCCACACCGGCGATGACGCCCTGATCCATCAGCAGCGCCCCGATGGTTCTTCGGGACTTCGCGATTCGCCGCCATGCCAGTGACGGGTCCGCATCAGCGCGCAGCGGATCGGGGCCCAGCTTGGCGACCACGTCGGCGATCTCCGGTGTCTCGATCACCTCGCAGACGGTTGGACCGCGCAGGTCGGTGCCGTGCTCGGTGCCGAGCATCCGCATCCGCACCTGCCCGACGGGCAGCGGCTGTTCCCCGTCCTCGGGCATTGACCACTCGGTGAACGTTCCGTACAGCCCCAGGTGCACATGCACCGCGCGGCCGCCGTCGTAGTGGTGAAAAAGGTGCTTGCCCCAGGCGGTGGCCTTCTTCAGAATGCGGCCGCTCACGGCGGTGGCACCGTCGGAGAATCTGCCCTGCGGGCTCGAGACGATCACCGGTGCCCGGCCGAAGCGACGCTGATGCTGCCGGGCCAATCGGTGCAGAGTATGGCCCTCGGGCATCGAATCGAACGGCCTAGGCGCGGGGTACCGGCGGTGCGACGTGGGTGCGCTCGTACTCGGCAAGGATGTCGACACGGCGTTGATGCCGCGGAGCTTCCGACCACGCGGTGCCCAGGAACGCGTCGACGATGGCCAGCGCCTCGGCCGTAGTGTGCATCCGGCCGCCGATACCGATCAGTTGCGCGTTGTTGTGCTGGCGGGCCAGAGCTGCCGTCTCCGTACTCCAGCCCAGCGCGCAACGGGCCCCCGGAACCTTGTTGGCCGCGATCTGCTCGCCGTTACCAGAACCGCCGAGCACGATGCCCAGGCTCCCCGGGTCAGCGACAGTCTTTTCCGCGGCCGCGATGCAGAACGCCGGATAGTCGTCCTCGGCGTCGTAGCTGAAGGCACCACAGTCGACCGGATCGTGCCCGGTCGCCGTCAGATGCTCGATGATGGCCTGCTTGAGCTCGTATCCGGCGTGGTCGGCCCCGAGGTAGACGCGCATTCGGACACACTACCGTCGCCCCATCCCCGCCAGCGCGCGCGTTTGCTCGGTGACACGCCGCGACAGCTGGCATTTATGTCACGCTCACCGAGCGTTCGTTGCACTGATGCAGATCCCGATGTGCCCGAAGTGACATATGGTTTTTCAGTGAAAGGTATTGGTGATGGCATATGGCAGATTCGTCGCGCGCATACAACAGCGTCTGGCAGCTCAGGGCCGACGCCTGGTGTCGCCTTGAAGACGCTGCGGATCAGCTGACCCGCGCAGCCGCTGCCGGGAAACCCACAGCCGCGCAACTTGCCATCTGCGAGAACTTACTGGCCAGGCTGACGCCGTTCGAGCCTTTATGGGCGTATCCGGGAGCGCCCCGGTTCGCAAAGCTCGATCGACTGTTCGCAACCGCCCGCTACGACAAATTTGCCCACGCGGTGGCCCAAATCAACCGCGCGCTCTCCACCGAGGTATATCGCCGCGGCGGTATCGATATTGCGGACCTCGATAACCACGATGCTCTTGCCCCGGATCAGCACCAGTTGGAAGTTCAACCGGCGGCGTACAACCACGAGCGGCCGTACTTCGAGGTGCTGGCTGTCGAAGCCCTGAACGATGAGCAGAAACGCACGGTGCGGGCAGCAGTGCAGCGCTGGCGTCGACCCGATGACGAATTCACATACGACCTGGTTTTGGTGTCCAGCGTGGCCGAGGCGCTGGTCGCCGCCCGGCTCAACGTGAACTTGCAGGCAGTCGTGATCGGGCGACGGTTTACCGCGAAGTCCGCCCGCGACTTGTCGGCGCTTGCCGATTTCGTCGACACGGGCGTATCGGAAAGACTCGAGGACGGCGCGGCACCTGGCGAGTGGGCCGAAGTACTTGCGGCGGCTCTGACCGACCTCAGGCCCGAGCTGGACCTCTACCTGATGACC
>JAHZKD010000298.1 GCA_022600605.1 Actinomycetes bacterium
CGTACAGCCCGAACGCCGACGCCGCCGGGGCCGCCGGACCGTCCGGAGACACCAACACCGTGCGCTCGTTAACCCGGACCGCCGGAACCGGCAGCGTCCCTTCACGAAACCAGCGGTAAGCCGTCTGAGGGTGGATGCCCTCAGAGCGCGCCCACTGGGTGAGGTTCACCCCTCCAACATACGCACTAGAACGTGTGAACGCTCACTATAACTCACTATTCAGCGGACAGTTTGAACCCCTTGCATTGGCTGTTCATCGGGATGGCAACACACCTTGCGCGCGGAACACCGCCACCTACTCGTCGCACGTCGCCAGCTCAGTAAGCAGCATTGACGGCGAACCCGATCGCCGGTCACCGGCCGAGGCGAAACCTGATCCACCACGTTTCCGGGTCAGGGCCGTCCGTGCGGATGGTTGGATCGCTTAGTGGCTGTTGAACACCCGATCGTGCCGCGGGCGTTGCTGTTCGACGTGCAAGGTACGGCAACCGATTTCCACACCACCGTTTGCGTTGAGGCAGAGCGGATCAGCGCTGGCCAACACCCCACGTCGACTGGGCGGGTTTCGTGCAGCGCTGGCGAGCCCGCTACTTTGTCGCCCTGGAGTCAGCGGCACCTGACCGCGACAACTGGACCACTGTGCATTCGGTGTACCGCAACTTGCTGGACTCGCTGCTGGCCGAGTACAACATCACCGATTTCTCCGCCGCCGAGCGGGAGGAACTCACCTTGTCCTGGCAGCGGCTAGTTCCCTGGCCAGATGTGGTGCCGGAAATCAGCGACTACACCATGACCCTGGAAGACACGAGCGCCGCCCCGCTGTCCAACAAGATGCTGACGATGGTAGCCGAATTTGAAAACGAGACCTATGTAGCCGTGGTGGACGTGGGGACCTCAGAACCCGACAATCCCATCTATCAGCGCGACATGCAAGCCATGTTGGACGGGTTCGTGTTCCTTCCCTCCGACTCCCCGTGACCCATTGCCAGAGCGAGTACCGCACCCGCGGCACACGACTTCTACGGGTACGTGGCACCCCTAACACACTCAACAACCACCACCCAAACCCGTTGCCAAACAACCCATTCCGACACTTCGCAGCAACCCTCCGTACCCCAAACATGTTGCCCCGCAACCCTTAAGAGGTTGGGGCAAACCTGTTTGCGTCGCTTCCAAAGCAACCCAAGCTCTCGGCTTTGCATTTTTTACACTGCCACGCATTGGTCGACGCGGTCGATGGCTGAGCATCTGGGGTTGAGCCAATCGATGGTCTCGCGAGTGTGGCGGGCTTTCGGACTGGCTCCGCACAAACGGGATTCGCGGAAACTGTCGAAGGATCCGCTGTTCGTGGAGAAGGTCCGCGATGTGGTTGGGCTGTATCTGGGCCCGCCGGAACTGGCGCTGGCGCTGTGCGTGGATGAGAAAACCCAGATCCAGGCGCTCAACCGCACGCAACCGGCGTTTCCGATGCTGCCTGGTGCGCCGGCGCGGGCCAGCCACGATTACGTCCCGCACGGCACGTCCAGTTTGTACGCGGCGCTGGATCTCGCCTCGGGTCAGGTGATCGGTTCGCTGCACGCCCGCCACCGCTCCCAAGAGTTCCTGGCATTCCTCAACAAGATCGATGTCGAAGTCCCCGCCGATCTCGACGTGCACCTGGTGCTCGACAACGCATCGACCCACAAGACACCGGCGGTGAAGCGTTGGCTGACAGATCATCCCAGGTTCGTCATGCACTTCACGCCGACGAGCTCATCATGGCCCAACCTCGTTGAACGTTGGTTCGCCGAACTGACCACCAAGAAGCTGCGCCGCGGCACCCACACCTCAGTGCGCCAACTCAACGCCGACATCCGTGCCTGGATCAACACCTGGAACGACAACCCTCGCCCATACGTCTGGACCAAAACCGCCGATCAGATCCTGGCCAGCATCGGCAACTACTGCACCAGAATTAATGACTCAGAACACTAGAACGAATACAACCGAAACCGGGAAGTCGCGGACTAACGCTAGGCCGCGGAAAGCAAATCGGCTGCGCTACGCAGGCTCCTGCGCCGGCCCCACCGTGTCGTCGGCGTATACCCGCACCTTCTTCACCCCACCGCGGTGGTCCCGCAGCCACGAAGGCCAAGAATCCTGACGCGGAAACATGTGCCCACCGAAATGCCGGCGCGACACCTCCAACGGCTCCCCCGCCGCGAGCATGGCGCCCGCATCCTGCTCTGCAGGCCACTGTGACTCAGCCTGCAACTACGCCAGCACCGCCCGGTCGGCCTCCGAGATTCACCGAGCCAAACCCGAGGGTCCAAGCTGCGATGCTCACGGCGCTTGTCGGTCAATAGCTGCTCGTATTGGGCGCCGGTGATCGGGCGGCCGAGGGCGCGGCCGTCGGCGATTGAGCGTCTGAGCGAGTCCGCGGAGTGCTGGGTGAGGGTCAGCGCCTCATTGGCTTTGGTAAGCACGCTGTCTGCATGGCTGCTGCCGAGCTGCTCACGGAGGTTCAGCGATGAGAGACAAGGAAACAGTCGGCGCCATCATGGCTCGGCGCGGGGAAGCGATCAGCCTGGCCGAGCACACCTGCGACTACCCATGGTGCACCGGAACGATCTGGCGCCGCAGTCACCACGGTACGCAGGACACTTTCGTCACCGGCCGAGATGGCGATGTGGTCGTCAGATAGCAATTCACCTACTGGAGGCTGCAGAAGCGCTCGACAGGTGGCGAGATCGGCGGTGAACCCCCCAGCCGCTGATCAAGTGTCCGACATTCTTATCGACGGCCGCCCATACCTCAAAGCCGGCTTGGCCGGCCGTTGAGTTGGGCGTTGCCGGGTGTCTCGCACAGCGTGGTAAAGCCGCCCTGCCTTCCGCCGCCTGCTTCGGTGTTGACGCAACTCGGTAGGAGCGAGGGCCTAGCGTGCGCACCGTGCGCACCGTGCGCAGCTGGTGCCTCAGCGAGCGCAGCTGGTGCCGCAGCGATCCCGAAAGAGGCGCCCCCAGTGACGAGCAGGGCGGCAAGCATGTTGAGCGGAGCCTTCATCTCAATTCCTTCCGGTGTGCCTGCGCTCTAACGTACAGATTTCGCCAGAAATGCGAGGAAATGGAGACGGCGCTCACACTTCTGCAGAGCGGCGCCGTAGCCAACCGGAGTGAAGGTTGTATTCGGCGTGGGAGCCGGCCGAGTTCCGCTGGTTGGCTATGC
>JAHZKD010000033.1 GCA_022600605.1 Actinomycetes bacterium
CTGATCCAGGTGGGCATGGTGATACGCGCTATCCCACGCACTGCGCCGGGCACCATGCCTGCGGGTGAATAGTCAGCCCATGAGCAATTTGGGTGGTTTCGACGCCGGACGCAACACCGGCGAGGCGGGCGGCCCGACGCTGATTCCGGTGCCGTCGTTGCTCCGTTCGTTACTTACCGACCACCTCGACCCCGGATATGCGACAGCGGCAAGCGCAAACCAGCGGCGGGCAAGGCCCGCAGAGTGGACCTGGCAGCTACTCGCTGCCGTGGTGGTGGCGACGGTGTTCGCACTTGCCTGGGCGCAGGCGCAGTCCACCGCCCCAAGAGTGCGCGAATCACAACGGGCGCTAGCGGGAAGTGTGCGGCACGCCGAGGCAGCCACGGTCGAGCTCACCGCCCGCCGAGACCGGGTGGCAGCCGAGGTGAACACTCAACGGCGCATGCGTCTCGAAGGAGACGCGGCCGGCCGGCAGCTGCTGGAGAACCTGGACGAAGCCGACTCCGCGGCGGGAGTCACCCCGGTGATCGGGCCGGGTCTCACCATCACCATCACTGATCCTGGTGGTTCGCCTGACCTCTCCGACGTGTCCAAGCAGCGCGTGCCGGGCAGCCGGCAGGTCATCCTGGACCGCGACCTGCAACTGGTCGTCAACTCGCTATGGGTCAGCGGCGCTGAAGCCATCGCGGTGGGCGGCGTGCGCGTGGGCCCAAACGTGACGATCCGTCAGGCCGGCGGCGGCATTCTGGTCGATAATCAGCCGATCACCAGTCCCTACAGCGTCATCGCGATCGGCCCGCCAAATGCGATGCGCGATGTCTTTTCCCGCAGCACCGGCCTGCAACGCCTGCGGCTGCTGGAGATGTCCTACGGCATCGGAGTCGCTGTCGCCGCCGGTGACGGGCTGACGCTTCCCGCGGGGTCGGTTCGAGAAGTCAACTTCGCCAAACAGATTGGGCCCAATTGATCGGAATCGTCGCAGTCGTCGTCGGCATCGTGCTCGGTGTCGTCTTCCATCCCAGTGTCCCGGAGTTCGTCCAGCCCTACCTGCCGATCGCGGTTGTGGCGGCCCTCGACGCCGTATTCGGCGGTCTACGCGCGTACTTGGAACGAATCTTCGACTCCAAGGTGTTCGTGATCTCGTTCGTCTTCAACGTGCTGGTGGCCGCACTGATCGTCTATGTCGGGGATCAATTGGGCGTGGGCACCCAGCTGTCGACGGCGATCATCGTGGTGCTCGGCATCCGGATCTTCGGCAACGCGGCCGCGCTGCGGCGCCTGCTTTTCGGGGCGTGATGGAAGAGCCAACGGGCACAACGGGCACAACGGGCCAGGTGACCCCCGAGGTCGGTGAACCGAGCTCTAGCGGCGTGCCACATGCGCCTCCCCGGGGACGGTCGCAGGTCGTCTTCGGCGTGTTGGCCGTGCTGTTGTGCCTGCTCCTGGGCGTAGCGATCGCCACCCAGGTCCGCCAGACGGGGTCTGGCGACTCGCTGGAAACAGCGCGACCCGCAGACCTGCTGGTGCTGCTCGACTCACTGCAACAGCGTGAGGCGGCGCTGAATACCGAGCTCGCTGATCTGGAGCAGACGCTGACCCAGCTCCAGGCCGCGGGCAGCAGCGATCAGGCCGCGATCGAGAATGCCAGGGCGCGCCTGGCCGCACTCTCGATACTGATCGGCACCGCGCCCGCAACCGGGCCCGGGGTGACGCTGACCATTGAGGACCCTGCACAAGGTATCTCCGCAGAGACGATGCTCGACGTGATCAACGAGCTGCGGGCTGCGGGGGCTGAGGCGATGGAGATCCGGGGAAGACGCGGCGACGAGCAGGTCTCGGTGCGGGTAGGAGTGAGCACCTGGGTCGTCGGTGTCCCCGGCGCTCTGATCGCGGATTCCGCGACTCTGGGTCCGCCGTATACGGTTCTCGCGATTGGCGACCCGCCCACACTGGCCGCGGCGATGAACATCCCGGGTGGAGCGAAGGACAGCATCGAACGCGTCGGCGGCACCATGGCGGTGCAACAATCCGACCGGGTCGATGTCACGGCCTTGCGGCAACCGAAACCGCACCAATACGCTCAGCCCGTCAAGTAACCGCCGCCACCGGCCGTCTTCTCGGACCGGGCATTGACCAGAGATAGAGGAACGCCGTGAGCGATATTCCCGCAGAGTTGGCCTACACCGCCGAACATGAATGGGTGCAACGGACCGGCGACGACACCGTGCGCGTCGGGATTACCGACTTCGCACAGTCCGCACTCGGAGACGTTGTGTTTGTCCAACTGCCCGAGGTTGGAGTCGATGTTGCAGCCGGGGATTCGTTCGGCGAGGTGGAGTCCACGAAATCCGTTTCCGACCTGTACGCGCCCCTCTCCGCGAAAGTCGTTGCAGTGAACGGCGATCTGGACGGGGACCCGCAGTTAGTCAACTCCGACGCCTACGGTGCGGGCTGGTTGGTCGAACTTCAGGTCGAAAATGGTGCCAGTGCTCTCGAGGCCGCCCTGGCTGAACTCATGGACGCCGAGGGTTACCGCGTACACGTGACTGACTGAAGTGCTGTTAGGGTCTTGCGACCGGATTGCAACGCGCGGATCCGGCAGTGGTGGCCACAATGGAGTCTACTGCGCGGTACGGTCGACATTATCGGCGTGACAGCTGGGGTTCCGGCCCGTTACTGCCACAGCAGCCAGTGAGGAGCAGCGAGTGACGGACAAGGACTTCAATTCAGGGGCTGACTCTGACGAGGTCACCGTGGAAACGACATCGGTGTTCCGGGCAGATTTCCTCAACGAACTGGACGCTCCGCCGGCGACAGGTAGCGAGAAGGCGGTTGCCGGCGTCGAAGGACTGCCAGCCGGATCCGCATTGCTGATCGTCAAACGCGGGCCCAACGCGGGGTCACGCTTCCTGCTCGACCAGCCCACCACCTCGGCCGGTCGACATCCTGACAGCGATATTTTCCTCGACGATGTCACCGTGAGCCGTCGGCACGCCGAGTTCCGGCTCGAGAATGACGAGTTTCAGGTCGTTGATGTGGGCAGCCTCAACGGTACATATGTCAATCGAGAGCCGGTCGATTCCGCACTACTCGCCAATGGTGACGAAGTGCAGATCGGCAAGTTCCGCCTCGTGTTCCTGACCGGCCCCAAGGACGACGGCGCCGCCGAATAGGTGACGCCGCCGAATAGCCGACACCACGAGCGCTAGCGCGGACGGCCAGATGACACAACCCGACGTACCTGGGCTGAACGGGATGTCGATCGGGGTCGTCCTCGATCTGCTTCGCCGCGACTTCCCCGACGTGACCATTTCCAAGATCCGATTCTTGGAGGCGGAGGGCCTGGTCACCCCCGAGCGCACAGCGTCCGGATATCGACGGTTCACTGCCTACGACTGCGCCCGCCTACGGTTCATACTCACCGCTCAGCGCGACAAGTACCTTCCCCTCAAAGTCATCAAGGCACAGCTCGACGCCTATCCCGACGGGGAGCTGCCACAGACCGGAACGGCTTACCGGACACCGCGTCTGGTCACCGTCACCGACGGGACGGCGCAGCCAGATCAACCCGGCTTCCCAAGCCGGCCCTCGGCCGCACCGACGCAGGTGCGGCTGAGTCGGGAAGACCTGCTCAAACAATCCGGCGTCGACGATGAGCTACTCGCCTCGCTGGTCAAGGCCGGTGTCATCACCCCCGTCTTCAAGAGCGCTCAGGCCGTATTGTTCGACGAACATTCTGTCGTCATCGCCCAGTGCGCGCGCGCCCTCGCCGACTATGGCGTCGAACCACGTCACCTGCGGGCTTTCCGGTCCGCCGCAGACCGGCAGTCCGATCTCATCGCCCAGATCGCCGGCCCGGTGGTGAAGGCCCGCAAAGCCGGAGCCCGTGATCGCGCCGACGATCTGGCCCGCGAGGTGGCGGCGCTGGCGATCACCTTGCACACGTCGTTGATCAAGTCGGCCGTACGCGACGTTCTCGATCGCTGAGGACTAGACTCCAGTTGACGGGGTTTTGATGGGGTTCTAGATGAATTAGGTGGCACCCGGGCC
>JAHZKD010000299.1 GCA_022600605.1 Actinomycetes bacterium
CATGATGTCGCTGTGTTTGGTGATCGCCCAGAACGGGCGATAAGGCGGGTGGTCCACCCAAGCGACGGGTTCGTTGGCCCGCAGGTGGGCAAGCGCTGCGTGCAGGCGGGCGTCGTCGGCATAGGCAGTTGGATCGGCCAGGACCTTGGCGGCGTCCCCCATTGTCGATAGGCTCATGAAGTCTCCTCGTTGAGGCCCCGAATAGTTGACGGGTGTCAATTATTAGAGTGTAGGCGATGGCCGCGGTCCGGAGGGAAGGCGCGCGGCACCTTCTGACCATTAGGCTCAGCACTTGTGATGCTCGCATCGGTTGCCGGCCGCGCCGTGTGCATCGTGGTGGCGGTGGCGATGGCGGCTGGGTGTACCGGGGGGCAGCAGGAACGCGAACCCGTCGAGACGGACCCGGCGCTGGTTCAGACAGCAGCGGGTGCAGTGCACGGTGTCCTAGCCGACGACCACCGCTATTTCGCTGGAATCCCCTACGCAGCACCGCCAGTCGGGGAGCTGCGATGGAGAGATCCTGAGCCGGCGCCGAAGTGGGACGGAGTGCGCGATGCCGGCCATCTCGGATCGCGGTGCATCCAGGATCTCGACGGCGATATCGAGCGTGGCCGAGAAACCGATGAGGACTGCCTGACGCTTAACATCTGGACCCCGGCCGCGACTCCAGATTCAGCGCCCGCGCGGCCGCGACCGGTGATGGTCTGGATCCACGGTGGCTCGTTCGTCAACGGCAGCGGCGGCGTATACGACGCGCGCCGCCTCGTTTCCCGCGGCGACATCGTCGTAGTCACGGTGAACTACCGACTCGGAGTGCTGGGGTTCCTTGCACATCCTGCGCTGGGACCAGCAGGCGATGTGGGGAACTATGGCCTAGTCGATCAGCAGGCCGCCCTCCGTTGGGTGCGTGAGAACATCGGGCAGTTCGGCGGCGATCCCGGCAAAGTGACGCTCGCCGGCGAGTCCGCGGGCGGCATGTCGGTGTGCGACCACCTCGTCGCCCCCGGCTCGCGAGGACTGTTCGACGCGGCCATCATCCAGAGCGCGCCATGCGAGGCGCAGGCTGCGCTGCCGGTAGCCGAAGCCCGCAGCCTCGACTTTGCAGCCGAGGTTGGGTGCGCCGACATGAGTTCCGCAGCTGCATGCCTGCGCGCGTTACCTCTGGAAAAGCTACGGAAACCGTTGTGGTACTACAATATTGGAGACGACGACCTCATCGGCCCGGTGAGCGGCACGGTAACGCTGCCGGTCAACCCGGTCAAGGGGTTCAGCGAAGGCCGGGCCGTGCGAGTTCCCATCATGATCGGAACGACCCGTGACGAGTTCACACTGTTCGTCGCCCTGGAGTATTTGCGCCAAGGCAAGTCCTACACGGCATCGGACTATCCGGGCCTGTTGGCTGCCACGTTCGGGGATGACTCTGCAGCAGTGGCCGAGCAATATCCGCTGAGTGAATTCGACAGCGTCCCGCTGGCATATTCGGCCGCTGTCACCGACGGGATGTTCGCCTGTGTCGGCGACCGCATGGCTGAGGCGCTGGCCCGCGATGGCGATGCGGTCTACTCCTACGAGTTCAACGACCGCGGTGCGCCGGCGCCCGATCCACTGCGCACCTTGCCGTTTCCGGTCGGGGCGAGCCACTCGTTGGAGCTTCGCTACCTGTTCGACGTCGGCGGCGCGCCAGCGCTCAATGCTGCCCAAGAGAAACTGTCCAACCAGATGATCGACTACTGGGCGCAGTTCGTGACTACGGGCGCCCCACAGGCCGACGGCCAGCCCCACTGGCCCGATGTCGGAGCCTCCGACCTGGTGATGTCGCTGCAGCCCGACGGAAACCGCATGATCGCCGACTTCGAGCAGACGCATCACTGCCAGTTCTGGGCCGGTCTTCGGTAGATATCACCCATCGACGGTAGATATCACCCATCGACGGCTCGTTCCGCGCGGCTGGCCGGGGTCACCCACGTCGTGATCTCGGCGTGGACCACCTCGATGCCGCCGCGGTCGGTCACGCTGACGGGCACCACGACTTCGGTTCCCTCGGTAGTGGCGGCAATGTCGGGCGGTTCGATGCTGGCTGTGGCGCGAAGCGATGTGGTGGCCTTCTGCAAATACTGCACGTTCATCGCTTTGGGAATCCAGCGGTGGCTCGTCGGAACCGTCGCCTCCATCAGCATGCCCATGGCCATCTCGGCGGCGTTGCACGACGCGATGGCGTGCACCGTGTGCAGGTGGTTGTGCACGAAGAACCACTTAGGAACGTCCACCTCGGCCAAGCCGGGTTCCATGCGCCGCACGTGCGGAAGAATGGACGCGAAATAGGGCACCCGGGTCATCGCGGCGGCTGAGAACAGCCGCTGGCCCGCAGGGAGCCGCTCTAGCCGTTGCCACATGCGGTAAGTGGTGGTCACGGGACTCAGTCGCTCCACCTTACTTGTCGGTAAGATAGGTCACCGGCGACGGCTTTGATTGTGCACGCCGCGGCGCGGTTGTATGTGCGCCGCCGCCTGGCTCGATGGCCTTCTCCAGAGATTTGGATGAGGCCGGTGCGTCAGGCATACTGTTCGGGTTGCCTTGAGCCGGGTTCGCCTGGCCGGGCATGCGACCAGCGCCCTTAACCGGCGCGTCCGGTCCCAACCTCGATCGAGACGAGTTTTTTCGTCGCGGAAGAGCGTGCGTGCGGGCGACACACCCGACCGCGGGGGTCGGTGGACCACAGACAGGTAAACAGCGGCGGTACAGCCAGGCCCGACTTCGGGCCCGTTAGTAGTGAGGTAGGAGAAGCGTGGCGGGACAAAAGATCCGCATCAGGCTCAAGGCCTACGACCACGAGGCGATCGACGCCTCAGCGCGCAAGATCGTCGAGACGGTCACCCGAACGGGCGCCAGCGTGGTCGGCCCTGTA
>JAHZKD010000300.1 GCA_022600605.1 Actinomycetes bacterium
ATATGGGGCGCCGCCGACGCTAGGTGCCACCCGTCTGCCAGCGCTGGCGACAGCGCCTGAGTCAGTTGCTCGTCGTCGGCGCGAGTTTCCTGCAGACACACCACGTCGGCCAGGGTCTCCTTGAGCCACGGCAGCAGGCCGAGGTTCTCCTCGGACCGCTGTTTGACCGCCGCGCGGATGCCGTTCACGTTGATGGTGCTGACGATCACCGCCATGTTTCTCCCGTACGCCTCACGACCGAAGACCCTAATCGGACACATCACAGCGTTCTCGCTCGACCGGTGGTATCGCCATGACCTGCGGCGGGCTGACCGCCGGCCTGATCATGATGCTCGTGCCGAGGTCGTCCCCACTAGCACCTTCTCACCATGGTGCGATAGTCTTCGGTTCGGTCATGAGTGCCAGCGTCAAGCCCCGGCTCGCTGGCCGGCAACCCTCCAACCGCGGTGGGGTGCCCCGGGTGATGACCAGGTTGAGCAGCCACGCACGGCTGCAAGGCAAGCGCGGGTCCGCTGTGAAACGGGCCCCCTGAAGAGACGGGGAAACCTGATGACGAGTTCAGCGGCGACAGTTGCCGGTCACACATCGCGTATTTCCGCGTGTTTCTGACCCACCGCCAGACGCTTTTCATGAGGAGAACATCACATGAGCACCGATAACGAGGCCGACGCCGCTACGTGGGCGTTCGAGACCAAGCAGATACACGCAGGGCAGGCGCCCGACACCGCCACTAACGCGCGCGCCCTGCCTATCTACCAGACCACCAGCTATACGTTCGACAGCACCGACCATGCCGCAGCGCTGTTCGGCCTCGCCGAGCCCGGCAACATCTACACCCGCATCATGAACCCGACTCAGGATGTCGTAGAGCAGCGCATCGCCGCGTTGGAAGGCGGTGTCGCAGCGCTGTTGCTGTCCTCGGGGCAGGCGGCGGAGACTTTCGCGATCCTGAATCTGGCCGGCGTGGGCGACCACATCGTGTCCAGCCCGCGACTGTACGGCGGCACCTACAACTTGTTCCACTATTCGCTGCCCAAGCTCGGTATCGAGGTGAGCTTCGTGGAGGACCCCGATGATCTGGAGTCATGGCGGAGCGCTGCGCAGGCGAACACCAGGGCATTCTTCGCCGAGACCATCTCCAACCCCCAAATAGACATTCTGGATATCCCCGCGGTTGCGTGCGTGGCGCACGAGAACGGCGTGCCGCTGATCGTCGACAACACCATCGCGACGCCCTACCTGATCCAGCCGATCGCACACGGCGCCGACATCGTCGTGCACTCGGCGACGAAGTATCTCGGCGGGCACGGCACCGCGATCGCAGGCGTCATAGTCGATAGCGGCAACTTCGACTGGACCAACGGACGCTTCCCCGGCTTCACCACCCCAGACCCGAGCTACCACGGCGTGGTGTTCGCCGAACTCGGCCCGCCCGCCTACGCACTCAAGGCCCGCGTGCAGCTGCTGCGGGACCTCGGCGCGGCTGTGGCTCCCTTCAACGCATTCCTCATCGCCCAGGGTCTGGAGACACTGAGCTTGCGCGTCGAGCGGCATGTGTCCAACGCGCAGAAGGTCGCCGAATACCTCACCGGACGTGACGAGGTGATCTCGGTGAACTACGCGGGCCTGCCCACCTCACCGTGGTATGAGCTGGGGAAGCGGCTGGCCCCCAAGGGAACCGGCGCGGTGATGGCTTTCGAACTGGCCGGCGGCCTCGAGGCGGGCACGGCGTTCGTGAATGCACTGCAGCTGCACAGCCACGTCGCCAACATCGGCGATGTGCGATCCCTGGTAATCCACCCGGCGTCCACGACGCACGCCCAGCTGTCCCCTGAGGAACAGCTTGCTTCCGGGGTGACACCGGGCTTGGTGCGGCTCGCGGTTGGCATCGAGGGGATCGACGACCTCCTCGCCGACCTCGATCGAGGATTCGCCGCGGCTGCCGCTCTTCGGAGACCGTCGGGTGTTCACGGCCAAACCGATCCACCCACTTTGGCCTCAAACTGAGGATTGTGACGTGACAATCATCGGTGTGAGGACTGCGGACCGGCACGCGACCCTGCCCCCCGAGGGTGAGGTCGCAGTCGTTGACATCGGTGCGCTGCGGCTGGAGAACGGCCAGGTTCTCGACGATGTGTCGATCGCGGTACAGCGATGGGGGGAACTCTCGCCCGAGCGCGACAATGTGGTGGTCGTGCTGCACGCGCTGACCGGCGATTCCCATATCACCGGCCCCTCTGGAGCGCAGCACCCGACGCCGGGCTGGTGGGACGGCGTCGCTGGTCCTGGCGCGCCGATCGATACCGATCGTTGGTGCGCAATCTCGACCAATGTCTTGGGCGGGTGTCGGGGGTCGACTGGGCCGAGCTCGCTGGCTCCTGACGGAAAACCCTGGGGCTCAAGGTTTCCCAGGATATCCATACGTGACCAGGTAGCCGCCGATGTGGCCGCGCTGGCCGAATTTGGCATCGGCGATGTCGCCGCGGTAATCGGTGGATCGATGGGCGGAGCACGAGCCCTGGAGTGGATGGTGACCCATCCCGGCAACGTTCGTGCGGGGCTGGTGCTTGCTGTCGGAGCACGTGCCACCGCCGACCAGATCGGAACGCAGAGTAGCCAGGTGGCAGCCATCACGTCCGACCCGAACTGGTGCGGGGGCGACTATTACGGCACCGGACGCTCCCCCGAGGTCGGCGTACAGATCGCGCGCAGTTTCGCGCACCTGACCTATCGGGGCGAGAGGGAGTTAGACAATCGGTTCGGCAACGACCCGCAGGGCGAGGAGGACCCCGCCACCGACGGTCGTTATTCCGTGCAGAGCTATCTGCAGCATCAGGGTCGAAAGCTCGTCGCGCGCTTCGACGCCGGCACCTACGTCGCGCTCACCGACGCGTTGTCCAGCCACGACGTCGGACGCAACCGGGGCGGCGTAGAGGCCGCGCTGCGGAGCTGTTCGGTACCCGCTGTGGTTGGCGGCATCTCCTCGGATCGCCTCTACCCGCTGCGGCTGCAGGAGGAGCTGGCCCACCTGCTGCCGGGCTGCGAGGGGCTCGATGTCGTCGACTCTGGGTGCGGTCACGACGGCTTCCTGCTGGAAACTGATGCGGTAGGCAAGCTGATCCGCCGGACGCTGGAGCTGACGGCGCGGTGACCGGCTCACCCGAACAGCGTTCGCTGTCATTCGGCGTCGAAGCCGCGGCCTACGAGCGCGGGCGCCCGTCCTACCCGCCCGAGGCGATCAACTGGCTGCTGCCCGACGTGCTGCCCGATAATGACCACCGCCCCCTTGACGTCCTCGACCTCGGCGCCGGCACCGGCAAACTGACCACGCGGCTGGTGGAGCGCGGCCTTAACGTCATCGCCGTCGATCCGATCCCCGAGATGCTCGAACTGCTGTGCACCTCACTGCCCGACACCCCGGCGCTGCTCGGTAGCGCCGAAGAGATTCCGCTGCCCGACGACAGCGTCGACGCGGTGCTGGTGGCCCAGGCATGGCACTGGTTCGACCCGGAGCGGGCGATCAAGGAAGTGGCCCGCGTATTGCGGCCTGGCGGTCGGCTCGGTCTGGTGTGGAACAACCGCGACGAACGGCTGGGCTGGGTCAAGGATTTGGGCCGCATCATCGGCCACGAGATCGACCCGTTCAGCCAGTCGGTGGATCTGCCCGCCACGTTCACCGACGTCGAGCGCGAGCAGGTCGAGTGGACCAGCTACCTCACGCCGCAGGCGTTGATCGACCTGGTGGCCTCGCGCAGCTACTGCATCACCTCCCCTGAACAGGTGCGGGCCCGCACACTGGATCGCGTCCGGGAACTGCTGGCCGGCCATCCTGCCCTGGCCAACGTCAGCGGGCTGGCACTGCCCTACGTCACTGTCTGTATCCGCGCCACATTCGCCTAATTCCGACGAACGCCAACGCCGGTAGTGCAGTCACCGGCGGTTTCAAGGGGTCAATGCAACACCACCTAGGTGAGAAGTGTTGCGATGGCACGTCGGGCGTTGTTGGAGTCGAGGAAGCGGTTGTTGTGAGAGCAGGTCAGCTGGTGCCGAGCGGATCGATGGTCCATGCGATGTAGAACACTGCCGCGCTGACCGATCCCGTGGTGAGGACGTCGAACGTCCGGGTACGCACAACGAGCAAGCCTGCCCGATCGTCGGTGAGAGTCAACCGAAGTGCCGCCGCCACACCGATGCCAATGGCCATCACCAGCGCTCCGCGGCGCCAATAGCCGGTGGCCACTAAGGCGAAGGCCGCCACCAGGATCAGGCCGACCAGCATGATCGGCCATTGCACGGCGAACACCTTGTGGGCGAATTCCTTGAGGGTCACGGGGACGCGACGGCCTCGGCACGCTCGACCACGTTGGTCAACAGGAACGCCCGGGTCAGGGGGCCCACACCGCCGGGATTCGGGGAGACGTGACCGGCCACCTCCCAGACACCGGGGTGTACGTCGCCGACGAGCTTGCCGGCGTCGTCGCGGCTGACACCGACGTCCACAACGGCGGCGCCCGGACGGACCATGTCGGGGGTCACGATGTGCGGCACCCCCGCCGCGGCGATGATGACATCGGCTTCGGCGGTGATCTGGGGAAGGTGGCGGGTCCCCGTGTGGCACAGCGTGACTGTGGCGTTCTCCGAGCGGCGGGTGAGCAGCAGTCCGAGCGGGCGGCCGACGGTCACGCCGCGCCCGATGACGACGACATGCGCGCCGGCGATCTCGACCTGGTAGCGCCGCAGCAAGTGCACGATGCCCCGGGGCGTGCACGGCAGCGGAGCCGGCCCGTTGAGCACCAGTCGTCCCAGGTTCATCGGGTGCAGGCCATCAGCATCTTTATCCGGGTCCACGCGCTCAAGTGCGGCATTCTCGTTCAGCTGCTTGGGCAAGGGCAGCTGAACGATGTAGCCGGTGCATCCGGGGTTGGCGTTGAGTTCGTCGAGCACCTCGTTGAGAGCGGCCTGGCTGATGTCGGCGGGCAGATCGTGGCGGATCGAGTTGATGCCCACTTTGGCGCAGTCCGAGTGTTTACCGCGCACGTAGGCGTGCGAGCCAGGGTCCTCTCCCACCAACACGGTGCCGAGCCCGGGAGTTCGCCCGTCCGCGGTCAGCGCCTCGACACGCTTGGTGAGGTCGATGAAGATCTCGTCGCGCGTTGCTTTGCCGTCCAAAGTGATCGCACCCACAGCGGTCATTCTGTCAGGCGGTGTGATTTCAACGACGGCGTGGCAAGCTTCGTTGACATGACAGTTCCCCACGATGTGTTCACCCCGGCCAAGCTAGGGCCGCTGACGTTGCGCAACCGCGTCATCAAAGCCGCGACATTCGAGGGGGCCACGCCGGAGGCGCTGGTTACCGAAGATCTGATCACCTACCACCGGCTGCCGGCTGCCGGCGGGGTCGGCATGACCACCGTCGCCTACCTGGCCGTCTCACCTGGCGGGCGCACCGAGGGTAAGCAAATCTACTGGCGTCCCGAGGCGATGCCGGGGCTGCGCCGGCTCACCGACGCGATCCACGCCGAGGGGGCGGCGATCAGCGCACAGATCGGGCACGCCGGCCCGGTAGCCAACGCGCGGTCCAACAAGGCCAAGGCCCATGCGCCGGTGCGGTTCTTCAACCCGCTGGCAATGCGCTTCGCCAAAAAAGCCACTCGCGAGGACATCGACGACATCGTCGAGGCCCATGCCAACGCCGCGCGCTGCGCCATGGACGCGGGCTTCGACGCCGTCGAGATCCATCTGGGCCACAATTATTTCGCGAGTTCGTTCCTATCGCCGCTGATCAACCGTCGCCAGGACGAGTTCGGCGGCTCACTGGCCAACCGCGCCAGAGTCGCAAGGGAAACGGTCCTGGCGGTGCGCCGCGCGGTGGACGAGGCGGGCACACCGATCGCGGTGACAGCCAAGCTCAACATGACCGACGGCATTCGCAGCGGCATCTCCACCGAGGAGGCGCTGCAAACCGCGAAATGGCTTGAGGCCGACGGCGGGCTGGACGCGATCGAGCTCACCGCTGGCAGCTCACTGGTCAACCCGATGTACCTGTTCCGCGGCGATGTACCGATCAAGGAGTTCGCCGGGGCCTTCAAACCGCCGCTGCGATGGGGCATTCGGATGACGGGCAAGAAGTTCCTACGCGAATACCCCTACCGTGAGGCCTATCTGCTCCGCGATGCGAAGCTCTTCCGCGCCGAGCTGTCACTTCCGCTCATCCTGCTCGGCGGTATCACCAACCGCGACACGATGGACCTGGCAATGGCCGAGTGCTTTGACTTCGTCGCTATGGGTCGCGCGCTGCTCGCCGAGCCCGATCTGATCAACCGGATCCAGGCAGACGGGCCCGGACACTCGGTGCAGTCGGTGTGCAACCACTGCAATCAGTGCATGGCCACCATCTACGAAGGCACTCACTGTGTCGTCACCGGATCGCCGGCCAGTCTGGGGCGATGAGGGCACGACCACGGGGCGCGACGACGCCGTCGGCGCTGGCCAGGGTGCCGTCGCCACTGGCCAGAAGGATCAGCGACACCGTCAGGTGGCAGAGCCCCATCTAAGAGCTAACCGATAGAGTCGGTCCCGATGAGCCGACCAGCATCACCTGCGCTGACCGTTCGGTACGACGGATCCCCGCGCACTTTCGCAGCTGGCAGTGACGTCGTCGTCGGCCGAGACCTACGCGCCGACGTCCGCATTGCACACCCGTTGATCTCCCGGGCCCACGTGGTGTTGCGGTTCGAGCGGGGCCGATGGATCGCCGTCGACAACGGCAGCCTCAACGGGATGTTCCTCAACGGCCGCCGGGTTCCCGCGGCCGACATCACCGACGGCCAGCAGATTCACCTTGGCAACCCAGACGGGCCGCTACTCACGTTCGAGGTCGGACGTCATCAGGGGTTGGCGGGTTCCCCGCCACCGACCGCGGCGCTCCAGGGTGTGGACCGCCCCAGCGCGACCTGGCCCACCGAGCCACCACCGCCCACGGGGCAGCCCCCGCACCCCGGGCAGTATCCGAGTGCAGCGGGCCCTCAACAAACCGGCGCAGGTCCACACCCCAACGGCCCAGGCCTTCGCCCCACCGGCCCAGGTCCTCGCGCAACCGGACCGGGTCCACGCCCGACTGGCGGGCAGCCGCAGGCGCCGGCACCTGCGCCCATCTCGTCGCCGGAAATGGAGTCCGTCACGGTGATGGGACCGGCCGCGGCCCCGAGGTCGGGTGACGGCAACATCGCGACCAGCATGCTGAGGGTCCTTCGGCCAGGCCGCCCGGCAGACGTGCCGGCGGGTTCGGTCAAGATCGGCCGCGCGGGCGACAACGAAATCGTCATCCCGGACGTGCTGGCC
>JAHZKD010000301.1 GCA_022600605.1 Actinomycetes bacterium
AGGAGTCTGGAAGCCAGGGTGGGCCGACTACTCGGGGGCGACTGCCCAGCTCGGATCTCTGCACGGAGATCCTGGCCCTTTCGTCAAGGGTGTCGGCCCGCGGCTGCCCGAAGGCCAGTCACTGGCCTTCGGCGACGATCATTGCCGCAGCGACGCGACGGGCTTGCTGTGTGTGAACTATGCCCATCGCTCGGCAGTCCGGATCAGCGTTGCCGGCCTGGCGCCGTTCGGCTGCCTGCAGCCGGCGGCACCGCCTCCCCAGGTAGCTGAAATGTTCAGCTGCTGAACGCCTCAGTCGCGCGGTGGCCGCGTGGTATCTACAGCCGGTGGAGGCCGCTGTCCGCTTAGCCTGTCCGCTTAGCGGACGGGAGGCTCAGAGTGGGCTAACGCCAGCCGTCGGCAGCCCGAGCCACCTGCATGAGCGCGTCGCACAGCTCAAGAAGTTCGGCGCCGTCGGCCCCTTCGCCGATCGCGGTGGCCATATCTTCGGCAGCACACCGGACTTGGTACACCCGATCCGACAGTTCGGCGGCCTCATCGGCGGTCAGTACCACCGAGTCGGGGGGCACCGAGGTGCCTTTGATCTGTGCGCGCTGCTCGTAGGCACGCTGACGACACGATTGTCTGCAATACCGGCGCCGCCTGCCCAGCCCGCCGGCGGCGACTTCGCGGCCGCACCAACGGCAGCTCTGGGGGCGCCTCCGGACGGTGCGGTGGGAAGCCTGGGACGTCGCAGAAGTCACGAAACCGACTGTAAACCGCCGGCTCGGTGGATCCCGGTATCATCAGGGGTCGCGTCGGGAACTCTACGGGGGACCTCTGCGTTGAAATTCCGGACGAATCGCGTTTATGGAGGAGTTGACGATGGCTGATCGTGTCTTGAGAGGCAGCCGCCTCGGTGCTGTGAGCTACGAGACGGACCGCAACCATGACTTGGCTCCACGTCAGGTGGCCCGCTACCGCACAGACAACGGCGAGGAGTTCGACGTCCCATTCGCCGACGACGCCGAGATCCCCGGCGCCTGGCTGTGCCGCAACGGCCTCGAAGGGACTCTGATCGAGGGTGATATTCCGGAGGCCAAGAAGGTCAAGCCGCCGCGCACCCATTGGGACATGCTGCTGGAGCGTCGCTCGGTCGAGGAGCTCGACGAGTTACTCAAGGAGCGCCTCAACATCATCAAGACCCGCCGCAGAGGTGGCTGAGCTCAGCTGACTGCGCCTAGCGCGCGGTTCCGCGAGCACGGTCGATGCGTGCGCGCATGCCCCATTGGGCAACCTTGACGATCGCCTCCCGGACGGTCGATCCGTCCATCTTCGACACGCCGTGCTCGCGCTCTGTGAAGGTGATGGGCACCTCGACAACGGTGAACCCTGCGTTGATGGAGCGCCACGTGAGGTCCACCTGAAACCCGTAGCCCCTGGAATCCACGGCGGCGAGGCCGATCTTCTCCAAAACCTCGCGCCGATAAGCGCGGTAACCGGCGGTGATGTCATGAATGTCGACGCCCAGGAGAATGCGCGAATATCTGTTCGCAGTACGCGACAGCACGAGCCGCCGCCGGGGCCAGTTACGCACCTCGCCACCGTCGACGTAGCGCGAACCGATCACCACGTCCGCGCCCGCATCGATGGCCTCCAGCAGACGGTGGAGTTCCTCGGGTGCGTGGCTGCCATCGGCGTCCATCTCGACAATGACCGCGTACTGACGTTGCAGACCCCAAGCGAAGCCCGCAAGGTACGCCGCGCCCAGCCCTTCCTTGAAGGCGCGGTGCAAGACGTGGACGCGGTAGGGGTCGGCGAGAGCGAGCTCGTCGGCTAGCGCCCCGGTACCGTCAGGGCTCCCGTCGTCAACGATGAGGACGTGCACATCGGGTATCGCCTTGTGCACACGCGCGACGATCTTCGGCAGGTTATCGCGCTCGTTGTAGGTGGGAATGATGACCAGGGTGCGCTCATGGTGTTCGCCTGGGTCTTCTTCGTCAGGATGATTGGCCGAGTTCGCGGGGATGCCGCCACCGGGGGCACTCATGTGGCTCCTCCTTTGCCGTCATCGGCCGCCGAACGCCGACCCCGCAATCTTGCGATTGCCCCATTGTGCAGTATTGCGCCCAGGACAGCGGCAACTCCGATCGCAACCAATGCGCCCTCGACGGTCGGGCCGAAGCGGGTAGCCGGTGTCAGCGACGTCTTCAACCGAATCTGCTCATCGAGGTAAGCCGGTTCGAAGAACCCGGTGCGGGCGCGCTCGAGACCGTCGGGCGCGATGATGGCACTGATCCCCGTTGTTCCGGCGACCACGACGTAACGGTCGTGCTCCACGGCGCGCAGCCTGCCGAAAGCCAACTGCTGCTCGCTCATCGCCTCGTCGAATGTGGCGTTGTTGCTGGGCACCGCCAACAGCTGTGCGCCGTTGCGCACCGATTCGCGTGCCGCACGGTCGAAAATGACCTCCCAGCAGGTGGTGATTCCGACCGGAACGCCCGCGGCCTGCACCACGCCACCGCCCTGGCCGGCAATGAAATACCCGGCCCGTTTGGCATACGGTGACAGCCGGCTGAAGAAGCTGCGCCACGGCATGTACTCCCCGAACGGCTGAATGATCTGCTTGTCGTGGCGGTCGGCGGGACCGGTCTCGGGATTCCACACAATCACCGAGTTGGTCGACACCGGATTATCCCGCGAGTAGCCCGGAGCGGCGATAACGCCGCCGACCAGAATGGGAGCGTCGATCGCCGTCGCGGCGGTCGAGATCAGCTGGCCGGCATCAGGGTTGGACAGCGGATCGATGTCCGATGAGTTCTCCGGCCAGATCACCAGCATCGGTTGGGGCGCCCGGCCCGCGCGAACGTCGGCTGCTAGTCGCAACGTTTCACGCACGTGATTGTCCAAGACCGCGCGGCGCTGAGAGTTGAACTCTAAGCCGAGCCGCGGAACGTTACCCTGCACCACCGCCACCGTCACCGGCTGCTCGTCGCCTGCACCGCCGCCGGACTTGCGGACGTGGGGCGAGGCTACCGCCGTCGCCAGCAGCACCAGGCAGATGCACAGGCCGGGGAGCACGACCGCCGGCGGCGCGGCGGCCCGGGTAGCCGAATCGCTCCGCCACCATCGAATCACCGCCAACGTCATCGCCAACACGCTGAATCCCAGCAGCACCACCGCGAAGGACACCAACGGTGCACCGCCAAGGTAGGCCAGCGGCAGCAGCGGGCCTTCAGTCTGAGAGAACGCGACCGCGCCCCAGGGAAATCCGCCGAAGGGAACCGTCGACTTGAGCCATTCCACAGCCGACCACAGCCCCGCAAACCACACCGGCCAGCCGGGAAGACGTCGCACAAGTACCGCCAGCAGTGCGAACAGCCCCGGGAACAGGGCTTCGACCAGGCTGAGCGCCAACCACGGCAGCGCCCCGACGAGTCCACTGATCCACGGCAGCAGCGGCACATAGAAGACCAGCCCAAAAAGCAATCCGTAGCCCAGACCGCCAGCAGCCGTCGTGGATGGTCGAGTCAACACCCAGCCCAGCAGCGCAAACGCCGGGATCGCCGCGTACCACAATCCGAACGGCGGGAAGCTGACGCATAGCGCCAAACCGGCCAGGATAGTGGCGCTCAGCTCGGGCAGTCGGTGTAGCAGGGCCCGACCACAGCGCTTGATCAGCGATGTCTGTTCGGCGTCGGATTCGGTGGTGGACACGGCGTCGCCGGCGGACACACCGTCGCTGGCGGACACGGCGTCGCCGGCGGACACACCGTCGCTGGCGGACACAGCGTCGGTGTCAGCCATGGATGACCGCGCCCCGATGCACGGTTTGCCGACAGCGCGGGAGTCCGTTGTCCAGGCGCGGCAGCACCGGAACCCGGGAGCGGGGATCGGTGGACCAGCGCTGCACAGCGTCGGCCGGCGCACTGACGTCGAACTCGTCGGCTTCCCAGATCGCATAGGAGGCCGGTGCGCCGGGTACGAGGAGGCCGGTCACCCCGTCTCTGACACCGCCGGCCCGCCATCCCCCGCGGGTGGCAGCCGCGAAGGCCGCCCGAGCCGAAATGGCGCTGCCGGGAGTCTGATGGGTCGTGGCGGCTCGGATGACAGCCCAGGGGTTCATGTCGGTCACCGGGGTGTCGGAGCCAAAGGCAAGGGGCACGCCTTGGGATGCTAACAGCGCGAGCGGGTTGAGCCGAAGGGCTCGGTCTACGCCGAGACGCTGGGCATACATTCCCGTCCCGCCGCCCCACAATGCATCAAAGCCGGGCTGCACGCTGGCGATCGCGCCCCAACTTCCGAGCTTGACGGCCTGCTCGTCGGTGACCATCTCGAGGTGCTCCAGGCGGTGCCCCAGCCGCGCCACAGCAACCTGGCCGAACCGGTCCACCACGGTTTCCAGCGCGGCCACTACGGCCGAGGCGGCTGCATCCCCGATGACGTGGAATCCGGCCGTGACGCCCGCTTCTGTGCAGGCGCACAGATGCGCGGTGATTGCGTCGGGGTCAAGGTAGGTTCTTCCGGTCGGCGTCGGGCCACACTCGCTTAGGTCGCTTAGGCCGCTTAAGCTCCTTGGTTCGCTTACGTCGCTGTAGGGCTCGTGCAGCCACGCGGTACGCGAACCCAGCGCGCCGTCGACAAATAGGTCGCCGGCCAGCCCGCGGGCCTGCGTTGCTTCGATAAGGTCACGGGCCTGCGCGGCGTTCGTCACGGGTTCACCCCAATAGCCGACGATCTCGACGCCATGTTCGAGGGCGCGCAGTCCGTGCCAGTCCTCGAGGCCGCTGACCTCCGGTCCCCCGCACTCGTGGACCGCCACGATGCCCATGGCTGCGGCCGTGTCGAGCGCTGTCCGCTGTGCAGTTGCACGCTGTTGTGCGGTGATGCCATCGCGGGCGACCCGGCGTACCAGGTGGTGCGCATCGGCCGTCAGCGGCGTCTGGTCGTGCATGCCGGAGGCCCCGGTAAGTCCGGGTACCCGTTGCGATAGTGCCGTCGAAACTACCGCCGAGTGGGCGTCAACGCGCGCCAGATAAGCAGGCCGATCGCCGACAGCGGCGTCCACGTCGTCAGTACTCGGTCCGGCGCGCTCCGGCCACCCCGATTCGTCCCAGCCGTAGGCCCAGATAATGCCCTCGGGGTGGGATCGCGCGTATGCAGCCAACAGGTCAAGGCAATGCCGCAGCGATGTCGCCTGCCGCAAATCGAGACCGGTGAGCACCAGCCCCGTCGCCGTGACATGAACGTGGCTGTCCACGAAGGCCGGGGCAACGAAGGCGCCAGCGAGATCGGTCACCTCGGCGTCGGGGAACTGCGTGCGCCCGACCTTGTCGCTGCCAAGCCAGGCGACGACACCGTCGCGCACCGCCATGGCTGTCGCATCAGGCATGGACGGGCTGTGCACGCGCCCATTGAGCAGCAGTGTGGTGGCGCTCACTCAGGCAGTCGGCGCGGGTCGACGTCCGTCATATCGGTCACGTCGATGACCTCGCCATCGATATAGTCGCCATGGCCCGACCCCGGTGAGTTACCCGATCCCCGTGAATAGGCAGACCCTGGTGAATAGGCAGACCCCGGCGAATAGGCAGACCGGGCGCCCGCTGCAGCGCTGCCGAAGGTGCTGACCCCAACGATCAGCGGGGCACGTCTAGCCGCCATCGCGGTGACCAACGGGCGACCGACAGCGCGGGTGGGCGGAAGCAGTAGCAGCGCTCCCAGAACAGAGCTGGCCAGGCCGGGCATCACGACAAGCACGGTACCCAGGGCAACGAGCACACTGTCGGTGGCCGCCCCTTGAGCGTCGGCCGCAGTCAACCCGGACTTAAGCCGCCGGAGATGGCGACGCAGTTGGGAACCCGCCAGCGCGAAGCCGGCCAGGAACGTGCCTGCCACCAGCAACACAGTCCAGCCGAACCCGATCGTCGACACCAGCGCCATCAGGACCGCCAACTCGACCAACACATAGATCACGAACGCCCTCATCGCCATGTTCAGCCAACGTACGGGCAAGGCCGTGGGTTCCTAAACTTGACGTCCTCCCAGCCCTGAGGACCGGGCTTGCACGCTACGTTCCCCGGTCACAGGTCTTCGAATTCGTGCGCCAGAAGATCAGCTCGCCGCCTTCAGTTCGATCGTGACGTTCTTTTCCATGCCGCCGCGCAGCTTGGAGAACAGGCTGAAGGTCTTACCGAGCAGTCCATAGCGCCGACTGATCGCGTCATAGGTGTGGCCGTTGACCGCCTTGTCGAGGATCGCGGCCGTGGCCCCGACAGACTCGCCCTTGGGCTTACCTCTGCGATCGCACTCGGCGATGGTGACCCTGGGGGTGTTACGGATGCGCTTAACCTTCCAGGACTGCTCCTGGGTGATGGCGATCAGGCGATCGCCTTCGGCGATGGCCCAGATAGCCGTCGGCTTGGGCCTGCCGTCCTTGGTGAAGGTGGTGAGCAGGATGTACTCGGATCCGGCGATGTCGGAGAAAGAGGCGACCATATCGCTAATGTAGCCGCAGCCGGGAACCATGGATCCCGTCGGCAGGCCACCACCGACGCGGCCTCAGCCCTCAAGGTCTCCCTCGGTCTCCAGCAGCACCTGGCGTAGGCCGTTGAGCGTGGCCGGCTCGGGTTGCGCCCACATGCCCCTACTCGAGGCCTCCAGTAGCCGCTCGGCCATTCCATGCAATGCCCAGGGGTTCGATTCGGCCATGAATTTTCGGTTCTCGTCGTCGAGCACGTATTCGGTGGCCAGTCGCTCGTACATCCAATCGGCCATTACTCCTGCGGTGGCGTCGTATCCAAAGAGGTAGTCAACGGTGGCAGCCATTTCGAATGCACCCTTATACCCGTGCCTGCGCATCGCGTTGATCCAACGCGGGTTGACCACCCGGGCGCGAAAGACACGCGTGGTCTCCTCTGACAGCGTCCTCGTACGCACCGCCTCGGGACGGGTGTTGTCTCCGATGTATGCGGCCGGGTCCTTGCCCGTCAGCGCCCGCACGGTCGCGATCATGCCGCCGTGGTACTGGAAATAGTCATCGGAATCGGCAATGTCATGCTCGCGGGTGTCGGTGTTCTTGGCCGCCACCGCAATCCGACGATAAGCCCTGTTCATCTCGTCAGTAGCTGGAGCACCGTCCAGATCACGGCCGTAGGCGAACCCGCCCCACGCGGTATACACCTGGGCGAGGTCAGCGTCGTCGCGCCAGTTGCGGCTGTCGATCAGCTGAAGGACACCAGCTCCGTAAGTACCGGGCTTGGATCCGAATATCCTTGTGGTGGAACGACGTTGGTCGCCGTGGTCGGCGAGGTCAGCTTCGGTGTGTGCGCGCACGTAATTCTGATCGGCAGGCTCGTCGAGATCGGCGACCAATCGGACGGCGTCATCGAGCATCGTGACAACATGGGGGAAGGCATCGCGGAAGAAACCAGAAATCCGGACGGTGACGTCGATGCGTGGCCGCTCCAGCTCGGCCAGCGAGATGACCTCGAGGTCAACGACGCGGCGCGATGCGTCGTCCCACATCGGCCGAACCCCCAGCAATGCAAGCACTTCGGCGATATCGTCGCCAGCCGTGCGCATCGCCGATGTACCCCATACCGATAGCCCCACGGACTGCGGCCACTCGCCGTGGTCTGCGAGGTAGCGCTCAACGAGCGAGTCGGCCAACGCTACGCCGGTTTCCCAGGCAAGCCGGGATGGCACCGCCTTGGGGTCGACGGAGTAGAAATTCCGCCCGGTGGGCAGCACATTGACCAGCCCACGCAACGGTGAGCCCGACGGCCCTGCGGCGATAAAACCACCGTCGAGTGCCCGCAGGATCTGGGTGATCTCGCATTCGGTCTGACGTAATCGGGGGACGACTTCCTCGGCAGCAAAGCGCAGCACTGCAGCGACGTCAGCATCGACGCCGGCATCGGCGGCAATCTGGTCAACGGCGGTCGCATCCCAGCGCGCAGCCTGAAGTGCGGCCACCAGATCCCGCGCCTTCTCCTCGGCGACGTCAACAGAGCCACGCGTATCCGAGCCGTCCTCGGACAGGCCGAGAGCCTGGCGCAGGCCGGGCACTGACTGCTCGCCGCCGAACAATTGGCGCGCACGCAGGATGGCTAGCACCAGGTCCAGTTCCACAGAACCGTCGGGCGCCTGGCCGAGCACGTGCAGTCCGTCCCGAATTTGAACATCCTTGATCTCGCATAGCCAGCCGTCGACGTGCAGCAGCATGTCGTCGAATACGTCTTCGTCGGGACGATCGGCCAACCCCAGGTCGTGATCCATCTTCGCGGCCCGCATCAGCGTCCAGATCTGCTGACGAATCGCGGGTAGCTTGCCCGGGTCGAGCGCGGCGATGTTCGAGTGTTCGTCGAGTAGCTGCTCGAGTCGGGCAATATCGCCATAGGTCTCAGCCCTTGCCATCGGTGGGATGAGGTGGTCCACCAGGACCGCATGGGCACGGCGTTTGGCCTGCGTGCCTTCACCGGGATCGTTGACCAAGAATGGGTAGATCAATGGCAGGTCACCGAGGGCGGCGTCGGATCCGCACGCAGCGGACATACCCAGGGTCTTGCCGGGTAGCCATTCGAGGTTGCCGTGCTTGCCCAAATGCACCACGGCGTCCGCGCCAAAATCCTTGTCCAGCCATCGATACGCCGCAAGATAGTGGTGGCTGGGCGGCAGATCGGGGTCATGGTAGATCGCTACGGGATTCTCGCCGAACCCTCGTGGCGGCTGCACCAGAACCACGACGTTGCCCGACCGCATCGCCGCGATGACGATTTCGCCGTCGGGATCCTGGCTGCGGTCGACGAACAGCTCACCCGGTGGCGGACCCCAGTGTTCGACCATCGCCTCGGTCAGCTCGACCGGTAGTGTCGCGAACCACTCCCGATACTCCTTGGCCGGCAGCCGGATCGGGTTACCGACGAGCTGTGCGTCGGTCAGCCAGTCCTTGTCCTGCCCGCCGCGTTCTATCAGTGCGTGCACCAGCGCATCACCGTCGCCTGAGGCGACAATCTTGGGTAGGTCCTCGGGTTCCCCGCCGACGCCGATGTCGTTGCCGTCGCCGTCGCCGTCGCCGTCGCCGTCGCCGATGTCATAACCGGCCGTCCGCATTGCACGTAGCAACGCGACCGCACTTGCCGGAGTGTCCAATCCGACTGCGTTTCCGATGCGTGCATGCTTGGTCGGGTAGGCGGAGAACACCAACGCCACCCGTTTGTCGGCCGTCGCGATACGGCGCAGCCGGGCATGTCGCACCGCCAGTCCGGCAACCCGCGCGCACCGTTCGGGGTCTGGAACGTAGGAGATCAGCCCCTCACCGTCGATCTCTTTGAACGAGAACGGAACCGTGACGATGCGGCCGTCGAATTCCGGAACGGCGACCTGGGTGGCGACGTCGAGCGGGGACATCCCATCGTCACTGGAACTCCAGGAACTCCGCGATGACGTCAAGCACAAGCCCTGCAGGATGGGCACGTCCAACGCAGCAAGATGAGCGACGTTCCACTGGTCATCGATCCCGCCCGCGCCGACCGAACCGGGATTGGCCCCGCCGGCCGCCAGCACCGTAGTGACCAACGCGTCCGCAGTTGCGAGCAGCTCGAGCAGTTCGGGGTCCGCGGTGCGCAGCGATGCGCAGAACACCGGCAACGGCGCTCCTCCCGCACGGTGGATCGCTTCACACAGCGCCTCGACGTACTTCGTGTTGCCGGCCAGATGCTGTGCGCGGTAGTACAGCACCGCGATCAGCGGTCTGGCCGCAATGATCCCTGCCGATTGCCCAGTCGACCCTTGCCTGTCGGGCGTGGGCCCAGCGCTTGCGGCCCCTGTGCGTTCCAGCAGCCCCCAGGTTGGGGTGGCCACTGGGCGGGCGAACCCGAAACCGGTCATCAGCAAGGTGTCGGACAGGAACGCATGCAGTTGACGCAAATTCTCGACACCGCCCTGCGCGAAGTACACGTGCGTTTCGAGCGCGACCCCGGCCGGCACCGTCGAATGGCGCATCAGGTCCGCGTCGGGGGCCTGCTCACCACTGATCACCACCACGGGCGGGCCCGCTGCAGCCACCTCATCGATGCCGTCCTCCCAGGCCCGGTAGCCGCCGAGGATCCGGACCACCACAATCTGCACGCCATCGAGCAACTGGGCCAGCTCCCCGTCGCCCAGCCGCGACGGATTTGCCCAGCGATATGGCGCACCACTGGCCCGGGCTGCGATGAGGTCGGTGTCCGAGGTCGACAGCAACAGAACAGTCGGTGAACTCGGCGACTCAGGCACCCACCATTCCTACCCCATCGCGCGCCGTGCTCAGCCGGGAGCATCAGCGCCGATAGCTGACCTCACTAGCCGGGTACCGTGGATGAATGGATAGGGCACGCGATGCAGACGCCTGCCCTGGCACGCTGCAGACCCACCAAGCTGCCGACGGCGAGCTGGCCCGAATCCGGTTGCCAGGCGGGATGATCACCGCCGCGCAACTAGAAGCGGTGGCGCGCGCCGCCGGCGATTTCGGATCCTCGACGATCGAAATGACTTCGCGGGGCAACCTCCAAATCCGAGGGTTGCGCGACACTGGCTCCGTCGCCGGACTTCTCCGTGAGGCAGGGTTACTGCCGTCGGACACCCATGAGCGTGTCCGCAACATCATGGCCTCACCGCTGTCGGGACGCCTTGGCGGTCACTGCGATCTCCGCGGCCTCGTGGTTGCCCTGGACTCGGCGGTGCAGCGCGATCCGGAGCTCAGCCAGCTGCCGGGGCGGTTCGTGTTCGGCCTTGACGACGGCCGCGGCGATATCTCCGCCCTCGGCACCGATGCGGGCATCCACGCCCTCGACGAATCCAGCGCAGCCCTCCTGCTGGCCGGCCGCGACACCGGGGTCCGGCTGAACATCAACGAGGCGATCGGCGGCCTCGTGGCCGTAGCGAGGCGATTCACCCGGCTGCGCGGAAGATCATGGCGGGTAGCCGAGCTCAGCGACCCGCTGATGGTGCTCGGAGGGCTCACAGCAACCGCGTCGGCCGGCAGGACGTGGCCGACTTCGACGCACCCGCCGATCGGCTGGATTTCGCAAGCCGACGGGCGCGTCGCGTTGGGTGCCGCCGTTCCCCTGGGGGTCCTCGATGCCGAGTCGGCGCGCTACCTGGCGGCGGTCGACACGCCGATGGCCATCACTCCGTGGCGCTCGGTGCTGCTCTTCGACCTCGACGAGGACACCGCGGACGTCGCACTTCGGGTCCTCGCCCCCCGAGGCCTGGTGTTCGACGACAACTCGCCCTGGCTGTCGCTGTCGGCCTGCACCGGAAGCCCAGGCTGCGAGCACTCGGCGGCCGACGTACGTGCCGATGCTGCTGCGGCGGTGACCGACGCAGCGACAGAGCATCGGCACTTCGTGGGGTGCGAACGGGCCTGCGGTAGCCCCCGCGACGGTCAGGTCCTGGTGGCGACCCCAGACGGCTACAGACCGCGGAGCACCCACCCGTAGGGTGAGCACGTGCTCGACTACATCCGCGACGCCGCGGAGATCTACCGCCAGTCGTTCGCGATGATCCGCGCCGAGGCCGACCTGTCCCGGTTCCCCGACGACGTCGCGCAGGTGGTTGTGCGGCTGATCCACACCTGCGGGCAACTCGACGTGACAGAACACGTGGCGTTCACTGCCGACGTCGTTAAGCGGGCACACACCGCACTGGCTGCCGGCGCCCCGATACTGTGTGACTCTTCCATGGTGGCGGCCGGGATCACCCGGCCGCGACTACCAGCCGACAACGAGGTGGTTTCTCTCGTTGCCGACTCCAGGGCTCGCCAGTTGGCCGACCGACTGAGCACAACCCGCTCCGCAGCCGCGGTCGACCTCTGGGCCGACCGACTCGGCGGCGCGGTCATTGCCATCGGAAATGCGCCTACCGCGCTGTTCCGGCTGCTTGAGCTCATCGACGAGGGCGCCCCTGCGCCAGCGGCAGTACTCGGCGGCCCCGTCGGATTCGTCGGCTCGGCACAATCGAAGCAGGAACTGATCGACACCCCGCGCGACATGGCCTATCTGGTGGTAACGGGGCGGCGCGGCGGCAGCGCGATGGCAGCCTCTGCGGTCAACGCGATTGCGGCCCAAAGCGAATGAGTGAACGCTCAGGAACCCTGTGGGGCGTCGGCCATGGGCCGGGCGACCCCGAGCTGGTGACGGTCAAGGCGACCAAAGTAATCGGGTCCGCCGATGTCGTTGCCTATCACAGCGCGCGGCACGGACGCAGCATCGCACGGTCGATCGCCGAGCCCTACCTGCGCGACGGCCAGATCGAGGAACACCTCGTCTACCCGGTCACCACCGAAACCTCCGATCACCCTGGTGGTTACCAGGGCGCCATCGAGGACTTCTACCGCGAATCCGTCGAGCGCATCGCGGCACACCTGAGCGCGGGCCGCGATGTTGCTCTACTGGCAGAAGGGGATCCTCTCTTTTACAGCTCCTACATGCACATGCACACCCGGCTCACTCAACAATTCGACGCGGTCATCGTGCCGGGGGTGACATCGGTCAGCGCCGCGTCTGCGGCGGTGTCCACCCCGCTCGTTCAGGGTGACCAGGTGCTCACCATTCTGCCCGGGACGCTGCCGGCCGATGAGCTCCGGCGTCGGCTCGCCGATACCGACGCTGCGGTGATCCTAAAACTTGGACGGTCATATCCCGATGTACGGGAAGCGCTTTCAGCATCCGGGCGATTGGCTGAGACGTTCTATGTCGAGCGTGCCAGCACCCCGGAGCAACGGATACTTTCCGCGCAGGACGTCGACGACGAGTCGGTGCCTTACTTCGCACTGGCAATGCTCGCGGGCCGGCCAGTTGCGAACGGAGCCCCGCCAGGTGCGAACAGAACCCCGCCAGGTGCGAGCGGAACTGTGTCGGTCGTCGGCCTAGGCCCAGGCGAGGTCGATTGGATGACGCCCCAAAGTCGGCGGGAACTGGCAACTGCCACCGACCTCATCGGGTATGGCCCCTACTTGGACCGCGTCGACGTCCGCGCTGGCCAGAACAGACATCCCAGTGACAACACTGACGAGCCCGCGCGGGCACGATTGGCGTGCATGCTGGCCGAGCAGGGCCGCACCGTTGCGGTCGTATCGTCTGGCGATCCGGGAGTTTTCGCGATGGGCACCGCGGTGCTCGAGGAAGCAAAGCAATGGCCGAGCGTCACAGTGCGCGTCATCCCGGCCATGACTGCCGCCCAAGCCGTGGCGAGCCGAGTCGGTGCTCCGCTGGGCCACGATCACTCGGTGATCTCACTCTCCGACCGCCTCAAGCCATGGGAGATCATCGCTGCGCGGCTGAATGCCGCGGCACAGGCCGATATGGTGCTGGCCATCTACAATCCGGCATCCAAGACCCGCACGTGGCAGGTCGCCGCGATGCGTGACCTTCTACTGGAACACCGCGACGCCGGCACGCCCGTGGTCATCGGCCGTGATGTCTC
>JAHZKD010000302.1 GCA_022600605.1 Actinomycetes bacterium
CCCACCTGTAGGAACAGGTTGCGCTGCTCCTCGGCCTGCCGCGATTCATACGTGCGGAATCCGAGCCAACCGGTCAGACCGGCCAACGCCACCACCGCAACCAGGCCGGCGATCAGCGCGACTTTGACGTGCGACATGGGTGTCCGCGCAGATGTCGCCGCACCGTCTGCGTCATCGTCAGTCTCGCCCGCCTCGGCCTCGTAGTCCTCGACAGCTATCTCGGCCTCGTTACCGTCGCCCGCGTCAGTAACCGCCGTGGCGTCGTCGGTGTCGGTCGGATCGACGGCACCAGACTCCGGTTCGAGGGCGGTTGAGCCCTCTTCACCGGCTTCCGGGTTCGGTTCCGACGTCGACTCTGTCAATTCCCCGTCGGGGGCAGCAGCATCGTCTGCCATGTTTGCTCCTCTACGGCACTCTGGGCCAGATTGGACTGTGTGTACACACGTCCGTCCGGTCCAACGTACGTGCCGCTTGCCGGGTCATATTCGGCAGCCGCCACCGGCGGCGGTTCCGGAGCTGGAGCCGGAGCTGCTTCTGCAGGTGAGGAGCCTGGCCGGATGTGGGGGACGGACTGTCCGGTCGCAGTCGCGTTCGGGTCGCCCTTCCAGTTGTATCCGTCGTTCAAAGGCACGTAGTTCTCGTCGCTCTCACACAATTTCACTGTCGGCCCGCGTTTGCCGGGCCGAGTCACGCAGGGATAGTTACGAGCACCCCGGACGTTGAACGCCGAATCTTGGGGCACGCGGCAGTACAGATCGCCCTCGGTCCGGCTGGGATACTCTTCGAACTTTGCTGACCGCTGCTGCTGGGCCGGCAGGAAGCCTGTCGTGCACGGCGGCGGCACGTTCAGGTTGAGGTTGATCGCGAGATAGTCACCCATGTAGTCCTGCTTGGTGTCGCTCTTGGCGACACCCACAGCCTGGGTCACAGCGGTGCCCTGCGGAAGCAGCACCAGTAGCTGCTCGAGGCTGGGATTGTAGGTGACGGCCACCTCCCCCACGCTGGCCAGGTTGGCGAGCACGATCGGCAGGGTGGGTTGCAGCCGGTCGAACAACGCACGAACCTCCTCGGCGGCGCCGGAGCCATTGCTCAGGATGCCCGACACCGAACCGTCTTCGCTCTGCAGCTGACCGGTGATGCTCGCCAAGTTCCCAGCCCAAGCCTTGATTGAGCCCGCGGTGTCTGTCTGCGAGTCCAACAGCGGCTTGGAGTCGTCGATCACTGTTATCAGCGAATCCAGGTTCTCTCGGGCGTCAATGGCCAGCGTTGTTGAACCCGAGACCAATCGGCGCAACTCCGGCCCAAGCCCACCTACGGCGATGTAAGCCTCATCGACAACTGTCCGCAGGTTGTCCCTGGGGATAACTTCCAGGCCGCGGTTTGTCAGATCCAGGACGGTATTCACGTCTGGCGGCACGGTTGCACGATCCCGGGGGATGACGTCACCGTCGCGCAAGGTGGGCCCATCGGCGCTCTGCGGCACCAGCTCGACGAACAGTTCGCCGACCGCCGACCGGCTGTGCACCTCCGCCACGAGGTCAGCGGGGATCTCCACGCTCGAATCGAGTGAAAGGTCCGCCGCCACACCAGAATCAGTGAGGTTGACGCTATTGACCAACCCGACGTGCGAGCCCCGGTAGGTGACGTTGCTTCGCTCATACAGTCCGCCGGACTTGGGCAATTCCAGGGTGACCCGGTACTCACCGATTCCCACCATCGCCGGTATGCGCATGTACCCGAACGCCATGATGGCGATAGCGGTGAGGGCCACCACCGAAAAAATCGCGAGCTGAATCACCATCTGCCTAGTTACATGCATGTCATCGCCCCTGATCCCAGCGGTACGGCGCGAGCAACGGGTTGCCCTGTGTGGTCCCGGGCGACTTCCACGCCACCGAGTTTGAGAAGCCTCCCGTACACGGGCTCGGCATCTGCCCGATCGTCCGTCCCCATTGCAACTCCAACCAGGTCAGATCGCACTCCCATCGCGTTCCGGTGAAGAAGCCCTGGTCGATGCGGCTCAGCGTCAAGTCGACAACCAGCGTCAGGTTGCCATAATCGCCACGCATCCAGTTGGTCAGCGTCTCTTTCGGGAACGGGAACGTGGGCAGGAAACTAAATGCCCGCGTCAGGGCCGGACCGGCATCAGCCAGGGACTGCAGCACCGGGCCAAGATCCTTGAGCTCCTGGATGAGCGCTTCCTTGGTTTGGTTGACCGAGTCCGCGGCGAGCGCGCTGAAGGTGCCGAGCTGCACAAGGGCCTCGGCCAACGTGTCGCGTTGGTCGCGCACCACCGATAGTGCATCCGGGATCGTTTGGAGCGCTCTATCCACTACGGGCTTCTGTTCGGCAATCTGCCCGACCAGACTGTCCAGGCTCTCCGATGTAGCGATGATGTCGTCGGTCTGATCGTCAAGATGCCCGACGGCGATATCGAGCTGCTCGATCAAGCTGCGCAAATCGTTCTCGCGACCCGTGAAGGCGATACTCAGCGCGGCGGTGACGTCCTGCACGTTGCCCAGACCGCCACCGTTGAGCAGCATTGCTACCGCCGAGAGCGCCTGCTCGGTGGTCGGGAACGCTCCCGCAGAGGCCAGCGGTATCAACGCACCATCTTTGAGTCGTTCCGGTGACGGATTCTCGGCTGGCGCTGCAAGTTCGATGTGCTGAGAACCGAGCAGGCTGGTCTGGCCGACCTTGGCCGTAGCGTTGGCGGGCAAGTCGACCTTGCCCTCAAGCGTCATGGTTACCAGGGCATTCCAGCCCTGGCGTTCGACCTTCGTCACGGTGCCGACGTTGACATCGGCTACCCGAACCCGAGAGTTCTGTTCGACATTGTCAATATCTGGCATCTGCGCCTGAATCGTAAACGAGCCGGGGCCCACGCCTGCGACACCGGGCAGCGAAACCGAGTTCAACCCACGCCAACCGCATCCTGACGTCACCAAAGCCAGCGCGAGTAGAGCGATACCAACCCCGGTCCGCGCCCGCACTGCCGACCTCATGAGCCTGCTCCAGCCGGCATCATCAGCCCGAGAAGCCCATGGTCGGGACTCGTTGCCGCCGTCTTCTCAGCGGGAAGCGGTGGCGGTGCAGGGACCGCCGGTACCGGTACCCCGTTGACCGAGTTGCCGGGCGGTGGCGGTGGTATATAGGCCTCCGCCGCAGCGGCCGGCGGCGCAGCGGCCGGCGGCGGACCGCCCGGCGGCGGTGCGGCCGGCGGCGGACCGCCCGGCGGTATGTAGTCGGGACGCAGCCAATCCTCGCTGAAGGTGAGCTCGTTGGGCCGCGTGGTGGCACCAATGAGCTGGTTCAGCGCCAGCGGCGGATAGTTGAACTGCCGGTTCTTCATGATTGGGGCGAGGTACTGCACACACAGCTTCGCCGACTCTTCAGCACCGAGGCGGGACGCGGCTTGGACTGCGCCGCAGAGGAACTGGATCGGGTTGGCAAAGTTGTTGACCGCCAGGATCATGCTCACCGCCCCCTGCGCGGGCTGCCAGATGTTGACGTAGTTCTGGAACGAATTAGGCGCTGAGTGCAGGAACTGCTCAATGTCGTCGAGGCTCTCGTAGAGCGCTGTGGTCACACCCTCCAGCTTGTCCGACGTCGTTCCCAGCGCCTCGCGATTCTCGGCGACGAAGGACTGCACATCACCGACCACAGCGCTGAGGTTCCTTACCGCACCGGCTACTTCGCCGGGATCATCAGCCAACAATCCGGTGACCGAGGCCAGGTTCTGGTTGAGCTGCCGCATCAAGTTCGTGCTGTCCTGAAGTGCCGAGACCAGCGTCGCCAGGTTCTTGACCGTGGAGAAGACGTCGGTGCTGTGATCGCCAAGCGCCGAGAACGCCTGCGACAACTTGATGACAGTTTCACGGATGTTGGCGCCCTGGCCCCGCAAGTTATCAGCTGTCGTGTTGATCACCGACCCCAGCGGACTCACCCCGCCGGGCTCGGTCGGCTGCAGTGTCTCGGCCAGCGTTTGCAACTGCGCTCGCACGTCATCCCACTCGACAGGCACCGCGGTGCGCTCCTCGGGGATTACGGTGTTGTCGGCCATCACCGGCCCGCCGGTGTACACCGGCGTGAGCTGGATTGCACGCGAGGTCACCAGCGCAGGCGAAAGGATCGCAGCCTTCGCGTCGGCTGGCACGTCGTAGCTGCTGTCGTACCAGAACGAGATCTTCACCCGTTCGGGCTGGGGTTCGATCGAGGTGATGCCGCCGATAGGCACCCCAAGGACGCGGACTTCGTCGCCGACGAAGATGCCGTTGCTGTTTTCGAAGTACCCGACCACATGGATACGGTTGACTCTGTCGACGGTGCGTACCAGGACAGCTACCCCGGCGACCAGCAGCACCACCAGTGCCGCAGTGATCAGCGTTCGCGGATTTCTCATGATCCACCCTCCACCGTGCCGGTCGAAGGTGCTTCACCTGGGGCGGAAGAGGCGACTGGCCGCGGTGTCGGCACTGCAACGGACTCCAGTCCCGGCGGAGCCAATGCGGGCGGGCCGGGCGGCGCAGCACCCGGTGGTGGTGGAGGCAGCGGTTCGCGGTAGGGGTAGCAACCCGTCGGGCCGGGCAGCGCCAATCCGGGCAGGCCACACCCCTGGTCACCGGGATTGCCGGTGATCGCATCGGGAAGCGTCATATGGGGTTCCCCACCCTGGCCGGTCCGCGGGTACGGTACCGGCATCGCGGGCGTTCCAGGCTGCCCGACAGGTGGATCGGCGCGCTCGGAGGGCAGCAGCACATTCGGGTCCAAGCCGAGGTCGGAGAAGGCCACGTCGATGAACGGCTGCAGGAACTGTCCGGGCAGCAGATTGCCGATGTAGTTCTTGAAGAACGGACCCGAGGAGACACTCTCGCCCAATGACATGATGTAGGGGTTCAACAGCCTCAGTGACTCCTGCAACCGCTCCTTGCGGTTGTCCAGGATCGTCAGGGCACCGTTGAGTTTTTCCAGCGCCGGTTTCATGGTCTCGCGGTTCTCGCCGATGAAACCTTGCAATTGCAGGCTGAGTGCGGAGATGTTGCCGGAGATCTGATCCAGCGCCGCGCTCTGCATCTGAAGTTCTCCAAGCAGCGCGGCTGTGTCGGCGATGAGGCTCACCACCTGATCACTGCGTTCGGCCAGCACGGTGGTGGCCTTGTTCGCGTTGGTCAGCAGGTCACGTAACTCCGAATCGCGCTTGCTGAGGGTGTCGGAGAAGCGGGCCACGCCGTCTATCGCGATCTTCAGCTGCGGCGGTGTCTCGGCAAACGTTGCAGAGAGCACCCTCAGGGAGTCGGAAAGCTGATCGGTGTTCAGGCCGCTGATCGTGGTCGCCAGATCACCCAGGGCGTCGGGAAGTTGGTAGGGCGACCGGGTGCGGTCAAGCGGAATGGTGCCCTCCTGCCGGCCGTCTCCACGGGCTGTGACCTCCAGGATCTTGTTCCCCAGCAGCCCCTTGGTCTTAATCGCGGCTTCAGTGCGGTCACCGAGCCGAATGCCCTTGTCCACGGTGAACTTCACCAGCACCTGGGGTCCGTCCAGCTCGATGGATTGGACCTGGCCGACTTTGAAACCCGAAACCTGCACGGCTGCATCAGTGTTCAGTCCGCCGGCCTCAGCGAAGTACGCCGTGTACTCGCGGCTTTGGTCGACGAACGGCAGTTTCTGAAAGTTCACCGCCCCGAGTACAACCGCCAGTGTGACCACAAGGCCGATCGCGCCGATGACGAACTGATTGCGATCGCTGAAAGGCTTCATCGCGGCGAACACCTCCCGGTGGACTGGGCGGCCACCTTGATATAAACCGGTTGTCCGCCCTTGCCGTTCATCTTCAAGACGAGGTCACAGAGGTAGAAGCTGAAGAAGTCTCCGTAGATGCCTTGCCGACCAAGCGCCTGGTAGGCGTCGGGCAAGGTGTTGAGGAGATTGTCGAAATAGTCGTTGTCGGCCACCACAATCCCGGCAGTTCGGTCGGTCTCCTGGATCGTTTTCTTCAGTGGCGGTCGCGCCTCAGCCAGCAGATCGGTAATGGTGCCCGCCGCAGCGTTGGTGTAGGCCAAGCCACTACTGATGGCCTCGCCGCGGGCTTCGAGGCCCCCCACCAGTTCCGAAAGTGCCTCCACTGCCTTGGCGAACTGATCGCTTTGGCCCCCGAGTGATCCGAGCACGGTGTTCAGGTTGACGATGACCGAGCCGATCAACTGGTCGCGGTCGGCCAGCGTGCTCGTCAGCGCAGCGGTCTGAGCCAGGAACGAATTGATGGTGCCGCCCTGGCCCTGCAGGGCGCTGATGAGCTGCCCGGACAGCGCATTGACCTGATCGGGATCCAGCGCCCGGAACAGGGGTCGGAACCCGCCGATCAGCGCATCGAGATCCAAGGCCGGCGTAGTTCGCGACAGCGGAATGGTCTCCCCCGGGCTCAGTCGCTGCGTCCCGCCGACCCCTTCTTCCAGGGCGAGATACCGACCACCGATCAGGTCGTCATAGCGAATCACGGCCCTGCTGCCCTCGGTCAGCACCACCGAATCGTCGGCGCTGAACTCGACCAGGGCGGTGGTGTCAGGCTGGATCTGGACATCTTTGACCTTGCCGACCTCTACCCCGGCGATCCGGACGAAGTCGTTGGCCTCCAGCCCGGTCACGTTGATGAACTCAGCCCGGTACTCATGGCTTTCCTCGCCGAAACGCATTTGCCCGAAGACTGCGAACAGGCCGAACACGCCGAGCAGGCACACGCCCAGGAACACCGCGAGACGCACGGCGTCTGCCCGGATATTCGCTGTCATCGGTTACCTCTCATGCTGGTGGGTCGGTTCGGGTCAGGGGTGATATGCGGGGTTGAGGGGGATGGGCGGCCCCGCTACAGGTTGTCCGGGCACGGCCGGAACCGCGGGTGGGACAAAGGGCCAGGGAACTGCAGTCGGTTGCAGTTGCGACGGATTCGGAACCACGAACGGTTCCTGACCTGGTGTCGGCCCGGGATCGCGGGGTGCACCCGGCGGGGGGGCCGGTGGCAGCCCCGGCCACAGCGGGGTTCCATCCGGTGCGTACAGCTTCGCACCGTAGGCCGGCGCTGGCGGCCAAGGTGGACCGCCGCGCTGCATCGGCCCGATTGCCGGCCCACCGAACAGGTTGCGAACGCTTGGCGGTTCCGGGTAGCCACGGGTCGTTGGGAAGTAGTTGGCGTACATCGGGAAGGCGATGCCCGGGTTGGGGCGGAAGTCCAGGCCGCTGCCGAAGCCGGTGTTGGTCACCATGTTGCGCACTGGCCAGTTCTGCGACACATCTGGTAGCGAGCCGCAGCCGGGCTTGCCGCCGGGGCCGCCTTTGGCGCCGATGATCGGAAGGTGGGTGGGATAGTGGTAGGGATCGTCGCCGAACGACAACCCGGCGTCGAGCACCAGTGTGCGGCCGTTACCGCCGGGTGCTTCATACCCGCCCTCATCGAGGAGGTGCTTGGCGCCCATCAGCAGGCATGTGTAGGAGGGACTGTATTTGTGGAGAAGGCTCGTTGTCGGCTGCAGCACGTTGATCGCCTTGACCAGGTTTGCCTGATTCGGCGCCAACAGGTCGATGCCACTGTTGGATAGCCCAACAGTGGCCATCAACAGCACATCCAGATCACCGGACTGGTTGACCAGGGTTGTGCTGGTAGTGCTTGCCGCGTCCAGCGTAGCCAGGATGTTCTGAGCTGCAGCGCTATAGGTCTCATTGAAGGCATCCAGCGCCTGCAGATCCGCCCGAATGGTGTCGTAGCGCGGGTTCAGTGCAAGCAGGACCTCATTGGCGTCTGTAGTCGCCTGCCCCAACCGCTCACCCTGACCGCGCAGACCGTCGCCCAGGGCCGACAGGGTGCTGTTGAGCTTGGCGACATCGATCTGATCCAGCACCCCGACCAGGTTTTCGAACACCGTGTTGACCTCGGTCGTCACGTTGCGCGACTCCAGCACGTCTCCGGCTTTGAGCCGCTGCGAAACCGGGTTCTCCGGGTACACCAGATCGACGAACTTGGAGCCGAACACCGTGGTGGCATTGATTTGCGCCTCGACGTTGGCCGGGATGAACTGCAACTTTTTCGGGTCGATCTCAAGGCGCAGCGCAACCGGTGACGTTTCCTGGCCTGTCACCGCGATGTTGGAAACGTGGCCCACCTGCACGCCGCGCAGCTTGACCTTGGCGTTGTCCTCCAAATTCAGACCTGCCCGCTTCGAGGTCAGGGTCACCGGGGCCGTGGACTTGAGAGTTCCGGTGAACAACGCGATAGTCAGCCACACGGCCCCAATGAGCACCAGTGTCAGAAGCAGCGTCCACCACCCGGGATGCAGACCGTCGTCGTCCATAGCTCAACCCGCCAGATTGAAGTTGCCGGACTGTCCGTACACCGCAAGCGAGATCATCACGAGCACGAATGCGGACAGGATCATCGATGTGCGCACCCCGCGCCCGACGGCCTCGCCGACTCCAGCCGGCCCGCCACGCGCGGTGTAACCGTAATAGGTGTGCACCAGCATGATCACGATGGCCAGCGCCACGCATTGGCCCAACGACCAGAAGAGGTCTGTTGGGTTGAGGAAGGTCCGGAAGTAGTGGTCGTAGACGCCGGTCGACTGGCCGTAGATCACGGTGGTGCCGAATCGGGCGGCCCAGAAGGAAGCCAATACACCGACGCAGTACAGCGGAATAACCACGATCAGCCCGGCAACCACTCGAGTGGAGGCCAGATAGGCGATGCTGCGGATACCCATCACTTCCAGCGCGTCGATCTCCTCGCTGATCCGCATCGCACCTAGCTGGGCGGTCGCGCCTGCACCGATGGTGGCCGACAGCGCGATCGCCGTCGTTGCCGGCGCGATCAAGCGCACGTTGAAGAAGGCTGAGGCAAAGCCGGTCAGTGCCTCTACACCGATCTCGGCGAAGTCGGTGTAGCCCTGCACCGCAATAATCGCACCCGTGGTCACGGTGAGGAACCCGACGATCGCGACCGTACCGCCGATGACGATCAATGCCCCTGCGCCCAAACCCATCTGGGCGATGAGGCGGAAGAGCTCGACCCGGTAGCGGGTGACGGCGGTGAGGATCGACCGAAGCGTGTGCCCGTAGAACTGGGTCTGCACGCCGATGTCGTTCCAGGGGTCAGCGATGGCCCGAAACCGGGCCTTAAGCCAGGGGAACTGGGAGTGCGGGTGTGAAACTGTCACATCGTCACCTTCACAGCGACGGCCGTTGCGACGATGTTGATCGCGAACAGCGCCATGAATGTGAACACCACGGTCTCGTTGACCGCGTTGCCGACACCGGCGGGGCCCCCGCCCACCGATATGCCCTTGTAGCAGGCGATGAGGCCGGCCGACAGCCCAAACAGCGCCGCTTTCACCAGCGCGATGAAAACGTCAATGGAGCCAATGATCAGCGTCAAGCCGGAAGCGAAAGCCCCTGGGGAGACGTTCTGGACGTACACGGTGAAGAAGTAGGCGCCGGCCAAACCCACCAGGATCACCGTCGCTGATAGCGCCAACGACACCAGCATCGCCGCCAGCACCCGCGGCACGACAAGCGCCTGAATGGGGTCGATACCCATGACGCGCAAAGCGTCGAGCTCTTCGCGAATGGTTCGAGCGCCCAAGTCCGCGCACATCGCTGTCGCGCCCGCGCCCGCGACCACCAGCACTGTCACAATCGGACCAATCTGGCGCACGGTGCCGAGCGCGGCGCCCGTACCCGAGAAGTCCGCCGCGCCGAATTCCCGCAGCAGGATGTTGAAAGTGAAGGTCAGCAGCACGGTGTACGGAATGGTCAGCATCAGCGTCGGCACAATCGACACACGCGCGACAAACCAGGATTGCGAAACGAACTCGCGCCATGCGAATGGTGGTTTGAACAGGGCAACGAAGGTGTCGAGCATCATCGAGTAGAAGCCGCCGAGCGCACGGATAGGTTTGCCGACAACACTGGAAGCAACCATCTACCGGATCCCCCTTCGTGTGCCGCTCACCGCCATCGCCCGCTGTCCTCCCACCAAGAACCCGCGCCAAACTGGCTTGGGGAGACGTTACACATGGGTGGACGTTGACGAACCGTATATCACCAAATAATGGCGCGGAAACCTGGGACCGTTTCCGCGCGTCGCGGCGCGCGGAGGATTCGGTGCGCCCCGGCTTCAGCGTTTCTGCGGCGTTCGGAGCCGTTGCCAGCAGCTACGGACTGGTCAGCGCACGGATCACCCCGCTCTGCCAGGTTGGAAGCGGGTGGGCAACTGCGAATGCCGCCGGTTCACGGCTGAGGGCCGATGCGTTCAAGATCGGCAACCGCGTGCCCCAAATGGCCTGCGAAGCCCTCGCAAGGGCGCGAGAACAGTTGATAAGAGCGCGCGTGCCTCGTTGGATCCCCGGACTGGATCCCCAAACGGCCACAGATCCCGCGCTCGGTAACGTGATGTTTCGTAGCCGGCGAGAGGACATCGGTGAGTGCTACCCGCAGTGAGCCAACAGCCGTGATTTTTCGCGGCGCCGAAGGGCTGTCCTTGGTTGCCGACGAATGGAACAACCCGGATGTGACGCAGCAGTCCGGCCAGGAGTTCGACAGTTCCCGCCCGTCAGTCTTGATGTTGCATGGCGGCGGCCAGAACCGCTTCTCCTGGAAGGACACTGGGCAAATCCTGGCTTCCCAGGGCCTGCACGTGGTCGCGCTCGACAGTCGGGGCCATGGCGACAGCGATCGCTCACCTGCAGCGAACTACACGGTGGAGGCGTTAAGCGCGGATACCTGCGAGGTGCTCCGGCAAATTGGACGACCGGTGGTCCTCGTCGGAGCGAGTATGGGCGGGCTGACCGGAATACTCGCAGCACAGGAAGCGGGCCCGGACAGCGTCCAACGACTGATCCTGGTAGACGTCGTGCCGCGGTACGAGAAGGACGGTAGCGCCCGAATCCGCGACTTCATGTTCAGCCACGTGCACGGGTTCGACTCGCTGGAGGAAGCCGCCGAAGCGGTGGCCACCTACTTGCCTCACCGCACCAAACCGCGCAGCACCGACGGGTTGAAAAAGAACCTGCGGCAGCGCCATGGCCGATGGTATTGGCACTGGGATCCGGCATTTTTGACCAAACCGGATGAGGATCCATTCGTACGGGTCGACTTGCTTGAGCAAGCAGCGATGAATTTGTCCATCCCAATTCTGCTGATTCGGGGAAAACTCTCCGACGTGGTCAGTGAGGAAGCAGTCGAAGACTTCCTGAAGAAGGTGCCCAACGCCGAGTTCGCCGAGTTGACCGGTGCCGGGCACACCGCTGCCGGCGACGACAACGACGCGTTCTCTGAGGTGGTCGTGCAGTTCGTCCTGCGATGAGGGCTCCCACGCCGTCATCGCGGGACCAGCATTGAATACTTGACCCGTGACCGGAGTGCAGATCGCGGCCTGCGCGCTGGCGGTGGTCGTCATCGGCGAGGCGATCGCGCTGGTCGTGCTGGTGTTGCGCCTGCGGGCGGCCCGGGAAGAATCCGACGACCTTCGTCGCCGCGCCGACACTCGCAACCTGCTGCTCTCCGGCGGGACCAAAGCCGTCAAGACTGTGTGGCAGACCGCCAACATCCTGCGTACCGACGGGTTTGGCGCAGCTGTCCAGTCCTCGATCGAGGAGCTCGCCGACTGGGCCGAGATCGAGAGACCCGACCTGGCGCGGCTGGCACCCAACGGCAAGGTCTCGATCATGTTCTCCGACATCGAGGAGTCCACCGCCCTCAACGAGCGCATCGGCGATCGGGCCTGGGTCAGGCTCATCGGCAAGCACGACAAGTCCGTGCACCGGCACGTCGGCAATCACGGAGGCTACGTAGTCAAGAGCCAAGGTGACGGATTCATGGTCGCCTTCGCCACACCGGATCAGGCGGTCCGGTGCGGAATCCAGATTCAGCGCTCACTGCGCAAGCACCCCAACGGTATTCGCGTGCGCATGGGAATCCACGTCGGCAAGTCGGTCCGGCGAGGCGATGATCTGTTTGGACGCAATGTCGCGATGGCGGCACGGGTGGCCGGGCAGGCCGACGGTGGCGAACTCCTGGTCAGTGCGCCAGTGCGCGACGCCATCGTCAACGTTCAGGACAACGCCGACATCAGTTTCGATGACGGTCGAGAAGCCGAACTCAAGGGCTTCGCCGGGGCGCACATGCTGTACGCGGTGGCGCTCTAGTCGGACTTGGCCTCAGCCTCGGCCAGCCGTTGATGCAGACGGGCCCGGATGTCGTCCGGGGTGTAGGAATTTCGACGACGTTGATCGCGCGCGACGAGCACACCGCCTGCTACGACACCGGCGACACCGGCAAGTCCAACCC
>JAHZKD010000303.1 GCA_022600605.1 Actinomycetes bacterium
CCGCAGCCGGGTTTACCTGGTTGCCCGGCTCGGAGCCCCCGGACCAGGCAACCGCTGCGTCGCCGGCGAACTGGGTGAAGAAACCCATCGCCATCTGCGACCTGCCGGCATTGTGCGTACACAGAAACAACACCGTCGGTTTTCCATCGTGGTCCCTGCCCTCCACCCTGGCTAGTGCCCGAAGGCGTTGCCGGGCAAAGCGTTCAGCCAGCAGTGGCAGGAAGTTAGGGATACTGGCGTGCCCAGCGAATTCGTCATAGGACGAATACAGGAAGCGCTCGATCGTCTCGACCCCGAAGACGCCGTCGAATTCGTTCTCCAATTGGACTGCCGCGGACTGCATCGCCAGACGTTGATCGATGGACAGGTCCTTTGGCGGACGCGCATGGGCTGTGTTGCGGTCGCTCATGGCGTCTTTCTCGCTGCGCAGATCGCCGTCCGCCTGACCGTGTCCGCATTTGCCCCGACGCTCATTGGGTCAATTAATACTGAGCTGCCTGGCGGGGTCAACCCCCGCCTGAAAACGTCGTCTCGACCACCTATTCGGTTCATCTCTCGTTCACCATCTGTAGGGCATTGATTCACGAACACCACTTAGGTTCACAGCCGAGCGGCAACGGTTCCGCTCGACTTGATAAACATTTGCCCGTTCTCCGTATCGAAGGAGCTTTGTGAAGGCCAAACGAACTGGTGCCGCGGTGAGCCTGTTGGCCGCCGGCGCACTGCTGATGTCTGCGTGCGGAAGCGACAACAACACCACATCCTCGGGAGCCGGAGGCGGCGCAACGGAGCCGGCCGGGGACTGTGGCGGCGAGGAATCGCTCAAAGCCAGTGGTTCGTCCGCCCAGGCCAACGCCATGACCCGGTTCATCAACGCCTACGAAAAGGACTGCCCCGGCTACACCCTGGACTACACCTCCAGTGGTTCGGGCGCGGGCGTGTCGGAGTTTCTGGGTGGCCAGACCGACTTCGGCGGCTCGGATTCGCCGCTGAGTGCCGAGAAGGGTGAGGTCGACCGGGCCAAGGAGCGCTGCGGTGGCAGCGAGGCGTGGAACTTGCCCGCGGTGTTCGGTCCGATCGCCATTACCTACAACCTCGAAGGTGTGGACGGACTGGTGCTCGACGGCCCAACGCTGGGCAAGATCTTCAACGGCGCTGTCAACACGTGGGACGCCCCTGAGATTGCGGCGCTCAACGAAGGTGTGGCCCTCCCAGCCGAACCGATCAACGTGATCTTCCGCAGCGACGAATCGGGTACTACGGATAACTTCCAGAATTACTTGGACGCCGCATCAGACGGTGCGTGGGGCAAGGGCGCGGGCAAGTCTTTCGCCGGCGGTGTCGGCGAAGGCGCCAAAGGCAACGAGGGCACCTCAGCGGCCGTTGCAACCACCCCGGGTTCCGTTACCTACAACGAATGGTCGTTTGCCAAAGCGGAGAACCTGTCGATCGCCAAGATCATCACGTCGGCGGGGCCGGAAGCGGTTGAGTTGAACACCGAGACGGCGGGTAAAGCCATCGACGGGGTGAAGTTCAAGGGTGAGGGCAACGACCTGGTTCTCGACACGGCGTCGTTTTACATGCCGTCGGAGCCGGATTCCTATCCGATCATGCTTGCTGCCTACGAGATCGTGTGCTCGCAGTACCCGGACGCAGACGTGGCGACGGCAGTCAAGGCGTTCATGCACTCGGCACTCGGCAACGGGCAGACCGGTCTTGAGGACAACGGCTACATTCCGATCCCTGAGGCGTTCAAGTCTCGCCTGACCGAGGCCGTGGACGCGATCAACGCGAAGACGTAGCAGCTACCTTCGATGGCAGTGCAACCAGATGCAAGGGCGGTGGGCTCGTCGGTAATGCCGGCGAGCCCGCAGCGGGGCGGGGATACTGCCGACATGCCAACCAAACCCGGGACGGTGTCAGCGCTGAGACAAGGCGGCGGACGTTGGGGCGACAGAGTCTTCAAGTCCATCGCCGTCGCAGCCGGGGCCACCATCATCGGTGCTATCGCGCTGATGGCGCTCTTCCTGATTGTCAGGGCGATTCCGTCGTTGCAGGCTAACCAGGCCAGCTTCCTGTTCAGCACCGAGTTTCTCACCACCGACTCCAACAACCTGCGCTTTGGCATCCGCGACCTGTTCATGGTCACAGTGCTCAGCTCGGCGTTCGCCCTGATCCTTGCGGTACCGATTGCGGTCGGTATCGCCGCGTTCCTGACCAACTATGCGCCAAAGCAGCTAGCCCGGCCGTTCGGAATGCTGGTGGATCTCTTGGCGGCGGTGCCCTCCATCGTCTTCGGCCTCTGGGGCATCTTCGTGCTCGCTCCGTCGCTAAAACCGGTGGCGACTTTCCTCAACGACAACCTCGGCTGGTTCTTTCTGTTCTCGGATGGGAACGTGTCGCTGGCCGGTGGTGGAACCATCTTCACCGCCGGAATCGTTCTCGCGGTGATGATCCTGCCGATCATCACCTCGGTGACCCGCGAGGTCTTCGCACTCACCCCGCGGGGCCACGTCGAGGCCGCGCAGGCTCTGGGCGCCACTAAATGGGAAGTGGTCAGGATGACCGTGTTCCCCTATGGGCGCAGCGGCATGATCGCTGCATCCATGCTGGGTTTGGGGCGCGCGCTCGGAGAGACCATCGCAGTTCTGATCATCTTGCGCACTGCTGCACAGGCCGGCCACTGGTCGCTCTTCGACGGTGGCTACACGTTCGCCTCCAAGATCGCCTCGGCGGCAGCGGAGTTCAGCGCTCCGCTGCCAACCGGCGCCTACATCGCCGCCGGGTTCGTGCTCTTTGCGCTGACCTTCGTGGTCAATGCGCTGGCCCGAGCTGCAGCAGGCGGAAGGGTGAGTGGGGGATGACACAGACAGCTCTCGATCATCCGGTGAAACCCCCGACTTTCCACCCGGTCAGTGCCAGCCGCAAGCTGAGAAACAACCTCGCGACGGCGTTGTTTAGCGCCTCGTTTGTCATCGCGATGATCCCGCTGGTGTGGGTGATCTACACCGTAGTGGCCGGGGGGATCACGGCGATCACGTCATCGGAGTGGTGGACCCACTCTCTCTCCGGCGTGCTGCCCGAGGAGATGGCCGGCGGTGTGTATCACGCCATCTACGGCACTCTGATCCAGGCCGCGATCGCCGCTGTGATCTCGGTGCCACTGGGAGTCATGGCCGCGGTGTACCTGGTCGAATATGGCCGAGGCCGATTCGCCAAGGTCACCACGTTCATGGTCGATATTCTTGCCGGAGTGCCGTCGATCGTGGCTGCGCTCTTTATTTTCGCCCTGTGGATTGCGACCCTCGGATTCGAACAGAGTGCCTTCGCCGTGTCGCTGGCCCTGGTGCTGCTGATGCTCCCCGTCGTCGTACGCAACACCGAAGAGATGTTGAAGCTCGTTCCCGACGAGTTGCGGGAAGCGTCCTACGCGCTGGGCATTCCCAAGTGGAAGACCATCGTGCGCGTCGTCGTGCCCACCGCATTGCCGGGAATGATCAGTGGCATCCTGCTGGCGCTTGCCAGAGTGATGGGTGAAACCGCACCGGTCCTGGTGCTCGTCGGCTACAGCCGCTCCATCAACATGGATGCGTTCGAAGGCAATATGGCCTCGCTGCCCTTGCTGATCTTCACTGAGTTAGTGAACCCGGAAGAGGCCGGCGATCTGCGAGTCTGGGGCGCCGCGCTGACCCTGATCCTCATCATCGCGGCACTGTACCTAGGTGCTGCGTTTATCAACCGATACCTGACGCGGAACAGAGTTTAGGCTTAGGAGCCCTCATGGCCAAACGGCTGGATCTCAAAGATCTCAACATCTACTACGGTTCGTTTCACGCTGTCGCCGACGTCGGGCTGTCCGTCTCGCCGCGCAGTGTCACGTCCTTCATCGGGCCTTCGGGCTGTGGCAAGTCGACGGTGTTGCGCACCCTCAACCGGATGCACGAGGTGCTGCCCGGTGCCTGCGTTGAGGGCTCGGTGCTGCTCGACGGTGAGGATATCTATGCCTCGGGCGTCGACCCGGTGAGTGTCCGTAAGACCATCGGGATGGTGTTCCAGCGGCCGAACCCGTTCCCCACCATGTCAATTCGTGACAACGTTATTGCCGGCCTCAAGCTCCAGGGGGTGCGCGGCAAGAAGAACCTCGAAGAGGTCGCCGAGCGGTCGCTGAGGGGCGCGAATCTCTGGAACGAGGTGAAGGACAGGTTGGACACCCCTGGTGGGGGGCTATCGGGGGGGCAGCAGCAAAGGCTTTGTATCGCCCGTGCCATTGCCGTGCAGCCCGACGTTCTGCTGATGGACGAACCATGTTCGGCGCTCGACCCGATCTCCACGCTGGCCATCGAGGATTTGATTGCCCAACTCAAGCAGGACTACACGATCGTCATCGTGACTCACAACATGCAGCAGGCTGCCAGAGTCAGCGATCAGACGGCCTTCTTCAACCTGGAGGCCACCGGAAAACCCGGGCGGTTGGTCGAACTCGACGACACCGAAAAGATCTTCTCCAACCCCACCCAGAAGGCTACCGAGGATTACATCTCCGGCCGGTTCGGATAGGGCGGGTCGGTTAGGGGGATACCGACAGCTCGGCGTCGTCGGGGTTGGTTCCGGTGACCTGGAAGATGACCCGGCGAGCCACCTCAACCGCGTGATCGGCGAAACGTTCGTAGAACCGGCCCAGCAACGTCACATCGACTGCTGCGGCGACACCGTGCTTCCACTCGCGGTCCATCAACACGGTGAATAGGTGCCGGTGCAGGTCGTCCATCGCATCGTCTTCTTCACTGATCCGTAATGCTTTTTCCGGGTCGCGGGTGATCAGCACCTCTTGGGCGCTTTGACCGAGCTCGACTGCGACTCGGCCCATTTCGGCGAAGTAACCGTTGACCTCTTCGGGCAGCGCGTGCTGAGGATGTCGGCGCCGTGCGATCTTGGCGACGTGCAGTGCCAGCGCACCCATCCGGTCGATATCAGCGACGATCTGAATCGAGCCGATGATAGCTCGCAGATCGCCGGCCACCGGAGCCTGCAGCGCGAGAAGAACGAAGGCGTTCTCCTCGGCGCGGACGCTCATCGCCGCGATGTGTTCGTGATCGGTGATGACCTGTTCGGCGAGTGGCAGATCCGCTTGCAGCAGGGCCTGGGTCGCGCGCTCCATCGCGACTCCCGCTAGCCCGCACATTTCACCAAGCTGACTGGTCAGGGCATCCAACTGCTCGTGGTATGCGTTTCGCATGAGGCAAGCCTACGGGCTGACCAGCCCGATCGTCACGAACTCGCTGGTGAACGAAGGGTGAATGCCACCTTCCAGACGCTGCAACAACGGACTACTCGCAGGTGGTATCAGCGGCGTTGGTGACCGACAAATCATCGGGCAGCAGTGTGGGCATGCCAGCAGTGCTGCGGATGACGCGAACCCGGACTGGTGATCCGCTGGGAGTGGGGGCGGTCACTGAGCCGAAGCCCTCCGAATTGAAGTCAGTGCCAAGCACGACCTGTACGGTGTCGCCCATCCCGGTGACGCGTTTGACGGTCGGGTTGGCGAATGATGACGCAGCCGTGGCGGCTGCCTTTTCGTTGCCTGCGGAGAAGAACACTGTCGTGCGCGTCAGCGGGCTCGGGTAGTCGTCGGGAGTGGCGACGTCAAAACCGTATGCTTCCAACGCGTCTGTCGCCTTGGCCCCGAGACCGCTTTGCTCCGTGGAGTTCGACACCCGCACGGCGACGGACTCCGGGTCGATGGCGAGCACGTTGGCGACTTCGCCGGCGCCCAATGCCGGACCATCCGCGGCCATATACTCCGGCGTGCCGGGCAACGGTGCGTTGTCGGGGTTGTGCTCCTCGGGGAGCGGATCGTCGTTGATGATCGCGCGGAACAATGCGCGCATGTCGTCAGTGCGAGGCACTTCGTTGCCGTACTCGTCGGCGTATCCGACTGTCGGCACGGTGACGAAAGTGATGCGACCCGCGGACACACCCTGCACAGATTGGCCGAGGTCGACAAGGTCCTTGGTGTCGAGGTTGTCGACGTAGCTGTCGCCGATGAACATGTTGACCACGTTGTTGAGCTTGGACAGGGAGAAGAAGGTCTCTTTGGAGATCATCGACCGCAGCAGCGACGACAGAAACAGCTGCTGGCGCTTGATTCGGCCATAGTCGCCGTTGACCTCGGTGGTGACCGAGCGAGCGCGGACATAGTTCAGGGCGGTGTGGCCGTCGACGATCTGGCGTCCTGCTACGGGCAGCACCGTGCCGAGCTCGTAATCCTCCATGGGTATTGTGCTGCACACCTCGACGCCGCCGAGCGCGTCGACCATCTTGGAAAACCCGGCGAAGTCGACTGCCATGAAACGGTTCACGTGCAGACCGGACAACTTCTGGATCACCTTGACCAGACACTTGGGCCCGCCCACCGAGAATGCCGAATTGAGCTTGTATTCGGTGTACACCCGGTCAGGGCCGTAGCTACCGGTCTCCTCGTCGTAGATGGGTCCGTACTTACGGGTCTCCGGGTTCCATGCCTGGCACCGCATCGGACTGATTTCCAGATCCCGCGGGAACGACACTGCGACGACACGTTCACGGTTGGCGGGAATATTCACCAGCATCACCGTGTCTGACCGGGATCCCTCAACCTCGTCAGTGGACCCAACGCCCATCTGCATATTTTCGCCGAACCGGCTGTCGACGCCGACAATGAGGAAATTCTCGTCGCCGAACTGTGCATTCGGGTCGACGATGTCGCGGGAATCGGGATCGAGTGCCGAGACCCGGTTGAGCAGGTTGTTCTTAGAAGATTGCCACTGCCAAGCGCTACCTGTGAGCATCAGCGCGAGCACCGCGATCAACGCCGCTGCAGAGCGCCCCACGAGCACGCCGCGGCGACCGGGGCGTGTGGGCTGGCGGTGGTGCCTCGGTGGGCGGCGGTGCGATACCGGCGAACCGGCCAGGTTGGGGAGCTCTGAGCGGGGCCCCGCGATCACCGGCAGGACCGCGGTGTCGTGGTCGGCTACGTCGTCCTGCTCCGGATAGGGCTCTGGTTCGCGTTCTGGCCGGGCGCGATGGCGCCTGGGCTGTGCGGAGGAGACGTCACCTTCGAGCCTGGCGATCAGTTCGGCGACGGTCAGGGGACGGCCAGGAGTGGCAGCTGAATCTCCCATGCCGTCGTCACTCATGTTCGTACCGGCCTTCCAGCTCCCGAGGGAGTCTCGCCGCGTTCGTGTGGTTCTTGCGCCTTGTTGCGCCGGCACCCGCTGTGCCCACTGCCTGAGGTACTAGCCCTGGCTCCACGACCGGAGCCGGGCTCTTCGTCGTGCATCGTACTAAGACATTGTGAGAAAGAGCTAGCCGAACCAACGCGCTAGGCGTTCTCTCGGATCCCCCGTTCAACTGTCTGAGGACCGTCCAGCTCAGCCTCCCGAGTTCATCGCGTCGGCCCCGTGGGGCACCGTACAGTCGTCGGGGTCGTTGAGCCATCCTTCGGGAAGCATCACCGATGCAGCTGAGCCCTGACGCCCCCGAGGGCCGCTGCCCGACGCTGGGAAGGGCACGTTGGGGTCCAACTGTTCGAGCAGTGCATGCAGTTCAGAAACAGTCTTGACCAGTGCCAATGACCGGCGCAGGTCGGCTCCTGCGGGGAACCCGTGCAAATACCACGCCACGTGCTTGCGGATCTCCCGCATCGCTTTGTCTTCTCCGAAGTGTGCGACAAGCAGCTCGCCGTGCCTGCCAATGATCTTCGCCACCTCGCCCAGCGTGGGCGGCGTCGCCGGTGAGTCGCCGGTGAAGGCGGCGGACAGCTCAGCGAAGAGCCACGGCCGTCCCAGGCAGCCTCGGCCGATGACCACCCCGTCGCAGCCGGTTGTAGCCATCATGGCCAGAGCGTCTTGGGCGTCGAAAATATCGCCGTTTCCGAGCACTGGAATTCCGGTGACGTGAGCTTTGAGGGCGGCGATCTGCCCCCAGTCGGCGGTTCCGGAGTAACGCTGCGCGGCTGTGCGAGCGTGCAGCGCCACTGCCGCTGCCCCCTCCTCGGCCGCGATACGCCCAGCATCAAGATGCGTGTGGTGGGTGGCATCAATCCCGATCCGGAACTTCACTGTGACTGGAATATCGGAGTTTTCGGTCGCTGCGACCGCAGCCCTGATGATCTGGGCGAACAAACGTCGCTTGAAGGGCAGCGCAGCCCCGCCCCCGCGTCTGGTCACCTTCGGTACCGGGCAACCGAAATTCATGTCGATGTGGTCGGCCATACCCTCGTCGGCGATCATCTTCGCCGCCGAATAGGTGTTGGCTGGGTCCACCGTGTAGAGCTGCAGTGACCGCGGTGACTCATCTGGCGCGAAGGTCGTCATGTGCATGGTGACGGGGTGGCGCTCAACCAGGGCGCGCGCGGTCACCATCTCACACACGTACAAACCGCTCACGGTCCCCGCGCGGGCCAACTCGAGTTCGCGGCAGAGCGTGCGGAACGCGACATTGGTCACTCCGGCCATCGGGGCCAGCACCACCGGGCTGCGCAGTGCGATCGGCCCGATCTGCAGTGCAGATCGGGCCGTCGGCGCCCCTGTGGTGGGGATCAACGTGGGAATCAACTTGGCGTGGAGGATCCGACCAAGTGAGCCTTCGCGGCCTTCTTTTCGGCCATCTGAGCCAGACGCTCAACGCGACGCTGCTTGGCCACCTCGAACTTGTCCACTGACTCCTGTAGCTCGTCGACCAGCACGCCGAGGTCATCGCGCATCCGGGCAGACTCGCCGTTAAAGTCTTCACGTTCGAAGATGCGCCACTTCTTGAGTACGGGCATCACGATGTCGTCGAGGTGGATGCGGGGGTCATACACACCGCCGGATGCGATGGTGACCGCCCTGCGCCGGAAGTCCGGAATGGTGTAGCCCGGCATCTTGAAGTTGCGCAGAACCTTGTGCAAGGACTTCATCGCCTGGTTGGGGGCGATTTCGAACCCTGCTTCGGACACGTCGCGGTAGAAGATCATGTGCAGGTTCTCGTCGGCCGAGACCCGCTGTAAGAGTTGGTCGGCGACGGGTTCTTCGCATGCTTTACCGGTATTGCGGTGCGAGACCCGGGTGGCGAGTTCCTGGAAGGTCACGTAGATCACCGAGTCGAACAGACACCCGGCGAAAAGGTCGGCGTCGGATGCGTCCAGTTGGTCGTTCTGACCGGGGCTGAAGCCGCGAGTCATCTGTTCGATACGCAGTTGTTCCAGCTCGACGGGGTCGGCTGCCCGAGTGACCACGAGGTAATCGCGTAGTGAGATGCCGTGGCGGTTCTCCTCGGCGGTCCACCGGTTAACCCAGAAACCCCACGGACCGTCCATGCTGAAGTTCATCGCGATCTCGCGGTGGTAGGAAGGCAGGTTGTCCTCGGTGAGCAGGTTCACGATCATCGCCACGCGGGCGACCTCGGAAAGTTTCGATTGCTCGGGATCCCAGTCCTGACCGCCCAGTGCGTAGTAGTTCTTGCCGTCGGTCCACGGAACGTAGTCGTGAGGGTTCCAGTCCTTGCACATCTTCATATGGCGATTGACGTTCTGCTCGACGACGGGCTCGAGTTCGGTCAGCAATTGCAGGTCGGTCAGGTCTTTCGACATGACACCTCCCAGTTATCTGTACCTAATGGTTGCAGTCAATATATCTGTGTAATTCGGTGACATTCAAGCTAGCGCGCTATCGCGCCATGGGGTCACCCGCCGGTTTACGGTGCCGCGCCGCTGAGCAGCAGTTCGACGCAATGGTCGATGAACTGTTCCCGAGTCGCGGCTAGCCGGCCGTCCAGGTAAGCGGTGAACAGTGCGCTGAGCGCCCCGATGAGGCCGGTGGCAGCCATCGCCTGGACGGTGGGGTCGGTGATACGAGTGAGCTTTCGCTGCAGCAATTCGATGAAGTTGGGCATCCACTCAGCCCCCGAATGCGTCAACACCGGCTCCGCCTCGGGCGCAAGCAGCAGGACGCGTCCGCGGGTGGGGTCGTCAACCATCAACGCCACGAAGCGCTCGACGGCGTCGCGCGGGCTGTCTGATTTCATCAGCGTCGACATCGCTGAGTTGCATACGTCGTCATAGACCGCCGCCACGTATTCGTCACGGTCGGAGAAGCTCTCGTAGAAATAACGCTCGGTGAGCCCGGCTGCCCGGCATACCGCCCGGACGGTCAACGCGGGCCCCCCGCGGCTGCCCAACAGCGCGATGCCCGCAGTGATGAGTTCGTCGCGGCGAAGTGTCTGGCGGTCCCGCAGCGGAACACCCGACCATCGGCCGCGTCGTTGACCCGACGGCACATCACTCCTAAGCTCGAATGACAACATTCGTAGTCAAAATATCGTTTGGCGACGTGCCGTGTTCGGGGAAGGGCGCCAGTTGACCCAAGATACGTCCGCGACGTCCCAGCCGGCCAACGAGGCAGATGACGCGGCGCCAGTGGGTGCGGCCGGCTGTCCGGTAGCGCCGGCCGGATATGAGATGCCACCGCAACCGCTTGGTCCCGACTCGCTCACCTGGAAGTATTTTGGCCAGTGGACGGGGATGCTGCAGGGTCCGTGGGCCGGCTCGATGCAGAACATGCATCCTCAACTCGGTGCGGCCGTCCAGCAGTATTCGATCTTCTTTCGGGAGCGGATGCCCCGGCTTTACCGATCGGTGTATCCCATCGGCGGGGTGGTGTTCGACGGCGACCGCGCACCGAAAACCGCTGCGCAGGTGCGCGACTACCACATCGGGATCAAAGGCGTGGACGACCAGGGTCGCCGCTTCAGCGCGCTGAACCCCGACGTTTTCTACTGGGCGCACGCCACGTTCTTCAAATCCACCATGCTGGCCGCGGAATGGGTCAGGGGCGGCCTCACCGAGGCGCAGCGCCGCCAGCTCTTCGATGAGCACATCCAGTGGTATCGGATGTATGGGATGAGCATGCGCCCGGTACCCAAGACCTGGGAGGAATTCCAGGAGTACTGGGATCACATGTGCCGCAACGTATTGGAAAACAACTGGGCTGCACGCGAAGTGCTCGACCTGTCCGGGATGACCAAACATCCCTCCCTGGAGTGGATGCCGGACTGGCTGTGGAGACTTAATGTCGCCGGGATGCAGCGATTCTTCAACTTCACCACCGTCGGGCTGTTCGATCCGTCGGTTCGCGAGCTGATGGGCTACAGCTGGTCACCACGCAAGGCCCGGCTACACCGACTGTTCGGCAACGTGGTCTACCGCACGACCCAACTGCTGCCAAAGCGCATGCTGATGCACCCGAGGAAGCGCTCTGCCTGGGATCGTGCCCAGGGGCGGCTGCCCGCGGACTCACCTCTGGTGGAAACCCCCGCGCGCAATCTCCCGCCCCTTGAGTATCGAGACAACCCGCACTACTACAGCCCGAAGGTGTGACGGCCGTCGCGAGGTTTGCATCAGTGTCTGACCGATAGGTCTTACCGATAGCGTGAACAGCATGCGGGCGCCGGAGATCCTTGGCGGACGCTACGAGCTGCGGGGTGTCCTGGGTCATGGCGGAACGGCCGAGGTGCGCGATGGCTGGGACGGGTGGTTGGGCCGCCCAGTCGCCGTCAAGGTGTTATATCCCTCACTGAGCACACAGCCAGACTGTCGACGCAGGTTCACCAGCGAGGCACGCGCCTTGGCTCGGCTCCGCCATCCGCGCATCGTCTCGGTCTGGGACTGCGGCGTGCACCAGGGCAAGCCGTACATCGTGTTGGAGCGGCTGCCTGGCCACACCCTGGCCGACGTGCTGACGCGTGGTGCTCCACTGCCCACCCAGCAGGTGCGCGCGATCATGGTCGATCTGCTCGCCGCACTCGGCGCCGCGCACCGCCAAGGTGTGCTGCACCGCGACATCAAGCCGGCCAACGTTCTGTTCACCCTGTCCGGGAGCGTGAAGATCGCCGACTTCGGTGTCGCCAAGACCGCTGACGCGCCGCAGACGCTGACCAGCCGGGTATTCGGGACGATGGCCTACCTGCCGGCTGACAGGATCGCAGGGAGGCCGGCGACAGCATCCGACGACTTATATGCACTCGGAGTTCTCGCCTACGAGGCGCTCGCTGCGCGCCGGGCGTATCCACAGGCCAACCTCAGCGATTTGGCCGACGCGATCTCCGGGGGGCACCTGAGGCCTCTGGCTTCATTACGACCGGACATCGACCCTGCACTGGCCCAGACGATCGAGCGGTCGATGGCCCGCGACCCGAGGTGGCGATTCGGCGCCGCTGAGCAGATGCGAGCCCATCTGTGCGTCACGTCACAGAAATTTTGACGGGCGGGCGATTTTGTTGCCGCCATCGCTGCGCGGCGTCGCTCATGCTCGCTGGCGTGCTCTTCACGCTCTCGCTGCCCGCTGGCTTGACCTGCGCATTTGTCAGCTTCGCGGAGTTGTAGGGAGTCGGCATATACGTTTGCTATCCGGTCGGTATCGGTAATGTAACGACCGGCGTGTCGTATTTTGTTTTGGCGATCGATGGTGTAATTTGCAGCGTTCCCACGTATGTTGCTTGTCGTGAGTCGACAAGCGGTAGGTCGTGGGCGTCGCAAGTGGTCTGTGCTTGTGCTGTCCGCGCTCGCTCCTGCAGCGCTGATTTTCGGTGGCGGGGGTGACGCCGACCCGTCAGCGGACGCCGCATCCAGCGCACTCCTGGCCACTCAAGCCCCAGCCGCCGATGAGCAGCACGCGCCCCGCGGCGTCGAGGTGGTCCCAACTCCGGCTGCGGTGCCCGATGGCAGCAGGACGATCGTTGAGGCCAGCGCGGTCGTCTCGCCGATGTCGCAAATGTCGGCTGCATCGCGATGGCGAG
>JAHZKD010000034.1 GCA_022600605.1 Actinomycetes bacterium
GATTTGGTGATCATTCCGACGGGGCCTCGCGCGGCGGATATTGATCGCGTCTGGCCGACGCTAGATATCACCGCACACCGGGCAACGACGGTTCTTCTAACCCTCGTCGACATGCGGAAGCTCGAGGCGGTGGAGATGCCGCGCGGCCTGATTGAGGCGAACGTGCCCGTGCTGCACAACATCGTGCGTGACTTGACCGCCGTCGAGCGAGCATTTGGCCGCGGGATTCCTCGGTACCTGGGCGACTACGGCGATGTATTCGATGAACTGCTGGCATCGGTAGGACTTGAGGAAGAGGTGTCGGCATGACCAGGAAGCCCTCGACGGCCGACGCTGTCCGGGCATCGGTGATCCGCCGGCCGACAGGAGCTGCGGCAACTGCCCGGGCGGCGAGCACGTTTCAAGCCTCCGACGAGACGCGGACTAGCATCGTGCATGCGCCGATACGCACCACACTGCACCTCACACCGTCCTTACGGACCGGGCTCAAGCGCCGCGCGTTGGACTCAGGCACCACCATGACCGAACTAATTCGGGCAGCCATCAGCGTGGGACTACAGGACACGGCTGGGCTAGCAGCGGCCTCAATGCAACATCGGCGAGCAGGTGGCGGGGCGCGCACAACGCTTGACCTGCCCCGTGACATGCATCGAACGCTGAAAAGGCTAGCGGCCGAAGAAGACACCAGCGTGCAGGCACTGGTGTCCACGGCCATCCAACAGGCACATCCCGACCTTGCCTGATGCGGGTATTGATTGCCATATGTCAATATGTACGTACATATTGACGCGCATATGCCATACGTCGTGCGGTACCAGGCTTCGAGTTTTTGTTGCTGGTAGCCCCCCACCCGGGGGCTACCATCGGAACGTCTGCGGCAATAGCTGCGGGAAGTGAGCCCGAGACCCGGCCGGACGACCGCGGCGCTCGGGCTTCGCGCATATCTGGACGAGTCTTAGACCCGACGGTTAGTCAGATCGTCCCGATAACGAAGGCTTTAGGGAACGCCTCGGGGCCCCACACTGCTGTACGTGCTGTTGTGAGCCGTGCTCAGCGGCACGGAGACCTAGGGCACTCGTCTGGCGTCAGAAGTTAAACGCCATCGGCCAGTCTGAGTGCAGCACTCCGTTCGTGAGGGCGGCGGGAAGCTTGTTCGTCACTTCGGTAGGCAACTGGCTATCCAGGGAAAAGGACCTTCCCGCCACTCCGCGGCCCTTGCCAGCTAGACCCGTCGCGAAGAAGTACTGCGACAGCGGGGCCAACGCTTCGTCCGAGAATGCCAGGCGGCCGACGAGGGCCGCGATCAACGCCCCTAGAGGATTCGGGGGAATGAACTCGTCCCAGGTTGTCGAAGCATTCATGTATTGGATCCAGCACAATGGATCATCCGATGAGAGGCCGTTGAGCTTCTTCCGCGCCTCCCAGGTTTGTGACCCCAACAACGCCGGCCCGTCGTAGGTCATACGCAGTACGCTCCACGATGCGAGATTCGCAACGCAAAGCATGTTTAACGCGTCACGCATCAGCGGTGTCTTATCAAGCAGCGCTTGCAGTTTCCCGACGATAACCCCGACCGGATCGCTTCCCGGTTTGTCCCAGGTATGGCCGTGAGCCAGTAGCCCGTAATAGATGTCGGGGACTAAAGCTTGCCGTGGCGAAGTGGCCGCGGATTTGTCCCGGCCGGAGAGCGAATTGACCACTGCTACGTTCTTCCAGGTTTTTTCGATATGCGATGCCTTAAGCGTGTTCTTGCACTCGAAGACGGCTGCCACACCGCCTGCTAGGTACAGCTTTTTGTCGAGCAGTCGGTTTGGATAGCCGGGGCGCAAAATCAATACATCTACTTGCGGCCCCGCGGTGCCGTCTGGACCGAGGACTCTGCCCTTGGTCTTGACCTGGTAGTTCACTGGCAGCCAGTCGCGGAACAACCCCGCCCAAATTTCCTCGCCTTCGTCGCCCGCCGTACCCGGATCCTCAACCGATCGCTCTCTGATACGGGCGTACTCAGAGGCCATCTCTGCCAAATCCTGGGCTAGGAAGGTCTTCAGCTCATGCTCTTGCTGCTCAGCCACGTGTCAATCATCTACCAACGCGCCGATAACTTAGGGCATCCAATATCGCAGAACTTCATGGTGGCAACGTCTCGTGGCGACCTGTCCTGTCCGACGGCTCAACGCGACAGGATGGCGGTTCGCGCGGATCACTTGTCTATTCGCAAATAGACGGTTTTTGAGACGCCTACCGGGCTAGATCACTTCTCTGGCTTCAACAGCCTTTTGTGCTCCTGCAACATCTGCAAGGTTCGTTCGTGGCTCTCGCGATCACGTTGCCCATCGCGATACTCGACTTTGCCTTGCTCGCGGTTGCGTACCAGTTCGATGTAACCGTGGATCGCGTGTTCCACCCGATACCAGGGGTCAGGCGGTTGCGATAAGTCGCCTTCGCGCCTTCGGGGAATCTGTACCCACGTCAGATTCCACATGAGTTCGATCATGGGCGCATTTTCACGGACCAGTTTCTTGTCCTTCGCATCCTGCACGAAGTTCTCAAACGGCCACTGGTGCATCCCCCAGAAATCTCGCGGAACATCGACCTCAAAACCCATCGCTCGAACCATATTGCTAGGCAACGCTGACACGAGCCCCTGCACTCGCATTTTGTTCTGGGCAGTCACGTTGGCTTTGTAATCGCCCCACGCGGCGGCTAGGTCGATCAGAATCTTTCGCATCTCGGCGCACCACGCCCTGTCCATGGCTGCTTCGGCATCGCGTTCGACCTCGCGACGCTTGACCACCTCGTCAAACGTCTTGTTAGGAATGTCGTCCAGCACGTCTCTGAACGTCTTGCGTTCGGTTTCACCGACGGGCAGCCAGTCCAATTCGACTGCGTTGCCGCTACTTCCGTAGGTGAAGTGGGCATGAAACGCGACGGCATGGCCAGGTTCTACCGCTGGCCCGCCATCGCCTTCGTGTTGCTCGAAGTTGAGCATTGTGTGCGGGTCGACGTTGATGAATCGCACGTCGTGAGCTGCCAACGTGCCGGTGTTGCGCAGCACGTAACGATCGCCCTCGGGATGCACTGTGATCGTCCACCCGTACTTGGCGCGTTCCTCATTCAGTTGGGCGAGCGCCAAAGCGCTCGCGGAGTTTTGCGCCGATCTGGACGCTTGAAACTGTGCGAAACAGGAGACTGCGAACGCGGCCAGTGCAATGAGCACTGTGCCCGACGTGTGGTGGTACACCCTCAGCCACCACGCAAGCACTCCGTACGCAACGGCGATGAACAACGCCACCGACACCGACAGCTTCATTGGTCCACCCCTAACCTCTTGCCCCGCTCGCGCACGTGTCACACCAAGTTTTCACGAAAAATGAGGTTAGGAAGTGGACAGGTAACGATATGCCGTTGCCCGTCCGATTCCGAAGGTAACGGCGAGTTCTCCGACGGGCTCACCAGTAGCCGCGAGCCGGCGGAGTTGTTCTTGACGGTCCGTGGTGAGCTTGTGCGGCTTGGTGGCTGGCAGCTGTCGGGAGCGGCGAGATTCGCGTGACGCGGCACGCCGTTCCCGACCGAGTTCGAGTTCGAGTTCGGCGAGGGTGGCCATGATGGCTGCGACAGCGCGACCAGTTGGTGTGGCGGTGTCGATTCCTTCACGTAAAGCGCGCAAAGTAATTGACTGCGAACCGAGTTCGGTAATGGTACGAGTCACTTCAGCGACCGAACGGCCCAGACGGTCGATCGCGGCGACAACGACGGTGTCATCGGGGCGGGCGTAGTCGAGCAGCGCGGCCAGACCGGGGCGGTCCACCTTGGCCGACCCAGAGAGTTTGTCGGTGTAGATCCGGTCGACGTCAACCCCGGCGGCGGTGAGCGCGGTCAGCTGCGCATCGAGGTCTTGGCCGGTGGTGCTGACACGGGCATAACCCAGGATCGTCGCCATACTGTTGACTGTCTCACTGCCCACCGACATCGAGGATCTGAGACACGCGGTGTGAGACAAGAAATGAGACACCGCGACCTGGGTGGATAGGCCGGGGGAGCGGGGCCTGGAGGCGTGTCTCGTTTCTCTAGATCTGAGACCGGTGTGCGCCGCTATCGCCCACAACCTGCTACGCGCCACCGGGCTCCTCGCCTGGGGCGCCCATGCGGTCGCCCGCGGATCAACCCCTGCGCCGGCGCATCGTCACCATTCCCGCACGGCTAGCCAGACCTCAACGCCGAGCGGTCCTGCACCCCACGTCACTGGCCCTGGGCCGCCCCGGGCATGACACGAACTTGTCGACCTTGCAGCCAGATGTCGGCGGAGATTGAGAAGATCAAGCGCAAGCTAGGTGCCAGTCGGAGGGGAGGAAGAATGCAGATTAAGACGCGTCAGCGAGTTCGTGACCTCGCCGAGGTCTACACGCACGCCCGTGAAGTCCATGCCATGCTCGATCTGGTCCCTGGCATGTTTCCCAGCGCCGCAGACCCGTCCAACACCGATCGCAAGTTCTTCGAGCCCGCAGCAGGGTCTGGCAATTTCCTCGAAGAGGTTCTGATCCGCAAGCTGGCCTTCGTCACACGCGAGCGTTACCAGACCGGCCAACAGTACGAGCATCGCATGCTGCGCGCACTGGCCTCGATCTACGCCATCGACATCGACGCCGAGAACGTGGCGGAGTCCAAGGATCGGCTGCGCAGCGTCATCATCGCGCACCTGGACAGCGACCTGAACACTCGCGAGGCCACCGCTGGCTTCGCCGGTGCGGTCGAGGCTGTCCTGTCCACCAACGTCGTGCAGGCCGATACCTTGGCTGACCTCGACACGATCGAATGGGTGGACTACCGCGCAGGCCGAAACGGCACGTTCACCCGTGAGTGGTCGACCGTGAACAGCAACCAAGACCAACTCGATCTGTTCCATGTCCCAAAGGTCGACAGCAAGCCGATCCACTACGCCCTGTTTCTGTGCAACCCAGAGCCGGTGACTGGCGAGCCCAGAAGGATCGGCGCATGAGCCGTTTCACCCAGCACGTTCCCGACATCCTTGACTGCCTGGCTCAGCTGTCCAACGACGAGGTGCCGACCTCACCCAAGCTGGTCCGCGCGATGCTCGAACTGCTACCTGAGCATGTCTGGCACCAGCCGCGCTATCGCTGGCTCGATCCGTTCAGCAAGTCGGGAGTCTTCCTGCGCGAGATCGCCACTCGGCTGCTCGACGGCCTGGCTGACTGGGAACCAGACTTTGTCGCCCGGCGTGAGCACATCTTCCGCAATATGCTCTACGGCGCCGCGATCACCGAGATGACCGGCATGATCTCGCGGCGCAGCGTCTACTGCACCGCCGACGCCTCCAGTGCCTACAGCGTGGTGCGATTCGACGACCCGGCCGGAAATATCCCGTACGTCCCATCTATGCACACTTTCGATAGCAAGGGCTTCTGCAAGATCTGCCGGGCCCCCGAAACTCTCGTGCGCGACAACCGCGAGGACTACGCCTACTCGTTCATTCATGGCACTTACCCCACCGAGGAGACGGTCGGCATGCAGTTCGACGTGATCGTTGGCAACCCGCCCTACCAGATCGGAATGAAGACCGCCGAGGGTGATCGCACTGCCAACATCACCCAGCTCTACCAATACTTTGTGGAGAAGGCTATTGAGCTGGACCCACAGTACGTCCTCATGATCATCAAGGCCGCGTGGTTCACCGGCGGCAAAGGTCTGGACTCCTTCCGCGCCAACATGATCGCCGATCGGCGCCTGGCAAAGATTGTCGACAACCCGAAGCTGTTCGACTGCTTTCCCGGTGTTGAAATCAAGGGCGGTGTCTGCTATTTCCTCTGGGACCGGGACCACGATGGCGACTGCGAGTTCTCTACTCGCGTCGACGGCAAGATCCTCTCGACGATGACTCGTGACCTGCGTGACGGTCAGGGCGTCGTCGTCCGAGACAACCGCGCCGCATCCATCATCGCCAAGGCCCACAACGAGAACACCCTGGCTGATGTCGTCAGCCCGAGGGATCCGTTCGGTCAATCGATCACCACCAACTACAAGCACGCCTCGCCCACTCAGGAAGAAGGCATGATTCCGCTCGTCTTCGGCGCCAAGGTCGAATATGTGCGCCCCGACCAGCTGCAACGCTTTCACGAATGGGTCGACCGCTGGAAGGTATTACTCCCGATGGCTGGCGATGGTCACGGCCGAGAGGTCGCATACGTCACCGGTGAACCGATCGCGCTCGCACCAGGATCTGCCTGTACCCAGAGCTACCTCGTTGCCGGCACCTTCGGCACCAGGGAAGAGACCGAAAACTACGCGAACTACCTGACCACCAAATTCGTCCGCTTCCTCGTCCTGCAGCGCAAAGCCACCCAACATCTGACCCCGGAGCGATTCCGGTTCGCCCCGCAAGTCGACTTCACGCGCCCCTGGACCGACGAGCAGCTCTACGACCACTTCGGCTTGACCGGCGTAGAGCGCGAGTACATCGAGTCCAAGATCATGCCGCGTGAGGTCAACTGGTCTCTGGACTCGCCGATCCCTGCCAGCCATCTGCCTGGCGGTTCCAAGTACAAGCCCGGCAAGGTCGACGACGACGCCGACGAGGATTAGTCGATGGGCAATCGTATCTACGCCTACACCGTCGTGGGCAAGGACGCTGAGCCGTGGGAACGCACCCACGGCGGGCAACCGCGCAGGGGCGAGGGCTTGATCAAGGTCGGCCAGACCACCAAGGGGACCGCCCGCGCGCGGATCAAGCAGCAGCTGGGTACGGCCTATCCTGGGCTCAAGGGCGTGCAGATCCTGCTGGATGAGCCTGCGGTGCGCGCCGACGGCACGGAGTTCTCCGACCATGACGTGCATGCGGCGTTGGTCTCCGCTGGTATCCACCGCATCGGTGGCGAATGGTTTGAGGTCACCCTCGACGAAGTGAGAGCTGCGGTCGCCACCGTGGTCTCGGGTACTGCCTACCAGCCGACGCGCACTCAGACCTTCAGGCCGCGTCCTGAGCAGCAGGCCGCGATCGACCAGACCGCCGCCTACTTCCGCAACCACACCGGCACCCAGGCGCCCAAGTTTCTGTGGAACGCCAAGATGCGGTTCGGCAAAACCTTCGCCACCTACGAGCTAGCTAAGGAAATGGGCTGGCGGCGCGTGCTGGTGCTGACCTTCAAACCCGCCGTGGCCACCGCCTGGCACGACGACCTCGTCAGCCACGTCGACTTCGACGGCTGGCTCTACGTCGACAAGCACACGCCTGACGATGAGCGTGACAGGGCAGCGGACTACGCCGGACCCGTGGTCTGGTTCGCCTCGTTGCAGGACCTGGGCGGGCGCGACGTTGACGGCAACATCAAGGCTCACAACGAGGTCATCCACCTCATCGATTGGGACGCCATCGTGCTCGACGAGTACCACTTCGGCGCCTGGCGAGACTCCGCGCGCGCCCTGTACGACCCAGTTGATGCGACCATCGCCGAGGCCGAGGAACCGGAAGATCAGGTCACCACCGACGAGATCGACGAGGAACTGGCCGTGCACGCCGACCACTACCTCTACCTGTCGGGTACCCCGTTCCGGGCCATCACCGAGGGTGAGTTCACCGAGGATGCGATCTTCAACTGGACCTACATCGACGAGCAACGCGAGAAATCCAACTGGGGCGACCCAGACCAGCCCAACCCCTACCTGTCTCTGCCTCAGATGCAGATGTACACCTACGACATGGGTGTCGGCGCGGCCGAATACGCCGAGGATGGGGAGTTCGGCGGTTTCAGCCTCAATGAGACCTTCAAGGCGACTAAGACCCCCGGCGGTTACGGTTTTGAGCGTCCCGACGAGGTTGCTGAGTTTCTGGAGCTGCTTCGCGGAAAGCTCAGTGAGCAGATGAAGCTCCAGGTGCAGGCTCAGGACAAGCCGCCGTTCCCGTACGAGGCGCATCGGTTCAAGTCCGCGATCAAGCACTCGGTCTGGTACCTGCCCAGCGTCGCATCGTGTTTCGCCATGGCTGACATGCTCCGCGAGCACCCGTACTTCTCGCAGTTCGAGGTCGTCGTCGCGGCCGGGAACAAGGCCGGTCAGGGTGCTGAGGCACTGCCGCCTGTCGAGGCCGCGATAGCCGACGTCAAAACCGCTGGCGGCCCCGGATCTATTACCTTGTCGTGCGGCAAGCTGATGACCGGCGTGACCGTGCGCGAGTGGGGTGCCATCTTCATGCTGCGCTCGCTCAAGAGCCCGGAGTCCTACTTCCAGGCCGCCTTCCGTGTGCAGTCCCCGTGGGCGCACCGCGACGCGGAGGGGCGCCTCGACGTGCACAAGCCCACCTGCTACGTCTTCGAGTTCGACCCCAACCGCGCGCTTAGTCTTGTCGCCGAATACGGCTCCAAGCTCGCCACCACCGGCGAGTCCACGCCGACCGAGGCGATCGGCGAGCTGATCAACTACCTGCCGATCTTCGGCTTTACCGGCGGAGCCATGACCGCACTCGACGCTGCTGATGTGCTCAACTGGGCCACCGCCGGCATCGGTGCGGCTGCACTGGCCCGGCGCTGGAACTCACCGCTGCTGGTCGATGTCAACGAGCGCACGCTGGCAGCAGTCCTGGACCGCCCCGACTTGATGGAGACCTTAAGCAACATTGAGGACTTCCGCGCTCTGGTCGACAACGCCGCGCAGGTGATCACCAACACCAAGGACCTGAAGAAGGCCAAGCGTGAGCAGAAAGGCAAGCTCGACGGTGGCCAAAAGAAGAAGCAAACCGAGACGAACAGCAAGCGCAACGAGATCCGCAAGAAGCTACAGAAGTTCCTCGCCAAGATCCCGGTGTTCATGTATGTCACGAACTTCCGGGAAGAGGCTCTCAAGCATGTCATCGAGTCCCTGGACCCCGACCTGTTCGAGCGGGTCACCGGCCTGACCGTCGAGGATTTCCGGACACTAAACGAGATCGGCTTGTTCAACGCCGCGCACCTCAACCACGCGATCTACCAGTTCAAACGCTTCGAATCGGCCAGTCTCGACTACGCCCTGACGCCTCAGGAGCGTGACCACCGGCACGCAAACGAGCAGATCGGTCTATGGGACACCGTCGAGATGGGAAGTCCATCGTGAGCGCACAGGTCGTCGCAGTCAACGTCCAGATCCTGCGTCCACGACCTCCCCGGTGATCGCCGACTTCACCACCCATGCACTGCGCGTGGGCTACTTCCATCGCCGAGACTGGCAGAACCTCCCACTGGACGACTGGAATGTGCCCGGTGTGTACGTCCTGATGACCACCGATGGCTCGGGCCTCATCTACGTCGGCAAGTCAGTCAAGCTCCGGGGCAGGATCAGCACGCACAACAGTGTTTCACCGATCAACTGGCAACGCGCGCTAGTGGTCAAGCGCGACACCGCGAAATGTGCTGAAATCTCCCCCGGTGGTAAGCCCTGACTGACCCGTCTCATCCAGAGGCCTGACATCGGGAAGGTTGTCGAGTCCGTTGCCGTCCCTTCCCCTGATGGCGGTGTTTCAGCGTTCGGCGCTGAAGTAACGCCCGGCGTCGCGGGTGCGTTGCCCCCAGTTGTGGGCTAGCCACATTTCGATGAGTTCGGCAGGTATCTGGGTGTTGAGAGCCCAGCCGTGGAGGAGTTGGTTGTAGCGCAGGTAGCGGTTACGGGTGAAGGTGGTGATCGAGGGGATTTCCAGCCAGCCCAGGTGACACAACGTCCCCAGGCTGTGCTGGTCGAGCAGTTGCGGACGCTCAAGGGTGTGTGGGCGTACAGCCCAGCAGTACAGCGATAACACCGCCGGCCCGATCCCGGGGGTACGAGGCCACCCCGACCAGCTGCGGTAAGGGCCGGGGTCGATGGTGGCCGGATGTTGGCGGCAGGTTTGCAACGCGGTAGTGATCTCGGTGAAATCGCCTATGCGGCTGCGTGTTCGCACATCAGGGAAGCGGCGGGTGTGGGAGCGGCGCGGATGTCCTGTGAGCCATACCGCGGCACGGTAGAGCACACACAGATCCGGTGGCCCCTGTTCGGGCAGTGATCCGTTGATGTCGCTGCGGCGCAGGAAACCGGCACCTCGGTCGGTGGGGGCGCCGTCGAGGGTGCGGCCCCACAGCCGAACCGGGATCCGATAACTTTCCAGATGGCTGTTCCACCAGTCCAAATCGACTTCGGCCAGATCATCGTCAACGCTGATCCGATAATCATGGGCCTGACACCACTGCACGCACTCATCCGGGGGTTTGTCGGGCAGTCCTCCGGTCATAGGCCCAGGCCGTAGTCGTCGTCGCGGCTGCGGTCTTGGCTGCGGTCCTGGCTGCGATCTCGGTGGCGTCCCAGGTATCCGTACCGTTGTTGGCAGGTGCTGATCAGTTCGGTTGCCCGGTAAAGCATTTCGGCAATGCGCGGGTCAGTACCGCGCCTTGTTCTGTCGTGTTGGGCGCGCCCGATCGCGGTGTCCGGTTCTTCGATGCGCGTCCCGCGGTGATGGGCCCAGGGCAGAAATACCGCAGCAACATCAGTCAAATACCGTGCCGGTCCTGGTCGGGGCGGGTGGGTGTCGGTGGTGACCAACACCAGCTTGCTGCCCCGGGTGCGGGCGTGACCGGCCAGGCGTATCAGCTGATCGGGTTGGAGGTGATCAGCGTCATCGACAATGACGAACGCACCACAGAATCGGCTTCTGCTCTTAACGGTGTCGGGTTCTAGGGTGTCGAACTCGGCCAGGAGCGTGTCCGCGCTGTGCACGACAGCACCACCGGCGTAACCGAGGGCGGCATGGGAGGCTTGTTCAGTTGCCGGGAGCAGGACCGTCGCTACGCCCTCGGTGCGGGTGCAGGCAGTGACCGCGGCCAGCAGCGCGGGCTTCTCGGCGGCCGTTTGGGTGTCGAAGTGCAGGGATTGCACGGTGTCGATGGTGCCCACGATGCCCGCGGCCACACCGCACTGATCCTGGTCGAGCGCTTCCTCGTCGAGGAGCCGCTTCAGGGTGGCGGTGCCGGTTTTGTAGCAGGTAGCACGCGCGCTGATCCCACCGATCTGGGCCAGCCAGTCGACTTCCACACCCAGCTCGTGGACGGTGCGGACCTTCTCCAGGGCGTGGGCGCGGGAGTCGAGTAGGCCGGCGACTGGTTCGGGGAGCTGCTCGCGATCTGTGGCCGTGGCGGTGGCTGCGACAGTGTGCGCTGTGTCGTCACGCCCCAACAGTTCCGTCAAGGCTTGGGCGGCGTCCTGGTCATCGCCACGGCGTGCTTGGTGCACGCCGGGTTGCGGTTGCGGGCCGTGTTCGTGGTCGCCTTCCCCGCCAACACGGTCGTAGAGGTAGACGGTGTTGGATTCCCGCCCCCGGGTCATCGCCACATAGGCCGCCCGGCGCCGACCCGTGGTCGAGAGCACGGCGTGACAGCGGGCCGCGGTGGCGCCCTGGGCGGCGTGCACGGTGACCGCATACCCGTGATGCACATGGGTGTGCAGATACTGTCCGTCAAACACCGCCAGCGCGTTATCGCCGATCCGGCGGGCCGCGATCCGATCCCCCTCGGCGTCAACGGCGATGACGTTCCAGCGTTGCCCATTGCGCACCGGAGCATCAGTAACCGCGACCAGTTCCCCGCGCTTACTGCCCCGGCGGGACACCTCGATGGTGGGGTCATTGC
>JAHZKD010000304.1 GCA_022600605.1 Actinomycetes bacterium
AGTTCCGCGGCGAGATGGTCGCCTCGATGGTCTACGACGGCAAGCCGGTGCACGACCATTTCAAAGTCGTCGACGACAACGCGGTGGTCGGCATCATGAACGGTAAGGGTGCACTGGACACCAATTCGGGCGCGCCTCGCCACCTCTATTTCTATCTCGAACGGGTTTAGCGGCATATCGTTGCCAGGATGAAGACGCATGTACGGGTCTGCGCCGCGACTGTGGCCGCTCTCGGGTTGGCTGTCGGCCTGGGCACGGCATGCCAGCGCACCACCGAGGGCCTGGTGGCGCAGACCACTGAGCCGGGCCCACCGCTGACCTCTTCGCCGACGCCTGGAAGCCGCACCCCGACCATCCCCGGACTGCCCGACATCACTCTCCCTAACATTCCGCTACCCACCCGCAACACCAGCATCCCTGAGGTTCCCCCGCCCGCGAATTCGCTGACCATGCGGTGCACGGAGTTCACCGACCTCGACGAGGCCACCCGGCTGGCAGTGGTGCGCGAGATCCTCGCCCAGGAGAGCAACCCGCTGGGCCCCGATGGCGAATTCGTCGGGCAGATCCTGGCAGAGGCAGCCTGCCAGTTCCTGCCTAGCGCCAGGGTCAGCGATGTCCTGATGGGCGGCTAGCTCGGCTGCCCTGGCTGGCGGCCCGCGGCCGCCAATGGCTAGCCTCTTGCTTCATGGGCAACGCATACGAGTCCGTCTCCGTCGACATCGCCGACCGCATCGCCGAGGTGACGCTCATCGGCCCGGGGAAGGGCAACGCGATGGGCCCGGCGTTCTGGGCCGAGCTGCCGGTGCTGTTCGCCGAGCTGGAGGCCGACCCCGAGGTGCGCGCGATTGTCCTGACCGGCTCTGGGCGCAATTTCAGCTACGGGCTTGATCTGCCCGCGATGGGCGGAATGTTGTCGCCGATGCTGGAAGACGGGGCGCTGGCGAAACCCCGTGCGGATTTCCACGCAAAGCTCACGGCGATGCAGCAGGCCATTTCCGCGGTCGCGGACTGCCGCACGCCGACGATCGCTTCGGTCCACGGATGGTGCATTGGCGGCGGCGTCGACCTGATCTCCGCGGTCGACATTCGCTACGCGAGCGCCGACGCGAAGTTCTCGGTGCGAGAGGTCAAGCTGGCGATCGTGGCCGATGTCGGCTCGCTGGCCCGGCTGCCAAACATCCTGTCCGACGGGCATTTGCGCGAACTGGCGTTGACGGGCAGGGACATAGATTCAGAACGGGCCGGGTGCATCGGCCTTGTCAACGACGTCTACCCCGACGCCGAGGCCTCCTTGGCCGCCGCGCGCGCGACCGCCGCCGAGATCGCCGCCAACCCACCGCTGGTGGTCAACGGCATCAAAGACGTACTCGATGAGCAGCGCATCGCTGACGTGTCGGCCAGCCTGCGCTACGTCGCAGCGTGGAACTCGGCGTTCCTGGCGTCCAAAGACCTGAGCGAGGGCATCACCGCGATGTTCGAGAAGCGGGCGCCGAACTTCACGGGGGAGTAGCTTCGCGGCTCAATGTCCGTCCAGCGGTCTCCGGCAGTGCGGCCACGCAAACCAGGCTGACGATCGCCAGGCCGCCCATCATGACCGCAACAGCCCAACCGCCGAATGTGGCCAACAGAGTCGGCGACAAAACCGGCGGCAGCCCACCGCCGATGATGCACCCCAAGGTGTGCGAAACCGCTACTCCTGTGTAGCGATACTGCGCGGCGAAGATCTCCGGAAGGTAGGCAGCATGCGGGCCCATGCACGCACCGCCCACGGCATAGGTCGCCATGATTGCCGCACCGAAAACGATGTGGTTTCTCGTTTCAATCAGCGGGAAGGCCATGAACGCCCACGGAATAGCTATGGCGATCGCGAAGCCGAGGACGCGCCGCCGCCCATAGGCGTCGCTGAGGATCGCTGAGGCCCCCGCGGTGGCGACCGCACACACCCCGCCGGCCACTCCGACCAGAAGCACCAGGGTCAAGGAATAGCCCATGTGCTCAGAGCCGTAGTGGGTGAAGAAGGTTACGGCCTGAAAACCCAGCATGAGGGCACAGATCACCACGCCGCCAGCCAACAGAACCTGGCTGCCCTGCTGACGCAACACTGCTGCCAGAGGCACACCCGAGTGCGATGCGCGCGGCGCCGTTTCGGCGAACACCGGGGATTCCTCAACCCTCAGCCGGATCAACAGTGCAGCGACGACGAGCACTGCGCTCAACAAGAACGGAATGCGCCAGCCCCACTGGAGGAAGGCCGAGCCTGCGCTACCGAACGCGAAGTGTGCCAGCAGGAAGACCAGGTTTGACAGCACCAGCGCGGTCCCGAGCCCAAGCTGGGTGAACATGCCGTAGAAACCGCGCCTGGCCGGGGGTGCGTGCTCGGCGCTCAGCAGTACCGCTCCGGCCCATTCGCCCCCGACAGCGAACCCCTGCACCAGACGCAGCCCAATCAGCAACAGCGGGGCGGCAATTCCGATACTGGCAGTGCTAGGAAGGAGGCCGACACCCATGGTGGCGCCGCCCATCAGCAGGAGCGTCATCACCAGGGTTCGTTTACGACCGATTCGGTCGCCGAAGTGCCCGAAGACCGCCGACCCGACCGGCCTCGCGAGGAAGGCCGATGCGAACGCGCCCAGCGACGCCGTCGTCGCCGTCACAGGGCCCAGATCGGGGAAGAACACTGTCGGGAACACCAAAGCAGCGGCGGTGCCGTAGATGAAGAAGTCGTAGAACTCGATGGCCGAGCCGGCATAGCCGGCTAGCGCGACTCTTCGTAGCCCGCGGGTCGCGCCGTCAGCTCGTTCAGCGCCGCTACCCGATCCTGCTGCCATCCCCAGTCCCATCACGACCAACCTGACGGTCCTGACGATATCGTGCCGATGCCTCCATCCCGCGATCAATGAAACGGGCGCTCAGCACCAGCGCAGACCCCGCCGGTGTGGCGGACGGCAAATTCGCCTAACCCGACGCTACCCGTCCCCGCCTAGCACCTTCAGGTGTTGTTCCGAATCTCTTCCGGTGGCGTGCGGGTACGCGACCTCATCCTCGACGGGGCTCAGCCGCGGATCCGTGTTCATCATCGATCCGCTGCGCCGACCCGGCTGAGCGGCGAAGGCCGAGAATACGTTCGATGATCACGACGAACAGCGTCGCCGCACCCGCCGCGGCGAACACAAGCAATGCCGTCCGAACATCTTGCAGCAGAGCTGGATTCAGCAGCATCACGAGCGCCAAACTCAACATCAGCATGCCGCCCACTAGTTTCAGCAGGCGGCCTTGCTTCTCCTGAAGTCTGGTGGCCCGCATGGTCAGGACTGCTCCACCGAAGATCGCCAGTTCGTCTAATTGGTACACAAGCATATAGAGGCCCAGTAACAGTGCGAACATAGCGGGGGTGACATCCCTGGCGGCGACGATGTTTGTCCATAGGACGGGAAACCCTGCTGTGCAAGCGAGTTCGACGAACGACACCCCCGCCGCCAGCGTGACCGTCGCCGCGACCAGGGCCGGCATGGAGTCGGCGGCGGCGAGAACACTCCGCATCCGCTGGTAGATCCCCGGCTTGCTGGCCTCCGGGATGGTGAGAGAAACCCCCTTCTTGAACCAGAAATAGTCCTTGATGTTGATCGCGGCAAAGCCGGCCGCAACCGCGACAACCAGAGCCCGAACCCAGGGACTGAAACTCGCCACCGAGAAGATTGAGAACAGTCCGGTGATAAACAGCGCATATACCAGTGCCGTCACGAAGATGAACACCAACCCGATGACCGCGATTGTGCGCCGGGAGCCGGTGCGCAGCGTGAGCGCAAGAAGAACCGACAGCACCCACAGCGAGCATGGGTTGACGCCATCGACCGCGGCGATCAGCACCGTAGTCAGTGCGAGAGACTGACTACCGGCATCGACCTCACCGATGATCGGCAAGTTGATGACATCCCGACCAGGCCCGGGAGCCGGAGTCGTGCTCGGAGTGCCGGCGGGCGGGTGTTCGGCAAATACGTCCGATCCAGCATCCGGGCAGCCGTTGAGCAGACACTCCTGGATCGCGGCCTCGAGTTGACGCGGGGTGGTTGGCTCGGTGTAGCCCACCCAATACATCCGGCCCAGGAAAAAAGTAGGCACCGCGGTGCGCTTGATCCCGAACTTGGCAACCATGCCCGCGAAACGGCCCTGGTTTTCCTGGCTGCTCCACACCTCGAAGGAGCGCACCTCAAGTCGAGGGTACCGCGCCTGCAACTGCGCAAGCATGGGCTTGGCAGCCGCACAGTGCGGGCAGCCTTCGCCCCAGAAAAAGTACAGCGTGACCTCATCTTCTGGTGCCGCCCACGACTCATCAACCGGTGCAGCCAACGGCACAACAACGAGGATCAGCGCCAGGACAAGCGTGAGTGCTCGCCGCAGCGGCATTGCGTTTCTAGCCATGTGCATTCCTTGCATAGCTATCCGCAGTCACTTCCTTGTCCTGAGGTTGGTAGGCGTTGCGGCCGAAGTCATTTCATGCTCCCGTCGTACCGCTGCCGTAGGTAGGGTCCGAAGTCACCAGGGCCCCGCGGACCCGTGCCACCGGAGCCGTCGGCGTTCTATTTGCGCGCCCGCAGCCATTTCTCCGCCGCCACGGCCAGGCTGATGACAGCGGCGAGACCAACGATGCGCAGCCACGTACCGATAGCCAGCGGCGCTGTCTGAAACACCGTGTTCATGGCGGGCAGGTAGGTGATCGCAAGCTGCGCGATGGCCTGTCCCGCCACCCCGGCGATCAGCCAGCGGTTGCTGAAAAATCCTATGCGCCAGGCTGACCGAGTCAGTGACCGACAACTGAAGAGGTAGAACGCCTCGACCACGACGAACGCGTTCAATGCTGCGGTGCGCGCTTCGGGTAATCCAGCGCCGTTGGCCAGTTCCCACTCGAAGAGCCACCACGATCCGGCAACGAGCAGCACCGACACCAGCAGGATACGACCGGCCAGGGCGCCGGTAAGCAGCGGCATTTCCGGATCGCGCGGCGGGCGGGCCATGATGCCGGCTTCCTTGGGCTCGAAGGCCAGCATGAGTCCGAGTGCGACAGCGGTGGTCATGTTGATCCACAGGATCTGGGTCGGCAGGATCGGCAGCGCGGCGCCCATCGCGATCGCCACCAGGATCACCAGCCCCTCGCCGATGTTCGTCGGCAAGGTCCACGTGATGAACTTGGTGAGATTGTCGAAGACGCCGCGACCTTCCTCCACGGCGGCCTCGATAGTCGCGAAGTCGTCGTCGGTCAGGATCATGTCCGCGGCGTCCTTGGCGACCTCGGTTCCGCTGCAGCCCATGGCCACTCCGATATTCGCCTGCTGCAACGCGGGTGCGTCATTGACTCCGTCGCCCGTCATCGCGACCACATGGCCCCTGTCCTGCAACGCTTCCACCAACCGAAGCTTCTGCTCTGGAGACACCCGGGCGAAGACCCGCGCCCGCTCAACCGCGTCGGAAAACTCGTCGCTTCCCACCACGGCCAGATCTGC
>JAHZKD010000305.1 GCA_022600605.1 Actinomycetes bacterium
CGGCCTGGGTCGGGGTGCCGCTCGGCCTGATGCTCGTCATCACCGCAACGCTCGGCGACCTGGTCGAATCTCAGGTGAAACGCGACCTCGGCATCAAGGACATGGGCACGCTGCTACCCGGGCACGGTGGCCTGATGGACCGGCTCGATTCGGTGCTGCCGTCCGCCGTGGCCACCTGGATTGTGCTTTCCCTGCTGGCCTGATCCGGTTCCGACTCTGGGGATGGGACCCGGGATGAGATACTGGCCGGACTCATGTCTGATCCTCGTCCGGCTTTGCCGCTGGTGTTCGATCCGCCGCGCCGTGCCAAGCCGCCGCGGCATTTCGCCGACCTCGACCCGGCGGGCCGGGCCGCTGCGGTAGCCGAGCTGGGGTTTCCGGCTTTCCGCGGCAAGCAGCTGGCCAACCAGTACTACAGCAGGTTGATCGCCGATCCGAGGCAGATGAGCGATCTTCCAGCCGCCATTCGGGAGCAGCTTTCCGAAGCGCTGTTCCCTAAGCTTCTGGATGCGGCACGCGAGATCGCCTGCGACGCCGGGGAGACCCGAAAGGTGTTGTGGCGCGCGGTCGACGGGGCGACGTTCGAGTCGGTGCTCATGCGATACCCGGACCGCAACACCGTGTGTATCTCGTCTCAGGCCGGCTGCGGTATGGCCTGCCCGTTCTGTGCGACCGGCCAGGGCGGCCTCATGCGCAACCTGTCGACGGCCGAGATTCTCGAGCAGGTGCGGGCGGCGAGCGCGGAGCTGCGCGGCTGCGACGGGGAGGGGATTGCGCGCGGGGGCCGGCTGTCCAACATCGTTTTCATGGGGATGGGCGAGCCGCTGGCCAACTACAACCGGGTGCTGGAGGCGGTACGTCGCATTATTGCCGCACCGCCCAACGGGTTCGGCATCTCGGCCCGGTCGGTCACGGTGTCGACCGTTGGTTTGGCGCCGGCGATCCGCAAGCTCGCCGACGAACGTCTCAACGTGACGTTGGCGCTTTCCCTGCACGCTCCTGACGATGAATTACGCGACACCCTGGTGCCGGTCAACAACCGCTGGGATGTCGGCGAAGCGCTCGATGCTGCGCGCTACTACGCCGACACCACCGGCAGACGGGTGTCGATCGAGTACGCGCTGATCCGCGAGGTCAACGACCAGCCCTGGCGGGCGGATCTGCTCGGCAAGCGACTGCACGGCGCGCTTGGACCGCTCGTACATGTCAACCTCATCCCGCTCAACCCGACACCGGGCAGCGAGTGGGACGCCAGCCCCAAACCTGTGGAACGTGAATTCGTCAAGCGGGTCCGGGAACGGGGAGTGTCATGCACGGTGCGAGACACCCGGGGTCGCGAAATCGCTGCTGCCTGTGGGCAGTTAGCTGCGCAGGGATGAGAATCCCAGCGCTTCAGTTCGGCTGGGGGAGCTACTGCTTGGCCATCGCAATGTTGAAACGGTCCTCGGTTGTGATCAGGTGGTCGTGACTGTCGTTGCCGATGTCGAGCTGTACCCATTCGATCTCACCGGTGAACTTGTTGCCCGTCGGGCCGTAGTCGGGGGAAGCCGGTGAACCGGTGTCGGACCCGACATCGCAGGCCTCGTCGGCTGAGTAGGCCATCGGGATAGTCTTCTCGACCCTGCCGTTGCCGACGCTTTTTCCGTCGACGTACAGCACGACGTCACCGCCCTTGCCCAAGCCGCCGCCGTCGTAGGAAAACTCCATTCGCACCTGGATTTTGCCGGCCGGAATGGGCGTGTCAGACGACACGATGTAGTGCTCGATGCCAAGGAAGTTAAAGCAGTACTTGAGCTTTCCCTCGTGCACGTACAGCGACCAGCCGCCCGCGCTGCCCCCTTGTGTGATGATTACTCCTTCGGCAGCGGATTCGGGAACGACGAGGTTTGCGGTCACAGAGTGCGACTTGTTCTTGAGCGTCAACACGCACCATTCACTGACGCGCATTCCGGAGAACAGCAGCTGTGTGTTGCCCCGGATCACTTGCGGGCGCCCGGCAATGTCGGGATTGATTCGTTCGAAACCGCGGTCGTCCAGCGGCACCACGTTGTACTTCACGGCCTCGATGAGCCACAGCCGTTGCAGCTCAGCCAGCTTCTCCGGCTGCTCCTTCGACAGATCATGTGACTGGGTCCAGTCGTCAGGACCATAGAGTTCCCATACGTCGTCGTCGAACGCGGGCGGAGTTTCGACGGTCCAGGGCGTCCGGTGCTTGGTGCAGGCCGTCCAACCATCGTGGTAGATGCCGCGGTTGCCCATCATTTCGAAGTATTGAACCTCGTGGGTCTCCGGGGCGGTGGCATCGCGCAGGCTATCCAGCATGCTCACCCCCTCCAACGGAGCCTGGGTGATCCCATTGACCGACATCGGTGCGGGTAGCCCCGCAGCTTCCAGGATGGTGGGCGCCACGTCGATCACATGGTGGAACTGGTTACGCATACCGCCCTTGTCGGCCAGTCCATTCGGCCAATGTACGACGGTGCCGTTGCGGGTGCCGCCCCAGTGCGAAGCCACCTGCTTGGTCCATTGATACGGCGCGCACAGCGCGTGCGCCCAGCCGACCGCGTAGTGGTTGTAGGCGTCGGGGGTGCCGAAGTCGTCGATCTTGGAGAGCAGGAAATCGGCGGTCTCGATACCAGGCAAGTTGTTGAGCGTTGTCATCTCGTTGAAGCAACCGTTGAGCGTTCCCTCCGCGGAGGCGCCGTTGTCACCGATGATGACGTAGATCAGCGTGTCATCGAGGACGCCGAGGTCGTCGATCGCGTCGACTATCCGGCCGATTTCGTGGTCGGTCTGCTCGAGGAAACCCGCATAGATCTCCATCTGCCTGATCAGCACCGGCTTGAGGTCCGCGGGCATGTCCTCCCACGCGGGAATCTCGTCGTGGCGTTTAGTGAGTTCGGCATCCTCGGGCACCACACCCAACTTCTTCTGCCGTTCGATGGTCTTGTCCCGCAGCGTATCCCATCCGTCGTCGAATTTTCCCTTGTACTTGTCCGACCACTGCTCGGGCACGTGGTGCGGCGCGTGGGTGGCCCCCGGTGCCCAGTACATGAAAAACGGCTTGTCCGGCATCAGCGCCTTCTGCTGGCGCACCCAGGTGATCGCGTGATCGGCCAGATCCTCGGTGAGTGTGTAGCCGTCCTCGGGGGACTTGGCCGGTTCGACCGCGGTGGTGCCCTCGTAGAGCCCGGGGTAGTACTGGTTGGCTTCTCCGCCGACGAACCCGTAAAAGTATTCGAAACCCGAACCGGTCGGCCACTGGTGGAACGGCCCGACAGGGGTTACCTCCCACCCGGGCACCTCGTGGCACTTGCCGAACTGCGCGGTCGAGTATCCGTTCAGTTTCAAGGTTTCGGCCAGCGGTGCCTTCTCTTTAGGTCTGATGCTGTTGTTGCCGGGGGCTGAGGTCGCCATCTCGGTGATCGCACCCATCCCGACCGAATGGTGGTTGCGGCCCGTCAGCAACGCTTGCCGGGTCGGTGAGCAGAGCGCCGTGGTGTGAAACCGGTTGAGCTTCAGGCCTGCGCCGGCGAGTCTTTCGATGGCCGGAGTGTCACACGCCCCACCGAAGGCCGACGACGCGCCGAAGCCGACGTCGTCGATCAGCACGACCAACACGTTCGGCGCTCCGTCGGGCGGGCGCAATTCCTTGATCGGGGGATACTTCGTTTTCGGGTCCTTGGCGTCGTATGTGGTCAGTCCGACGTGTTTGGGGTCGGGGATGGGCAGGTGCTCGCGGGCCAGGTGTGGTTCTGGACTCGTGGATGGGTTCGCCATGCTTGTTTGCGCCTTTCCGCTCACTGTCGCGCCATGGCGACTCGCGCCTGGCCGGCTTTCACTTGGTCGTCGTCGTGCAGGGTTTCGCCGGTGACGTCGATGGTCACCGCGGTGATCGTGCCGGTGAAGGCGAAGGGCGATTTGTACCGCGCCGACACCGGTGAGCCGGGGTTGCGGCCTACGCTGACGCCGCTGCCGATGCCGAGCGCGATGGGGACGGTCACCGGGAAATCCGCCTGCCCGACTTGCTCGTTGTCGATGAACAGCCGTGCATGCCCCGGCGTACCCTTGCCCGCCGCCAGGTCGGCCGGGCCGGCCGGTTCGAATTCGTAACGCAGTGAGTGGGCGCCCTCGGGAATATCGGACTCTGAGACCACGTCCAATTCCTGCGCGCCGACATAGTTGTGGATGTAGTGCAGCTTGCCGTCCTGCACGAACAACACATAGCCGCCGATATTGCTGCCGTGCGAGACCACCACGCCTTCGTCGCCGTCGGAAAGCGTGACCTCGGCGGTGATGCTGTGCGCGCGGTTGAGCACCTTCGCGGCGACGTTCTCGGGGACAACTTGCGTGCCCGGGTAGTAGGTGTACACATCGCGCTCGGCGCTGATCTGGGGCCGCTCGTCGGCGAACCGCATCGATCCGCGGCTGTCCAACGGGAAGACGTTGTACTTGCCGGCCTCGGTGTACCACAGCGCGATCATCTCGATCAGGCGCGGCCGTTCCTGCTCGGCCAGGTTCGTCGTCTCAGCGGGATCTAGGTCGACGTGATAGAGCTCCCACCTGGTGGCATCGAGTTCACGCAGCCGGTCCGCCGAGAGTTCGAGCATGCCGAAACTGACGCCCGCCTCGGCGAACGATGTTCCAGGAAAGGGACATACGGCGCGCCAGCCCTCGTGGTAGATCGACCGGTGGGCGAACATCTCGAAGTACTGGGTGTGATGTTTTGTCGGGGCGTCGGCGTCGTTGAACGTATGCGCCAGGCTCACCCCCTCCACAGGGGACTGCGTTACCCCGCGGATCTCGGTCGGCGCCTCGATACCCAAAGCCTCCAGCACCGTGGGAACCATGTCGATGACGTGCGCGTACTGATGGCGGTTCTCGCCCTTTGCGGTGATTCCGGCAGGCCAGTGCACGATGAACCCATCGGAGACGCCGCCGCGGTAGGTCTCGCGCTTCCAGCGCCGGAATGGCGTGTTGCCGGCCCACGTCCAACCCCACGGATAGTGGTTGAAGTACTTCGGTCCGCCGAGCTCGTCGAGCGCGGCGAGGTTCTGCTGCAGATCATCGGGAACGTTGTTGAAGAACTTGTTCTCGTTGACCGAGCCGGTCGGTCCGCCCTCGGCGCTGGCGCCGTTGTCGGAGACCACCATCACGATGGTGTTGTCCAATTCACCCATCTGCTCCAGGAAGTCCAGAACTCGCCCGATCTGGTGATCGGTGTGTTCGAAGAACCCGGCGAACACCTCCATCATCCGTGCGTAGAGCGTGCGTTCGTCGTCGGACAGGTCCGCCCATTGGGCGACGTCGGGGTCGTGCGGCGACAGCACGGCGTCCTCGGGGACGATGCCCAGTTCCTTCTGCCGGGCGAACACCTTCTCTCGGTAGGCGTCCCAGCCATCGTCGAACTGGCCCTTGTACTTGTCGGCCCACTTCGCGGGAACTTGATGCGGCGCGTGGTTCGCACCGGTGGCGAAGTAGAGGAAGAAGGGCTTGTCCGGAGCAACCTGTTTCAGGTCGGAAACGAACTCGATGGCCCTGTCGGCCATGTCGGCGGTGAGGTGGTAACCCTCCTCCGGGGTCTTCGGCGGGTCGATCTGGTGGTTGTCGAAGACAAGGTCAGGGTAGTACTGGTGGGTGTCGCCGCCCAGAAAGCCGTAGTAGCGCTCAAAGCCGCGCCCCAGCGGCCACCGGTCATAGGGGCCGGCAGCGCTGACCTGCTCGGCGGGTGTGAGGTGCCACTTGCCCACGCAGTAGGTCGCGTAGCCGTGCGGTAGCAGCATCTCGGACAAGAAGCCGTTCTCGAACGGGATGGTGCCGTTGGAACCCGGGAAACCCTCGGATCCCTCGGTGATACAGGACATCCCGTTGGAGTGGTGATTGCGGCCGGTCAACATGCACGACCGTGATGGTGAGCACAGCGCCGTCGTGTGCATGTTGGTGTATCGCAGGCCGTTGTGCGCCAACCGGTCCAGATTGGGGGTGTTGATCGGCGAGCCGTAGCAACCGAACTGCCCGTATCCGGTGTCGTCCAGCACGATGTACAGCACGTTCGGTGTTCCGGGCCTGGCGCGGTTGGGCATCGGCCACGCGGGCTCAGACTCACCGACCGTGCGGCCGAGCCGGCCCGGAAATGTAGTACCGGGCCGGTACTCCGTCAACACCATCTTCGCTCCTTTTTTGGACGGGTGCGCTCCGCGAAGGCGGCCAGTGCGGGGAGGTGCTACCCACGTTATGCCATCGTGTC
>JAHZKD010000306.1 GCA_022600605.1 Actinomycetes bacterium
AGGCGCGGCAGATGCTAGCGGACAAGCTCCAGAAGCGGGCGCCGCAGTCGAATCTGGGCGGCCGCTACCCCGAGAACTCCGTCCAGATCAGCCCGGTTCGTGTCATCGGACCGGACCCCGAGCAGTTCCCGCACATCCGCGAGCGCAAGCGCGGCCTCTACATGCACAGCGACCAAGACACCAGTTTCCAGGACACGCTTCTGATGGACGCCATGACCAGCGTTTACGGGCTGTCCGGCGGAAGCCGAGTCAAGATCGACGGTGCCGACTTCTTCAGCGCCGGACTAGACGGATTCACGATCCAGTTCATCCGGTCGAGCAGCCAGGATCCCCTGTCCACTACGCCGGTGATCGCGTCCGCCATCCTCGGAACCGGCGAGCGGCCCTGCCCCATCGCCACCCCGGGTTGGTATTTCGTCGAAGGTGCCTACATGCAGGTCAACGGGGACGTATTCGGCGACGACTGGCACATCTGGGTTCTCGTGCACTGCGTCGACTTCGTGCGCGCCTCTAACCTGGGAATGCCGCGGCGTCTGTTGAACCGCGGGGACGAGATCAGCAGGTAGGATGGACTGGAGCCGCGCCAGTGTCCTAAATCGGATCCTCGGATGGAATCCCATGCGAGGACTACCCGACCATTACCAGGCGGTATGGGACAGCGGCGCAACACTGGCTTACCCCAACGTGACGACATCGGGCGACCTTGCCTCGAGGCGAATCTATGCGTCCCGCGTCTTGATCGACGGGCAGTTTTCCAACAGTACCGATGGGATCTGGACCAACCGATCGTGGTGGGCGTACTACGAGACGTTCTGTTCATCGGGCAATGTGCGCGACCTGGTCGACCAAAACCGAGCGCAGGCGTTCGTGGATGACGAGCTGCGCGAGGGAGAAGGGGCGTTTGGGATCGAAGTTGACCCTGCCCCGCTGCTGTACAAGGTCCGGATCCGATTCATCCACCACGGCGAAGACATCGGGCCGACCATAAACGCCTTCAACGTCACCGCGCGCGTTTACCCGTGGCTGGACGGCATCAAGGAGGAGATCGAACGATGATAAATCGGTTGATCACCTTCGCAGAGGGCAAGCTGCGCGGTTTCTATTCCGTTGGAGCGTACGCGAGCCGAACGACGGAGGAGGATGTCCCCGTAGACGACGACCCGACGCAGGTACTACTTGATATCGACTGCAGAGGGAAGCCGCGGATATCCTGCTACGCGCAGAACACCGACAACGCCAACGCCGTTGAGTTCTACTTGGATTTTCAGGTCGCCGGCGGCATCTGGTGGCCTGTGCTGACGTGGAACAACCCCGGCGGAGGCGCGTACACAAACCAGCATCTTGAACGGGTCGCCCACCGCGTGCGCTTGCGAGCTGCAACCGGGCAGGGCGACACGGCAACGGTCAACGCGGTGCTAGCCGCGAGCCACTGAGGGATCGACTATGCCGCCTGTGCAAAGCATTTTCCGACTGGTAACGGCCCTGCCGCCAGGACCGCAGGTCATCCCCCACGGCCTGTACAACGGCGACCCCTCGATGAGCTGGGCGAGTGTGCTCGTCAACATCGTGGAGACTGCCGACGTCAACGGCTTCCAGTCGATCGACGTAACCGGCTGGGATGAGACAAACCTGTATCTGGAGAACATCGGAGCCCTGCCCCAGCCTTGCGAGATCGAAGCGGTGGCGCTGTACCGTCACCTGGGCTTGTTCAACGCGGTTGCGGACATGGAATTCCGCAACATGCAGCGAACGGTCAACATCGTGCCGCCCGGGGGTTCCAACGGCATCGGTGCGACGTTGCGCGATCATGGGGTCGGCGTCCCCTACACGCACTGTGTCGTCAACATCGCGGGTATAGGCCCCGCCGGCGGCCCGCAGTGTTGGATCGAGAACCTGGATACATACGCCTTTTCTATTCACCAGCTCGCCGGCGCACTGGCCCCCGTGCAGTTCACCGCCGACAACAACACCTTCCACAGCAAACAACGGGCACACTTCGGGATGGACCCGGATAACTGCCTGATGAGCGTGAACGGACCGGTCACCATCGACGGAGGCGACTCGATCGCCCTGCCTCACGGTATCGTCGAGGCCGGCAACCCCCGCATTCCCGACCTGTGCAACGCGGTGATCTGCGGAGGTCCAGCCAAGGACGTTCCGATCGTCGCGCCTACCCATCTACTCCGCCCGGTGATCGGTGCCGTTGAGTCAGTGTGGGAGAACCTCCGGCCGCCCGGCGAGCCGGTAACGATCCAGGTCTATAACCTGTACCTGTGGAGCGGGGGACGGACCCCGTACCCATAGCGAGGAGCGTACGACATGAACAACCCCAGGAGAGGCCCCGGACCACGACGGGGCACGCCAGACGCGCTGGACCGAGCGCGCGACCTGGCCGCCGGCGTCGAAGCGCCGGCCGAGCCCGAGCCCGAGTCCCTCGAGGCCGATGAAGGGACGGAGGCGGAGCTACCGCCCCCCGCCCCCCCCGGGGACGCCCACCTGATGCGTGGGGACATTCCCTTCCCGGACCGCGGCCGCAAGAAGCGCAGAATGCCCACCCGACGCACGCGCGCACAGGTGGAGGAGTCCAACCCGCCCTACAAGAACGGTCCCAAGGGCGACCGGGCGCGCAAGAAGTGATCCAGCGGCCGCGGACCCGCGGCCGTCGACCGGGCAACCATCGCGCGCGCGTGACGTACGCGCGTGTAACCCGCCAGAATCCAGGCAGACCTACCAAATGGGGGGAAGTTGAGCTAGATTGGGATCGCTATCTCTATCGGTACCTGATGACGATAGGGATCGCTTACGTTGTCTTGTTCGCGCTGGTGGTCAACGGCGCGGGCGACGATAGAACTAAGTAGGGCCGCACCGTGCGTCGAACCCCGGTGCGACCCAGCAAGGCGGCAGTGGAAGTGCCTTACACGACCCAGATGGTATGGAGCCCCGACCCAACGGTCAAGGGAATCCGCCTCTCTGAGTCAACGTGTAGCGCCATTCCCGCCCGTAGGGGATGGCGTGCACGCGAGTAGAGCCACACACCACACCACCCGCGGCGGCCGCCAATGGTGGAAACTCCCGGAAGCTGTACGGCTGGCGATCGTTGCGAACCTGCTACATCCCTCAGACGTTCTGGTAGCAGCCGCAGTAGCGCGCGGGCAGGCATGGGGCGAGCGGCCGAACCTCGCCACGGTCCGATGGATCGCCCGGCAAACAGGGCTAAGCGAACGCACGGTCCGGTATGCGCTGCAGGGTCGGCGGGGAGCTGGGCGCGATCGGCCTGGCCTGGCCGAGTGGGTGGAGCGATCCGGAGGCCGCTACTACTGGCGCAGTGAACGCAGGTTCGCGCGGATCACCTGGTTAGACTGGAAGGCGTTGACGGCTCGCCGGCGGCCGCTGCGGGACGAACTTCGCGTGTGGGCCTGGTCGCTGGGTGAGCTGGCCGGCGTGCGGCCGTTTGAGCGCCTCCGATGGGACGCGGCGGCCGTGGGTCGCGTGCTGGGCTGGGAGGCCGGCAGGGCGCGGCGTGCGCTGCAGGGGGCGGCCGATCGGATTGGGGCCGCGGCCGCTGGCCTGGTCGACCTGGTCGACGGCTGGATCCATTCTCGCATCCCCCTGCCCGGTTCGAGGGATGCCCATCGACCGCACGAGAGGCCGTCGAAGTTGACCGGATCCTGTGCACGAGCTGCGGGCAAGCCTGTGGAGAGAAGATCCGAGGGTGCGCTAGCCTCGCGTGTGGGCACGTACTGGCAGTGGATCCGTGATCCGAGATCAGGATCCGAGATCAGGACTTTGCTAGTAGACGTCCTAGCGGACTGGCAACGAGCGATTGAATCGGCTGGAAGGAGGCCGACCGTAACCGAGGCCGCCGCCTACCTGGACCGGTTGCGGACTAGGGACCGCCGGAGAGGATGGGCGCTTTCTGTCGTTCGGTCGGCTCTGCGGTACGTTTCCCGGAAGGTTTCCTTGAAGGGGGGGATCGCCCTTCGGGCATCCCCGGAGGCCGGAAGTCGGCCCGATCCGATGTCGACGGTTGGAGGGTTGCCCGATGGGACGTAAGGCCGAGGCGTTAGACCTGGCCGATCTGCTGGCAGGCTACCGGCAGTTGAGGCGAGAACGAGATCGGTTGCTGTTCGGGGCAATGCTCCTCACTGGTGCACGCATCGGAGAGGCGATCCAGCTCGAACAGAGGGACGCCTACCACGACGACGGAGCCCCCCGGCAGAAGTTGGATCTACGCCCTGAAATTTGCAAGGGTCGCCACGGAGGACGTGTCCCGATCGGCCCGGACCTTCGAGAGTTGTTGATCGGCTACTGGCCCCACCTTCGACGCCACGATCCACATGCACCCCTCTTCCCTTCCCAGAAAGGAGGCGGCCCGCTAACAAGGTCAGGAGCCCAGCGGATCATCGGCGGAGCGTTCCGGCGGGCGCGCGTGGACGGAGGGACAGCCCACAGCCTCCGGAAAGGCTTTGCAACGCTACTTCTGAAGCGAGGAGCGCCGGCGAACATCGTTCGAGAACTCATGAGACACAAGAGTTTGAAGACGACGGACGCTTACATCGCAGCAGCCAAGGACTTCGAGCTACGAACCGCGGTCGAAAACCTGGCCTGCCCTCTGTTCAACCTGGGATCGTAACGGTTGCCAGGTAACCACCCATATGGTAGGTCTGACCCTATGGGCTCCTCGAGCGATAGGCCACTGTTACCAGCTCTCCCCCCCGAGCTGGAGCAGGATTTACGCGAGGCCGGTTACCTCGTCCGAGTCTTGATCAACCCGACGATCGGCGATGCGTTCCGAGCCTTTCGGCTGGTCGTTCGGGGAGCCCAACGCTTTGACCGTAGCCGCCGGCGGCCGCCCCTGGCCGTTCCCCATCCGGATTGGATGGCGTACGCATTCGGCGACGACGGAGCCGACGGAGATGCCATCGACCAGGTCGACCAGGTCGACGACTTCGAGGAGCTGGACGACATCGAGGCCGACGCCGGCGACCAGGTCGACCAGGTCGACGACTCGACGCCCCCCGATGACCAGGTCCGCCGGCGAGCCTTCGAGGCAATGAGCGGAGCCGTTCGGGAAGCCGCGGCCGAGCTGATACCCGGGATCGCGATCTGCCTCAAGTGTCGCCGGCGGCATCCCAGGGGGACAAGCTCCTGTGAATGCGGCGGAACAACCTTCATAGAGCCGGTGGAATGATGCCCAGACGACGACGCGCCCGCGTGACGTTCCAGACCCCTTCATCGGTCCAAACTCTACTGTTTGCCCGCGCGCATGGCTGGACCCCAGACGCCGCGCGAGCCTGGGCACGTAGGCACGGATACAGATACGGATCCGTGGACCTGACACGGGCATACGTGCGCCTCCGGCAGTACGACCCGCCGACCAACGATCAAAGCCAGTTTGCAACGATCGAGTTTGGCGACTTCGACGAGACCGGGATCAAGGCGGTGATCCAGTCCGAACACATCCCCGGGAACGAGCTGGCCCGAGAACTCGAGGAGGCCCTATCGGACCTGGATTTCTAGAAAGGATACAGGCAGTGGAAAGCCCAAACGGACACCTGACACACGTACAACGCCGGTTCTGTTACATGCTCGAAAGCAAGGGAACGATCCCCGTTGCAGACCTGTTCATCCAATGGAACATGGGCACCGTGCACACCCTGGAGACCCGAGGAATCCTGACTTACACCGGCAGCAACGGCGACCGCGCCGTCCAGCTCACCCCGGCCGGAATCAGCGCGTTGCGCGACTCATCGCCGGCGAGCCGCCAACACGACCTGGACGATTTGATCGACATCGTGCGATCGAGCTACGGACAGAGCCCAACCGGATACGTGCTGGTGATGATGCTGGAGAAGATGAGCCAGATCGAAGCCCGGCAGAAGTTGCTTTCAGCCCGTTTGCCCGACGACGACCAGGCCGAGGCCGACACCACCCGCGAGGAGACCGCCACCGATGCCCCTTGAAGACGCCAAACAGCTGGCCGAGGTCTACCACTACAACCTGAATCAAGTTGCCCTCGCGACGGGTCAGCTACTCAAGCGGGCCGCCCGCAACAAGACGCTTTCCCACATGGAGTTAATGATCATCAAGAAGAGGATCGGTGACGAGCTGGGCATGATTCAAGCTGTGCTAGATTGCATCGGAGAGGGGGGAAACCCGTTGAAGGAAACCCCCGAGCCCAACCCACACCGGATCGAGGAGGTCTGACCCATGGCCAACCGCCAGCAAGCATCAATTCCCGTCCCCATGGGCGCGTGCGCAACCCCCTGGGAAGCCACCGTTGCCCACAACCTCGAAGACGAGGCTGGAAACCCGCTCACCCCGACCAAGGTTCGCGTGCAGGCCGTCGTCATCGAGGACAACGACGGGAACGAGGTACCCCTGCCCGCCGGCGTCGCGGCGGTGACGAACTTCGACGACACCGACATAGAGGTCCAGCTCCCGCCGCAGGGCGAGTGGGACGACGACCCGCTAGACGCCACCGTTTACGTCTACGTCGAGCGCGTTCACCCGATCATCGGCGAGGACGACAACCGCCCCAACGCCCCCCAGCAGGTTGACCGCGGCCTTGTCCCCGGTGCCTACGGTGAGATGTACTCGATCGACTCCGCCTCCGTGATCGCGATCGCCCTGCTCGATGCCTGGGCAGCGATCGACGACATGACCGCGGGAGAGACCAAGGACTTCGCCTTCGACGGCGTCGCCGATGATCTCGAATGCGAGCGGGCCGGAACCTACCTGGTGCACGCCAACCTATCTGGGCAGTTCGACGCGGCCGCCCTCAAGCAAGGGGAGGTCTGTATCGCCATCGACGGAACCCCCGTGGAGAAGACGCGCCGCGCCTTCAACTACGACGGGAACCAGCAAGACACCTTCGTGCAGTGTTTCGGAATCCTCGACCTGGCCGCCGGGCACAAGCTTACGGTGATGGTTCGGAACCGGACCGACGCCACCGACTTCAACCTCGAGGCCGCGGGCCTGGCGGTGATCGCCGAATAGCCCAGCCTCCAACGAAAGGACCAACGGCAGTGGAAGCCCCAACACAGACCCTAGACGTAAGGCCCTACCTTGTCTGGATCGCCGTCGTCGCCGACGCACACCCAGCCGATCAAGTGATGTTCTTCCCCTCGCGCGAATCCGCCGAGCTGATGATCGAGCAGATGACCACGCTTTCGAGCCACAACCCCAGAGCCAAGATCACCAGGACCGAGCACAGCGTAACGGTGGAGACGCCCTCCGGAGTGATGGTGATGCGGTTCGGCTACTGCAGCGACGACGACATGCGGCAGGCCGTTCGGATGGCCAAGACGATCATTCCCTCCGACGACAACTAGCCGGAGGGGATTATGGACGCTCTACAGCTACGCGTGGCGTGCGACTATCTACGCCGAATCCTGTACGGAGCACAGGGAGCTTTTGACTGGCCTGCCAACGTCGCAAACGAATTGGGAGGGGAGGAGCAGCTCCGCACCGTACTCGATGCGATCGAGGATGCGATCGGCTCCCAAGAGGCCGAACTCACCATAGGCCGCGGCTGGCACTACCACTGCGAGTTCTGCGGAACGACCTTTGCGATCGAAGGCGGATTCATGCCCGAGGAGAGCTTTTGCCCGATCTGCGGCGAACAGAAGATCATCGAGGACCCACAGCACCAACGTGGTAATCTACCGCCAGAAGGGATCCGGGATGGACAAGGCAACGAGGGAAGCCATACGGGACGACCTGCGGCAGACGGCGACCGGGCAGGGATACATAACAGCGGAGAGGGAGGACCCTCGCGGAGAGATGATCGAAATATCGACCATCGACCGGAAGATCGGATCCTTCGTGTTGACCGAGGAGGGGACGCAGATTCACTGCGACGACAAGATCGACAACTTGACGTTGATCGATCTGTTTATGGACAGCATTCCGAGGCCGTAGACGAGCCCGATCCAAAACGCACCACTTTCCCCCAGGATGTGCGTTTTGACTCCCCCGAAATTAAGCAGTTTTTCGCCGAGTTTTCCCTAGCTTTCGGCTACTGCTGCGGCCTTTCCCAAGCCATCGGAACCAACGAGAGCGAGGGCAGATCCAACAAGAAAGCAAAGGCCGAGCTGGAGACCGAAAGACGGAAGGTAATGAGACTAGTTCGCCAGGCGTTGACCATGAACCTGCCGGCCGAGCCGCCGGAGGAGCTGGTCCGCGTCCGCTGTAGCCACTGCGATCGACACTACGACCTGAAGCCCGCACGGGCGGCCGACGTCCACGGGATGCAGTGCACGCGCGCGCCCTACTGCGGGGGGACGCTGGGCATACACAAGGAGTTCATCAGGCCAGGAGCGCCCGAGCTGGACCACGACGCCGAGCACCCTACCCCGCCGAACCCCGGAGGAGCCCCCGGGAAGTGGGTCGATATCCGACCCGGACTGAAATGGTTTTACCCCGACGAGCCCGAGCCGGCCGACGAGGACCTGGCCGACGAGGACCTGGCCGACGAAGAGCCACAGTGATGCAGCTTCCTACCATCATGGACGCAATCACCCTTCATCGGCCGTGGCCAAGTGCGATCTTTGACCTGCCGCCCGGCGTCGCCAAGAACATAGAAAACCGGAGCTGGCCACCTCCCGGCGACATCATCGGAACCCGGATCGCCATCCACGCGGGGATCGAATGGGACCAGGCCGGGGCAGAACTCATCGAGGAGCTGACCGGCCAGCGCTTTTACAGCTTCAACTGTCCTCGAGGAGTGGTCGGGACCGTCATCGTTCGCAGGGTTATTCATCCCAGAACCGGAGAGACCGATATCCGCTGGTGGAATCCCGAGTATTACGGCTGGTTTCTGGCGCAGCCGATCCGGTTTGACCACCCCAGACCGGCGACCGGAAAGCAAGGGGTCTGGACCTGGAGACCCCATCAAAAAACCCGTGATCCTCAACTTACGTTGTTGTGAGCTGACATGAGCAAACCCCGAACGCTTCTAGACATCGTTCGAGAGCAAGGACCGGAGAACATCAACTTCTTTGCAGTGTTGATGGTTGGAGCGGTCGCCAAGCTACTCGAGAAGGCGAGAACTCGACCCATGAAAGCCGGAATCACCCGCGGCCCCGATGGAGTCTGGATCGGCCTATTCAACGGGCACCCGATCGTCTGTATCGTCATCCACGGTGAGAAGTATGCGCGCCTGCCCACGACCGACGAGGCAGACTGGCTAAGGTCCCAGGTTTCCGAGGAGGACTGGATCCTATACCGAGGTTTCCTTGAGATGCCGGAGGAGCTGGCCGAGGCCGCTGACGAGCAGATGCGCCGATCCATTGCACAAGGTGCCGTCGAGGAGCCTATCAGACGGAAAGAGAGGATCTGACATGGACAACGAACAAATCCACAACTGCCTCAACCAGGCGCGACAATTCTTGAAGGGCGGCCTGGCGGTTATCATCGCCAACGACGACGACGGAAACCCGATCGTCCTCGGACTCAACAACGACTGCGCCTTGGCCGCTCAAATCCCTTTCCCGAGTCCGAACAACCCCACAGCGAACCTCCGCCAGTTGATCGCACTCAGAGACGACGCACACGACGACGACGACGACGAGCCGAGCCGATGAGCAGGACGAGCTCGTCCAGGCGAACGCCAGAGACGCTGCTTTACTTCGCGTCTTTTGCTTTACTTTTCATCGGCTGCGGGGCGGGGACGTTCAACACCGGCGACCCGATCGACGACGACAGCGCCGGCGACCAGGTCGACGACGACGCCGGCGACGACGACCAGGCCGACGACGACGCCGGCGACGACGACCAGGCCGACGACGACGCCGGCGACGACGACCAGGCCGACGACGACGCCGGCGACGACGACGCCGGCGACGACGACGACGCGCACCCCTGCCAGGACTTCGACGGCAGCTATCAAGGAACCTTGAGCCTCACCATCGATTACAACGGGCAGACGCCGCAGACCTACCCCCTACAGCTCAACCTGCAGGTTCAGCTATGCCAGGCTCGAGGGACGGTCGCCGGCGGACTAGAAATCACCGAGTTTTTCGGACTAGTCCACCCGAGCAACGGCACCGCGGAGGGAGTCATCGCCGGCGACCTGGCCGACGCCGGCGAGATGGTGATCCTTTGGGATGCCGCGGCAGTCTACGGCGACACGTTCACCGGGCAGATCCCACGCACCCAAGGATGGGGCTCCTATTGGGCGCAGGGTGAATGGACCGTATACGAGAGCAAAACCACCCGCTAGAATCAGGGTCGACCTACCAAACGAGAGGCAAGAGGGATGCCAGGAGAACCCCCCCAGGTAGACATCATCGACGGGAAGCCCCGAGCTAACTGGACCGTGACAGCCTTCCGGTGTGTGACGATCCGCCCGGGAGAGAAGACAGAAGGACCCTGGCTTCCCAACTTCGCCCTAGCTTGCCTGTTTGCAGGATCCAGAATGTGGTCTATCGGGCCTGACTTCGAGAACGTGTTTTTCGATGAGAGCGCGCAAGCCTTCGTCTTCACCGGCGGAGACGACCTCGCAATTCATATCGAAACCGAACAGATGCCGGCCGACTACTTCGCCGACCTTCCCGCCCGAGTACGCACAGAGGAGACCTCCGGCGATGACGAGATCTGAGCTACAACGCCTGGCAGACACGACCGCCCGCCGACACGGATTGAGCGCGGCCGCTTTCCGCGCATTGATCGACACGGAGAGCAGTTGGAATCCTCGCGCGTACAGGCATGAACCCGCGTTCTTTGCCCGCTACATCCGCGGGCGCGTGGAGTGGTCCCGCTCGCCCTGGGGACAGAACTCGAGGAGGTCTGCGGCGTCTTACGGACTAGGCCAGTTGATGTACACCACAGCCGTGCAAATGGGTTTCCCCCGCAACCGCCCCCCGGAGGAGCTGTACGATCCAGCTCTCAATCTGGATTTGACCGCGCGCAAATGGCGATCGGTGCTCGCCCGAGCCGGCGGTAACCCAGCAGAAGCCTATTCCCTCTACAACAGCGGCCTGCCCTTGGACCGCGCGCCCGCATCGACCCGAGACAAACACGTCCCCCGATTCTTGGCCCTTCTAGCGGCCCGTCGAGGCGAGCCCTACGGCACGACGCGCCTGGCCGACCCGTCAAACTGGCTGGTCGGAGGACTGGTCGCGATCGGGCTGTACCTCGCGATCCGGAGGTTTGCATGAGCCACAACGGGAGGCCCATCGACGCCGATCGAATCCTGGCGATCGCCAGGGAGCTAGAGCTGTCCCACACCGAGGTAACCTGGTTTTTCGGCATCCCGGATAACACCTGGTATAGATGGCGCAAGACCAACAGCAGAAGCCAGAACGGATCGCTTCTAATCCTGGTGAATCTCGTGGAACGGGCGATGATGCGCCCGCATTTCCAGGTCGGAAAATTTCATCGTTTCATCGGCCTAACCAGGGACCAGGCGGCGCAGTTGACGCGCCTGCCCGATCTGAAACGCAGCGACGCACTACGCCAGCGGGGACTGGTCTATATGGCGCGATGCGCCTACACGGACACCGAGCTACTACAGCTCACCCTGCCGGAGGCAACCCAGCATGTCTGAAGAGAAGAAATCGGGCCGACGATCCAAGGTCACCGAGGTCAGCGAGGACCTGCCCGACGTCCCAACGCCACCGTTGTTTGACACCATCGGCGGAACAATCAAGGTCTACCGGACCTGGCCCGATGATGGATACGTGGGGACGGTCGACTGTTCCCCGATCCCCCCCGACGAGGAGCGCTTACTATCCGAGTTTGGGCCAGGAAAGTATGACTTGAAATGGTTTCCCCCGCCGGAGTCCGACCTGCCCCCCCGCACCCGATCGATCAAGCTCCATGGCGACCGGAAACCCCAAGGGGAAGGGAGCGGCCTTGGCGGTTACATCATGGCCGAGCTGCGCGACCTGAAGACCCAGAATCGAGAGCTACTGGCCGAGCGATCGGACTTCCTGTCAACCCAGGCGGCCGCCATGCTGGACCACCAGCGGCAACTCGGGGAGCACACCCTTGCTACCGTCGTTGGAATCATGCAGCAGCAAACCCAATCCACGATCCAGATGATGGCAGCCTCGACCGAGCGCCAACGAGCGATCGACCGTGAAGACCGAGACAGAACCGCACAATTTCATCGGGAAGACATGGAGAGGCGAGACCAGCAGGGCCGGGAAATGCTGGCACTCTACAAGGCCGCTCAGAATCCATCATCCAGCCCGGAGGAGCAGCTACAGCAGACCGCCCGCTTGATAGAGCTGGTAAGGGAGCTAGGCGGAGGAGACGTAGAGACGACCACCTTATCGGCCGCCCTCGAGGCCGCTCCAGCCATCCTCGAAAAAGGCGCGCAACTTCTAGGCCGTGGACAGCCCGACCGACCCGCCCGGCGGCCCCCCCCGCAGCTTCCCGCACCCGCCAACACAGAGCCCGATCTGGGTGGGGCCGCTTGGGGCGAGATCGACGACGACGACGCCCCGCCGGCGACGACGCCCGCCGGCGACCAGGTCGACCAGGTCGACGCCGAGCAGCCCGCCGGCGACCAGGTCGACCAGGTCGACGCCGGCGACGGCGGAAACGGCCAGCACATCGACCCGATCGCCTGGGGGGAGTTCTGCGGCTGGATCGCGACCATGGAATATGTGGCGGTCCAGCATTGGGAAGAGATGATCAAGACCATGAACCAGGACGGAGCCCTGCCCGAACTGGTGGTGGCCCCCCTCTACCAAGCGTTCACCGGTGGGGACATCGGACCCCTCCGGCAGCTATTCGCCGCGGCCGAGGCCGAGGACATGCTAGATTCATTCCTGCGACACAAGGGATTGATGCCGGCGGAGGCGGATGGTGACGACCAGGATCGGACCCCTACAGACCTTCGACCCGATGACGGACCTCCAGAGACGCTGGAGCCCGATGGACGGGTTGAGGAGACCCCGCCGGTGGGTCAACCTGACGTGGACGGGGGGACAGGATAACGCCGACCGCGGCCGACTCAGAGCCCTCCGGCAGATCATCAACCTTCGCAAGACCCACCCGACCATCAACACCTTCTCTCGGCGCATCCTCCGTCAATACCACGTAGCCAACCGGGACTATCCTGCCCAGGTCCGAGCCCTGCAGAGCTGGATGCAAGGCAACATCGGATGGATTCTCGAGCCGGGCGATCAGTTCGTCGATCCCATCTGGACCCTGTACAACGGCTGGGGCGATTGCGACTGTCACAGCGCCCTATTTGGGGCGTTGCTGGAGAGCATCCGGATCCCCACCAACTTGACGATCCTCCGGCGAAATGGCCGCGGCGTGCACGTCTTTGTCAAGGTCGGTTTTCCGACGCACCAACCCCGCGTTTGGATCCCGGCAGAAACCTCGCTGATCAAGCCGCTTGGCTGGTCACCGGTGAACGCTCCCCGGTCCGAGCTGAGGCAGGTTGTCTAGATCCGTTCGGGCGGGCGCGATACGATGACACGCACGCACGGGGGAATGAATGCCGCTCCGAGGCCAGATCGTAGATGGACAACTTCAACTGCTTTCTTACCCCTCGTCCAATGAGCGCGGATTCTGGCTTCCCCAAGACGAGCGCAGCGGGTACACCCGAGACGACCCCAAGCGATACCGGAGATTCAGCGCCGTTGAATTGATGGAACGTGGAGAGATGCCGGACGGATCCCCGGACCCTGGGCAGGCCGTGTTTGACCTGTACCAGCAGTTCAACGACGTACGAGACCGCGGCCTATTCGAGATGGGGATCACCACCCGTCACACCGTGTTAGGCCGAGCCCGGGAAATGAAGCTCGCCGGCTGGAATGCTCAGATCGACCTGATGCGGAGCGTTCTCGAAGACGCCGGCCTTGCCGACGACGACATCGAAGACACCCTAGTCCGCTGGGGGGATCTTGAAGACGTCCGGTTCGAGTTTGATCCTTCATCGGACAACTGGAGGATATACGGCCCCGGAAACCAGCTGATGTTCGACGGCGACCCCTCCCGCGAGGAGCGGCGCATTTTGCGGGCGATCGAGCAACGAAGCGACCAGGCGCACGACATCGCCGGCCGACTTCAACGAGAGCTATCCGGTGCGGGCGTGGACTGGTCCGACCTGGGGATCAGCGCCGGCGAGCTGGACGACATGCTAGCCGAGCCGGACGGCAGCTTTGAAGCATTCATTGACCTTGAATCCAACTGGCGCGATATGCTGCCGCCCGAGTGGACGGAAGTCGCCGGCGAGGAGCTAGCGCGCGCCATCGAAGAGGACCCAGACCTGTTTTTCTAGCGCCACTGGCGCGGAGGTGAACCATGGCCAACCCGATCCAGAAATCCTTAACCAAGGTCGACCTTGGCGCAGTCGGAACCCCTTGGCAGGTGACCGTCCCGCACAAGCTCAACGAGGACAGCCCCGGCGGTGTGGGCATCATTCCCACCGAGTTCACCGTCGAGGCGATCCGGATCACCTTCCCCGGGATCGGGACGGTCGGAATGCCGACAAGTTGCGCGCTGGTCACCGGCGTTGGCGCGGACAACATGACGATCACCCTGCCGCCGGCGGCCGACTGGTCCATCCCGCCGAGCGCCGCGGAGGTGTGGGTCAACGTCTGCAGGGTTCACAGCATCCAGGGGCACTACAACCAGGACGCCATGGCCGGTCCGCCCCCTTACGCGCCCGGTGGCCTCGGGCCTGGCGGTGGCATCCTCGGAACGATCGTCACCGTCGACCAGATCAAGGGCAACGACAGCTTCCCGGGGACGGAGGAGTATCCCAAAGCGACCATGGCCGCGGCCCTGTCTATCGTCGTCGCCGGCTGGAAGCGGATCCGCGTCGCGCCTGGCATCTATCAAGGCGGCTTTGCGCTTCACGGGGAGCTGTCCATTGAGGCCGTTCTAGGGGACGTCATCTTCGCCACCGTCGATGAAGACTGCGCCTGGCGTGCCGATGGTACCGGCGAGGTCACGATCAACGGGTGCGAGTTCGAGGTTGCCGGCGGCAGCGGACACGATGCGTTCCGCGACGAGGAGACCGGCGGCGAGCCCATGAACATGCGGGACTGTATCTTCAGCGCGGAGGACGACGGCGACACCGCATACAGGTCCGACAACGGGCAAAACGTGTTCCTTCGAGACTGTGAGTTCGAAGGGATTGTCCGCCTGGACGGAGCCGCCAACAACCAGTTCATCGGCGGTTACCAGTTCGCGGACATCAACGTCCCCGCCATGCAGCTAGAAAACACGAACGGCTGCCGAGTCTACGCCTTCGGTTGCTTCAACCAGGATCCCGGAGCCAACGCGCACGCGATCGAGCTGGACAACGACAGCGGATCGGTGGTCATGAACACCGGTTGCGATGCCAACGGAGGCCACGGGTTGCGGCTGATCAACGGTTCGATCTCGGAGGTGCTGTTTAACCAGCTGATCGGAGGGGCGGCCGACCTGGTGATCGATGCCGCATCGGTGGGGCTGATGGCTCCGAACGACTACAACCCGGCGGCGTCCATCATTACCGGAGGCGTGCAACGCATCCCTCAAGCCGACCTGGCCGGCGACCTGTACAACCCCGCGAACTTCGTTCCGGCGCACGGCGACCAGGTCGACGTAATCGACCGGATCGCGTCGGCGGTGGTCGGGTTGCTGGGGTTCCCGATCCCGTAGAACATGGATCGCGTACAGGCGTTCTGCTAACCTCGAACGGCCTACGGGGGATAGACGGTGCCCGAGCCTTCAACGTCCCAGCTCCTCTCACAATACGGGCTCCCCGTGTGGCCGAAGACCTATCCCGTTCGGGACAACGTCCGCGCGATCGATGCTGGCCTAGTCAACTGGGGAGCCCCGCAAACGGGTTTCCTGGGGGACTTTGGAATATCGGCAGGGGTGACTTCAGCCATAGCCGCAATCACGGCTGCAGTAGCCGGTGCGGCGGGCGCGACCGGCACCGTAATCAAGATCATCAAAGACAACGAGAACCAGGCGATCAAGGATGCGCGAGCCTCCGGAGCATCGCCGGCTGAAATCCAGAAAATACGCCGGAAATTCCGGCGTCAAAAACAGAAGGCGCGGCAGAAGGCCAGGGCGGCGCGCAAGCGTCGGAGGCAGCAGAAGCGCCGCGGCCGTCGTCGGGGTCCGCCCCGACCTGGTCGTCGACCTGGTCGCCGGAAAGGACGGAAGGTGTTGACGTCTGCACAGAAGGCTTCACGCCGTCGAAAGGCTGCGGAAGACACCGAGAAGATCGCGGCCGGTTTCTCGTTCGCGACCGACATCTTGAGGCGAGCGTCTGCGTTCGGACAGCAAGTGGAGACGGGCGCATCTGTCGACCCCTTCACCGGGCAGGCCGTGGTTCACCGACCGGTCACCGAGGTCCGCCCCGCGGCCGCCGTCCCCGCCCCGATAGGAACGGCTCCGGTGATTCCGCCCGGACCGCGTCCAGGGGCGGGCATCCTCGAAACTCTCAAGCGTCCGGTGGTCGCCGGCGTTCCGCTGTGGGGCGTGCTGGTGGTCGCCGGCGGTGGTCTGATCCTGCTGAAGGGGAAGCGCCGGCGGTGATCAATCGAGCCCAGGCCGAACGACTGATCCAGAAGCTAGGGCAGGCCCTAGCAAACTGGCGTTACGTGGACGATATCCGCGGCAAGCTCCCCGCCCATCTGCGCCGACAGCTACCCGCCTCGAGAAGTGTGAACGTGCGGCGCATCGTCGCGCATCTTTTGAGGATGAAAGCCATCAAGCGCTCCGGCGGTGACACCGATGGACTAGGGATCGTCTGGTACCTCGTCGGGGGCGGCCTGGTGCTGGTCGCCGGCGCTGCGGCGCTGGCTGCGATCGCTGGGTCGGCCGCGGTCATCTCCCGCGAGTGGAGAGTGTCCAACGATGCCCGGCAAAAGGCCGCCCTGCTGAATCGGACCTGGTCCATGGAACAGCGGGAACAGCAACAGTACGGGGCGGAGGCCGCGGCGCAACGTCGACAGCAGCGGGTGCAGCAAGCCGGCGGATTGTTCGAGAGTACGCCCCCCGACAGCCTGCCCGAGCTGGCGATCCGCCCCAAGTTCAAGGTCCCTGGATGGTTCGTTCCCGCGGCGCTGGTCGCCGGTGCGTTGCTGCTGTTCGGTAGTCAAAAGGGCTATCCCTACCTCCGGCGGAGGGTCATGGGATGAGAGGGTCTGACGCCGCAACAGAAGCTTACGTTGCCCTGCATTGGGGCAATGAAGTGGATGAAGTTGTTGAGGTCCAGGAGGCCCGGTATGCGGGGGAAACGGTGGTCGAGCTGGGCAAGCTCACCAGCGTGACTTACACGACCGCAAAGGGAACACGGGAACAGATCGATTTCATACACGATTTTGAGGATCCAACGCCGCGCCTGTGCGTGGATGAAGACAACCGGCTGTGTATTCTCGGCGGAGGCTACATCGTCACCGAGGCCGGGATAGAAGGGTAAGGCTATGCCTCGCAAGAGAAGGAAGAAGAAGGCCACGAAGAAGCGGAAGTCCCCGGTGGTCTTCCAGCTCGCAGCCCCCCGTGCGAAGGCGCGTCGCAAGAAGCGCCGGAAGCGGCGGAACCCCGGCGCGGCCGTGGTCAACCCCAGCCCCGTCACCTATGTGACCCTGCCGCCGGCGAAGCGCAAGAAGAGGCGGAAGGCGCGGCGCAACCCGAGCACCGCGATCATTCCCAAGAAGCTCAAAGACCTGGCCAAACCCAAGGTCGCCCTGCCGATCCTCGCTGGCGGTGGCTCCGGTGTCGCGCTGGTCGCGGCGCTGGACAAGTGGGTCGGCCCGCACGTCTCGCCGCTGGTCCAGACGGTCATCAAGATCGGGACCGGGGCGGCGCTGCTCCCCTTCCTGAACAAGCTCATGCCCGGAGCCGGCATGTACTGCCTGGGATTCATGGGCGGTGAGGCCCTGACCCCGTGGGTGTCCCGCGTGTTGCCGTTCGGCGACGCCGGCGACGAGTACGACCAGGAAGCGGAGGCGATCGCCGGTGCTCTCGGATATCCGGAGTACATCGGCGAGGCCGAGCAGGAGGAGCTGGGCGACGCGGCCGCCGGCGGCGACGACGGCACCGAGGACGTGATCGGCGTCCGCGGTCAGCCTCACGTTGTCGATGGCCTGGGCATCCTGCCCCCCGTCCCCGTTCCGATGATGCCTCCGGGCATGTTCCCGATGCTCCGCCGGCGCGGCCTGATGTGGCTGCTTCGAATGGGGCTCCGTCCGGACGACCTGCAGCAGCTCATGCAGCAGCCCCCCGGCGTGCGCCGGCCGGCGATACGTCGTCTCCGGATGGCGTACATGCAGAAGCGCCGCCAGGTCTCGACCAGCCACGGCCCGCGCTACCAGCAGCACCGGCTGGTGCAGGCTCACCCGATGCAGCGGGGCGGCCGGCAGCGGGGCGGTCAGTCGTTCCGCGCGCACCGTCCGCAGTCAGGCGTGCGCGGCCGAGGTCGCGGCAGAGGTCGCGGCCGAGGGCTCCGCGGGACGGCTTATGACGCGGCCGCCGGCGTCTAGCCTCTTCATCGGCAGTGGAAGGCCAAGACTCTATCAACTAGCCGCCGGGGAGCGTTCCCGGCACGGAGGATCAAATGGACGGTGAATTTGACGAGTTGGGAGCGCTAAGCCCGGTTGGAGCAGGGAAGATGGAGGCCCTGCCCGAGGCGCAGCAGCGATACGGAGACAACTTCCTCTTCAGCGCGCGCCGCTGGCCGCAGGGAGCGATCAACCCGGACGAGTACGACGTGTTTGTCAACAGTGTGGGCCAGCCCGGCCAGGGCTTCCCCAACATGACGCACTGGTGCACGAACCTGCCCGCCGGCGGTGGCCAGGTCCCCGCCGGCCAGAGCTGGGCGATCTCCAAGGTCGGCGTGGTCAGCGCCCCGGGCAACCGCTACGACGACGTGATCAATTTCGCGATGGTGGGCACGTTGTACATCAACAAGCAGGGCAACGTGCGCAACATGGGGCAGGTCTGCTTCTGGCCCGGGGGATCGGGCTTGACGGGTATCGGCGTGGCCGACACCAACCCGCTGACCACCTTCGTTCCGGCGGTAAGCAACGGTGTGCCGGCCGCGGGAGCGATGCAGGAGCTGGACACACCGATCCTTCTGGCCGAAATGGAAGTCGTCAAGTTCGGCTTCAGAATCAACAACCACGCGGCGTGGACTGTCGTCGGAAACCAGTTCATCGCGACGTGCGTGTTGTACGGCCAGTTCAACGAGACGATCCCGACCTAGCCCCCGAGGTAGGTTTCTATCCGCGTCGGGGGGGACGTCCCCCCGGCCCCCGGAGGTGCTATGAGTGCCGATGACATGTGGGGGGAATTCGGAGAAGCCGGTGAGGGTGCGAGCCCAAACCAAGAGCTGATCGAATTTCTCAACCAAGCGAACCTTACCCCAGACCAGGCGCGGCAGATGCTAGCGGACAAGCTCCAGAAGCGGGCGCCGCAGTCGAATCTGGGCGGCCGCTACCCCGAGAACTCCGTCCAGATCAGCCCGGTTCGTGTCATCGGACCGGACCCCGAGCAGTTCCCGCACATCCGCG
>JAHZKD010000307.1 GCA_022600605.1 Actinomycetes bacterium
ACGAACCGGTCACGACGATCGACAGACCCTCCAGTGTCCGTTCGACGCTGGCATCGCGCTCGTCGGCCATCCGGACGCCGGCTTCCTGCCATTTGTCAACGATTGCGCGGTGCCAGTCGACGGTGAACCAGTCGACGACCGTCGCGGCGATTGTCGGACCTACCCCTTCGGCCGCAGCAAGCTGTTCTTCGGATGCCTCCGTGATCGCCGCCAGGCTGCCGAACGTGGTGGCCAGCGCCCTCGCCGCGGTCGGCCCTACGTGGCGAATCGACAGTGCTACCAACACCCGCCACAACGGTTGGGATCTGGCCTTGCGCAGGTTGGCCAGCAGCCGTTTGCCGTTGGCCGACACCTCGCCGGCTTTGGTCGTGAACAGTTCGGTCTGAAGCAGGTCGTCAGCGGTGAGGGTGAACAGATCTCCTTCGTCGGTGATGACCCCAGCCTGAAGCAGAGCTATCGCGGCTTCATAACCGAGGCCCTCGATGTCGAAGGCGCCCCGCCCGGCCACGTGAAACACTCTCTCCCGCAACTGCGCCGGGCAGGAACGGGAGTTGGGGCAGCGGATGTCGGCATCGCCCTCCTTGGCGGGCGCGAGTTCAGTTCCACACTCCGGACAGTGGGTGGGCATCACGAATTCGCGTTCGGAGCCGTCGCGCATGTCGGCTACCGGTCCCAGGACCTCGGGAATAACGTCACCGGCCTTCCGAATCACCACGGTGTCGCCGATCAAGACGCCCTTACGTTTGACCTCGGTGGAGTTGTGCAGGGTCGCCAGCCCGACCGTGGACCCGGCGACCTTGATCGGTTCCATGTAGGCGAACGGTGTCACCCGGCCCGTTCTGCCGACGTTGACGCGAATGTCGAGCAGTTTCGTGGTGGCTTCCTCAGGCGGATACTTGTAGGCCACCGCCCAGCGGGGTGCCCGCGATGTCGAGCCGAGTCGTCGCTGCAGCGCCACTTCGTCGACTTTGACGACGACCCCGTCGATCTCGTGGTCAACGTCGCGCCGGTGCTCACCCCAGTAGGCGATCCGTTCGGTGACCTCGGCGAGCCCCTTGACCTGAGCTGTGTGGTCGGACACCGGCAGCCCCCAGGCCTTGAGCGCCCGGTAGGCGTCGTGCAGCGATGCGAATGGGAAGCCCGCGGGGCCATCTATGTGACCGAGACCGTGGCAGATCATCCGCAGCCTGCGTCGCGCGGTAACGGCCGGGTTCTTCTGTCGCAGCGACCCGGCCGCGCTGTTGCGCGGGTTGGCGAACGGCGCCTTGCCCTCGGCCACTAGACCGGCGTTCAGGTCTTCGAAATCGGCGACCCGGAAGAACACCTCGCCACGCACTTCCAGCACTGAAGGTATGGGGAATTCTTTTGTGCCGACTAGCTTCTCGGGAACGTCTTCAATGGTACGCGCATTGAGCGTGACGTCCTCGCCGGTCCGCCCGTCGCCGCGGGTCGCGCCGCGAACAAGCCGCCCGTCCTGGTAGACCAGCGCCAGTGCGACGCCGTCGATCTTCAATTCACACAGGTAGTGAGCGTCTGGGCCGACCTCGCCTTTGATACGGGCGACCCAGGCCGCGAGTTCGTCTGGGGTGAACACGTTGTCCAGGCTCAGCATCCGCTCTAGGTGGTCGGCTGAGGTGAACTCGGTGGCGAATCCCGCACCTCCGACCAGCTGCGTGGGCGAGTCAGGTGTCCGCAGCTCGGGATGCTCGTCTTCGAGCGTTTGCAACTCGCGCAGAAGGGTGTCGAACTCGGCATCCGATATCACCGGTGCGTCCCGGATGTAGTAGCGGAACTGATGCCCGCGCACTTCGTCGGCGACCTCTTGCCAACGGCGCCGTAGCCGCGCGTCGGATGCGTCGTCAGCTTGTTCAGCCAGCGCCGCCTCGGGACCCGGGATCGCCTTGGGACTCACCCTGGCAGGCTATCGAAGTCCTCTGACGGCGGATCCGCGCGTTCTCCCACCCTCAGCGTCAGCAGACCCTGGGTCGCTTTCCGCGCCCGATTCGCTGGGTAGCCTGGCGCCATGCCCCATCAGATCATGTTCGACGGCGACGACATGGACCTGGCTGAAGTGCGCAGGATCGCGCTCGGATTCCCGGCTGCGTTCGAGAAGGTCGCCTGGGGCCGGCCGGTGTTCTGCGCACCCAAGATGTTCGCGATCTACGGCGGAAGCGTCAAAGGCAGTATCGAGGGCGACGCAAAGGGCGAACACGTGCAATACCCGCATTCGGTCCTTGTCAAGGTCGACGACAGCGACCGAAAGGCCCTCGAACAGGACATCCGGTTCTTCTACCCGGCTTACCTCGGGCCGTTCGGCTGGCTTGGGCTGGATTTGGCAGCCCAGAAGGTGGATTGGGCCGAGGTGGGCGAACTGGTGGACGCATCGTTTCGGTTGGTCGCTGCCAAGAAATTGATCAAGCAGCTCGACGAACGCTGACCTGTCGCGCGCCGAACCCGCCTCCTATGCGCGCTTGGCATGGTTCGATCGTTTCATGAGCTTCGCGAGCCCCTTCCCCGAAGTCGATATTCCCAGCAAAAGCGTCTACGGATATCTCTTCGGCCGATTGAACGACGACGACGCCGACCGGGTCGCCATCATCGACACCAAGTCCGGCAGAACAACCACCTATCGGGAGGTGGTGGCCCGAGTACGCACATTCGCCGGCGCATTGGCCGCCCGCGGCACCGAGGTCGGAGAAGTCATCGGGCTTCTCGCCCCCAACAGCGCAGCGTTCGCGGTTGCCTTCCACGGCATCCTGCGGGCGGGCGCGACCGCGACGGCGATCAACACGCTGTTCACGGCAAAGGACATCGCCAAGCAGCTCACCGACGCACATGCCACGATGCTCGTCACCGTTACCCCGCTACTCCCCCAGGCCAGAGAAGCAGCAGCAGCCGCCGGTATCCCGGAAGAAAACCTGGTGGTGCTCGACGGAGCGGGCCGCGCGGCCGACGGGCATCCCAATGCGGCCGAACTGCTCGCCGCAGGTGCACCAGCCCCAACAGTGAATTTTGCGCCGTCAGCACATTTGGCGGCTCTGCCGTATAGCTCGGGCACCACCGGAAACCCCAAAGGGGTGATGCTCACCCACCGCAACCTTGTCGCCAACATCGCTCAGATTCGCCCGTTGCACGGAATGGTTTCCGACGACGTGGTTTTGGCCGTGCTGCCGTTCTTCCATATCTACGGCATGACGGTGCTTCTCAACGCCGCTCTGCATGCTCGCGCACGCTTGGTCATCATGCAGAAATTCGACCTCGCTGAATTTCTCGGCAACATCGCCGAACATCAATGCACCATCGCGTTCATAGCGCCGCCGGTAGCAGTGGCGCTGGCTAAGCATCCGCTGGTGGACTCCTACGACCTGTCCTCCCTCAACGTCGTGATGTCGGGTGCGGCACCGCTGGACGCGGAGCTCGGCCTGGCGGTCGCCGAGCGACTCGGCTGCAAAGTCGTGCAGGGTTACGGGATGAGCGAGCTGAGCCCGGTCAGCCACATAACCCCGTTCGACGGCGGTCGGCTCAACATGCGCGTCGATGCACCGCCGAGTTCAGTCGGCTGGACGGTGTCCAACGCCGCATCCAAAATCGTCGACCCTGAGACAGGCGATGAAGTCGACTATCCCGCAGAGGGTTTGAGTAAGACCGGCGAGCTGTGGTTCAAGGGACCCAACGTGATGGCCGGATACCTCAACAACGAAGAGGCCACCCGGGCCACCGTCGACGACGACGGCTGGCTCCACACCGGCGACCTCGCCCAGGTCGACGCAGCGGGTTGTGTCTACATCGTCGACCGGCTTAAGGAGCTGATCAAGTACAAGGGCTACCAGGTGCCGCCCGCTGAGTTGGAGGCAGTACTGCTGTCGCATCCGCAGATCGCCGACGCTGCAGTCGTCGGCGTGCCGGACACCGATGGCGAAGAGGTACCCAAGGCATTTGTGGTCAAGCTGACTTCGCCAGAGGCAGCTGAGCTGACAGAGGCGGATGTGATGGCATTCGTCGCGGGCCAGGTCGCCCCCTATAAGAAGGTCCGGCAGGTCGAGTTCATCGAGGCGATCCCCAAGTCGGCTTCAGGCAAAATCCTGCGCAAGGACCTGCGCGCCAACAAGTAACTGATCGCCTGCGGCGCCTCAGACCGCGGCTGGATCTTCGTCGAACATGTCGGCGGCTCGCTGCGCCAGCTCGATCGCGGTACGCGCCCACCCCGGCGTCGCAGCAGCCAGTCCGCAGGCCGGGGTGACGCCGATGCGGTCGCGTAGCACTGCACGCTCGAAACCCAGCCGGTCGGTGACCCCGGCCACCGTCGCCGCAATCTGCGCTGCAGTCGGTCGCAGTCCGGGCAACCTGGCCGGGACCGCACCCAGCAAGACCGTACGCCCTGATTCGACGAACTCACCGACTCCGTCGAGATCTGCGGCGACGAGCTTGTGCACGTCAACTGATATGGCACTAATATCACTGCGCTGCAACAGTTTCCATGGTAACGCCGCAGCGCAACTGTGTATCGCGACATCGCCGCCAACCACGGCGACGCATTCGTCGAGCAGTTCGGTTACCACGGCCTCGCTCACGGGGTGCACTGGCGAGAAGCTCGTCACTCCCGTCAACCGGCCTGCCAGCGCGGCGGGCAGCGAGGGCTCATCGAACTGAACAACCACCCCCGCGTCCAGCCGGCGTATCAGTTGCGCCCGTACTGCTGCCACACCTTCGGCCAGCGACGTAGTCAAATCTCGCACCGCGCCGCCGTCAGTGATCGCTCGGTGCCCGCCAGGCAGCTCCAGGTTCGCGGCCAGCGTGACCGGCCCGGGCGCTTGCATCTTGACCATGCGCGCGCCGCCTCGCAGCCCGGCCTTCTCCCAGGCCTCCTCCAGCGCGTCGATGTCCTCATCGAGCAGGCTGACTGCCCGCCGGGTAACCGATCGCCGCCCAGGGGCAATTCGGTATCCGCGGGGACTCGTGTCGATAGCGATATCCACCAGGAGCGCACCGGCACGGCCGATCAGGTCGGCACCCACACCCCGGTCTGGCAGCTCCACAAGGTGCGGTAAGCGGTGCAGTTCGCCGACAACCAGCTCGGCGGCCTCCCGAGCCGAGGTGCCCGGCCACGATCCGACGCCCGTTGCCGTGGCGAAAACACTCACACGTTTCTCCTATGGGATGGGCCGGCGGCGAGCAGGACCGACCTCGCCGCCTGATCGGCTTCCTACTAGCGGACTACCGTGCCGCCCGAATCGTCGCACTGCCCAACACCTCGTCACCCTCGGGATCTGGACGGTAGAACACCACAGTTTGCCCTGGAGCCACACCGCGCAGCGGACTGCGCAACTCGACCACCAACGTCTCACCGCGCAGTTCGACGACCGCATCGGCGATTCCACCGTGGGCGCGCACCTGCACCGCGCATTCCACCGGTTCATCCGGTGCGACGCCCGAGGTGAACACCGAAGAGTCGCCCTCAAGGGTCATGACCTCAAGGTCGGCGAGGTCACCGACGTGCACGGTACCGGTATCGGCATCAATCCCGGTCACGTATCTGGGGCCGCCGTCCGGACCCGGGCCGGCAACGCCTAGACCCTTTCGCTGGCCGATGGTGAAGCCGTGCACGCCATCGTGTTCGGCCAACACCGACCCGGCTGAGTCGACCACAACCCCAGGCCGCACCCCGATTCGCGCCCCCAGAAATGCCCGGGTGTCCCCTGATGGGATGAAACAGATGTCGTGGCTGTCCGCCTTCTGGGCCACCGGCAACCCGCGGCGGGCTGCCTCCTCACGGATTTGCGACTTCGGGGTGTCACCGATCGGGAATAACGCGTGGCGAAGCTGCTCTGCAGTCAGCACGGCCAGCACATAGGACTGGTCCTTGTCGCCGTCGACCGCGCGGCGCAGACGGCCACCCGACAACTGGGCGTAATGTCCGGTTGCCAGCGCATCGAAACCCAGGGCCAAGGCACGGGCGGCCAACGCGGAGAATTTGATCCGCTCGTTGCAGCGAACACAGGGATTGGGTGTCTCCCCACGAGCGTAGGACTCCACGAAGTCGTCGATCACGTCCTGGTGGAATCGGTCGGCGAAGTCCCAAATATAAAAGGGGATATCGAGTACGTCGGCGACCCGGCGCGCGTCACCGGCATCCTCCTTCGAACAGCACCCGCGCGAACCGGTGCGCAAGGTCCCCGGCGCGGATGACAGCGCCAAGTGCACCCCAACGACCTCGTGTCCGGCGTCGACCATCCGCGCGGCGGCCACGGCCGAATCCACGCCACCGCTCATCGCGACCAGCACCCGCACCTGCGCTCACCTCCCCGAACTAGCCAGCGCCGCCTGCCGGGCTCGTTGAACGACCGCCGGCAGTACCTCGAGGATGGCGTCGACGTCGGCATCGGTGCTTGTGTGGCCCATGGACAGGCGCAGCGAGCCGCGGGCGCTGGCCGGGTCGGCGCCCATCGCGGTCAGGACATGGGACGGTTGCGCCAGGCCGGCCGTACATGCCGAACCGGTGGAACATTCGATTCCTCTGGCGTCCAACAACATCAGCAGAGAATCACCCTCACAGCCACGGAAGGTGAAATGCGCGTTGCCCGGGAGGCGGTCCGCGGCACTTGGCGCACCATTGAGATAGACATCTTCAATCCTGCCCAACACGCCATCGACCAGCCGGTCGCGCAGCTCGCGCAGCCGGGCACTGGTCGTGTCCGTCGCGTCGACGGCAGCCCGTGCGGCAGCGACCATACCCACCACCCCGGCTACATCCTGAGTGCCCGAACGCACGTCTCGCTCCTGGCCGCCGCCGTGCAGCTGTGGCATACATGCCGTATCGCGACGCAGCAGCAGAGCGCCCACTCCAGTTGGGCCGCCGAACTTGTGGGCAGTCACACTCATCGCCGAGAGCCCACTGCCGGCGAAGCCCACCGGGATCTGGCCGACTGCCTGGATCGCATCGCTGTGCATGGGAATACCGAACTCGGTTGCGACGGAGGCTAGTTCGGCCATGGGCATGACCGTGCCAACTTCGTTGTTAGCCCACATCACTGAAATCAGGGCGACATCGGCGGGATCACCGATGGCAGAGCGCATAGCGGCGGGGCTCACCGAGCCGACGTCGTCTACCGGTATCCAGGTGACTTCAGCGCCTTCGTGCTCCACAAGCCACTGCACAGCATCGAGGACCGCGTGATGCTCAATGGGGGTGGTCACGATACGACGCCGTTGCGGCGATGACTCACGACGGGCCCAGAAGATGCCCTTGACGGCCAGGTTGTCGCTCTCGGTGCCGCCGGCGGTGAAGATCACTTCTGACGGACGAGCCCCCAGTAACTTGGCCAGCGTCTCACGCGACTCCTCCAGCCGGCGCCGCGCTACCCTGCCGGAACCGTGCAGCGAGGAGGCGTTGCCGACCGTTGCCAGCTCAGCGGTCATCGCCTCGATCGCGTCGGGACGCATAGGGGTGGTGGCGGCGTGGTCGAAGTACACCGGCTTGAGAGAGGACACCGACGCAGACATAACCGTTCCACAATAGCCGTCGCGGCCCTGAGGATCCCACTGTGCTCACGCCGCCAGCACACGCCCTTCACCGCAGCCGGAGCCCGCCACCTGCGCTGACCTGGACCCATCGCCGTGCCAGCGGCCTCCTAGCGGGGCGGCAAGGTGCCATCGCCGATGTAGGCCCGGGGCCCGCTCACCGCATCCAACCTGGCCGATTCACCGCGTCTGAGCTGGCCTATTCGGTAACAAACGATAATGTCGCGTACGGCTGCTCTGAGTGTGAACGACCTCTCCGCACGCCCGGGATGCTGCCTGCAATGCCGGTGATGCGAGGAAAGGAAAAGACGCCATGGACGATCTGATCCAACTGTTGATAGGCGCAGCCCCCGTTTTGGGCGGACTGGTGCTCGGTGTTGTTGCGATGAATTTCCTGAAGAGCCCGGATGTGCGGGGACCGGTCAAGGATGACCTCGACCTGCTCGATCGACTTCCCGCTGAGCAAACCCACCGTCGCGCGGAACTTCAGCGATCCATTTACCTGCGCATCGACGACCTCGTCGCTCACGTCGATCATGAACACGCTGCCCGCGTTGCGGCGAACCCTTATCTGGATCGCTGGCGCGGCGCGGTGGCGTTCCTCTTCACTGTGTTGTTCACCTACGTTTGGTGGGGCGTGGACCACAGCAGACCTGATTGGCTCCCGATGCTTCTCGTTTTGATTGTGCTGTCAGTCTTAGCTTTTACGTACACGGCAAGCGGGGTGCTCAGAGCCACTCGTGCATACCGGCGGGGTCGACGCAACCTAGACCGCTCAGCCGGGTAACGCCGGGTCGGCGCGGCGCGCCCTGGTGTCCTCAGTCCGTTGGCAGAGCTGGGTTTCACGCCGGTAAGCGGTGGATATCGCGCAGCCGGGGTGTCATGAAACCGCACACGCACTGATCCTCGACCAGCGTGGCGCCGTCCCCCGTGGCAAGCCGCACGATCTGCGTACCCCGGTAGGTTTCGGCAGTGCCGTCGTCGCCGGCGCCGCGAAGATGAGTGACGACAACTCGGCCGGGCTGCCCATTTTCCACCGGCGCACCCGAGCCGTTAACGATTTCCACAAGGATGGAACCTTGAACAACGTGGTAGTCGGCCACTAGGGCGGGACACGAAATGGAAAAAACCCCAATGTCGGAGGACCCAAAGAGGTTCGTCACGGATTCGACACCATTTTCCTTCGCCCTGGCGACAGACTCAGCGCTGAACGACCCGCTCGATCCGAGCCACCAACGAACCTTCTTTCGCGTCAGAAGATCCGGATCCTCGTCGAGAAGATCCATCAACCCAACGCCTTTGCCACCTTTCTCATGTTCGGGAAGCGCCAGGGTGTCGAAATCGAAGAGTTCCATCTGGTCAAGCGTGGAGAAAAAATCCTCAGCGTGGTGACTGCGTTCGTAGACGGTCGCGGCTAAGCGTTGGAGGACGCTCTTGTAGAGCGGGCCGGTGAGGTGCCCCTGGCGATAGCCGATAAACGCCGTCGGCTGCGACATCGGCGCTTGACGGGCAATCGCGCGAGCCACTGATACGACCAACCCGTTCCAATCGGTGCCAGTCCAGAAGTTCACCGTCGGGCGGCCGGTAGTCCCGCTCGTCCATCGACCGATTCGCACGTCACGGCGCCCCGTTTCAGACAAGAGCTCTGCAGGTGGCAGCGCTCGAAATTCTTCCTTCGTCAAAATGGGGACATCAGCAGCGAACTCAGCCAAGCTCCCCCACTTGCTCTCATCCACCCCGCGCAGCCGATTGCTCCAGAACGGCGCATATTCCCGCGCAAACTGGATCTGGTCACGAGCGGCAGCTACCAGCCACGCCTCTTGCGCCCCATGATCCATGGTGTCGAGCACGGGGTCGTCGAGTCTGGGCATTGCGACTCATTGTGCATCAAAGACTTGTGCACCAACGACTTCGACGCATTCCGGTGAATTCACACCCCGGCAAACGAGTTTCTCTCGTCACTAAACCACGAGGCTTGACGGTCTCGCACGATGCGTCAATCAGACGCGTTTGTGGGCTCGATCGCGATCCGACATGGGCTCATGGTTGTGTTTTAGGGATTTTGATATTGGCGAACTTGTCGCTGGTGAAGTAGGCAAAGGCAGCAAGGCCGATGGCGGCAACCATGATGTAGGTCATCTGCGGCCCCGGCGGCTCGGCGTAGCCGGCCAAGTCGACGAACAGGAAATAGCCTAGATCGGCCAACCCGCCAACGACGATGCTTGTCAGGACGGCGAGCTTGCAGCCGCGCCACACGTAGAACGATGCACCCGTGAGTATGAGGCCGAACCAGGCCAGGTTGAAGCCATGCTGTTGCAGAGAGGCGATGGTGGCCAAGGTCGCGTCCGACCCAAAGAACTGGACATCTACCACCGCCGGTATGGAGCTGAGAGCACCTTCGGGATGCTCGCTCCCCAGCAACTGCATGAGCGCTATACCAACGATCAGGTGGAACACGCCCCAGACGAACCAGAGAACCGCCGCCACCCTTAGAGCGATGAGAGCTCGCTTGGGGCGCGAGGGAGGTCCATTGATCTGAGGGCTGCTCGTTGACTGGGCCATGGTTCCTACCTTCGCACGTTGCCTGGCATCACACCATCGGCCGTCCCGCGCTTCGGCTACCGTTCGGCTTTATCAAGCGCTTCGGTCGGGTCTCGCGTCAGATCCGCTTGGAGGAAGGCAGCAGTTTCGGGGAGGGACATGTGGAACTCGGCCAGGTGCTGCATCTGTAGCGTGAGGTTCTCGCCCCGTACCTCTAGCAAGTGCCCGCCCGCATCGCGGTTGGCGTTCAGCATGTGCAGATGCCAGCCGGCCACGTTGATGGTCTTGGCATACGTCGGGGTCCAGAACCCGACGATCGTTCCTTCCACATCGTCGTAATCGAATTCGACCTGGGAATCGGTGGCGTCCACCAAGCCGACGCCCGACCTCACCTTGCAGACCGCCCTCGTGTGGATGTGATCGAAGCGGCCATCGATGCGAACCGCAGAGAAGTGATTCTCGGGCTTCTGCAGGGCGTTGAGCTGACCGCGTAAATCGTCGAATGACTGGACTCTCGTTAGCGTTTCCTCGTGCTCGGGATGGAAAGTCGTGACAACTGCGAACGGAACCGGTGCGTCGGGAGGCGCTTCGCGGGTTCCCGTGCTGCGGGTCTGGTAGCAGTGCCCGTCGATGACGGTCATTTCACCATCGAGATCGGCAAAAGTGCCGAGCCCGAAGTCGCCGTGACGCATGAGATAGCGCGCGGTGACGGCTTTCTCATAGACGCCTTCGACCAGCGCGGTCGCAGTCGAGACCTGGAACAGGGTGGAGTGGCGCAACTGGAGGTGCTCCGCCAGGGCCATCCTTGCGACGTGATCGACCGTCTCTCCGCTGGCAGTAGCACGCCGCGCCAGCTCGTTGTAGAGCGACGGGGAGAGTTCGACAGAACAGTCCATCTTGAGTCCCTTTCCCCGGCGCAGGGACGTCCATTCGGATAACCCAGGGCGTCTGCGCCCGGCTCCACGGCGGGAACCTAGCCTTTCCGTGCTTTGACTGACTCGGTCAGCTGCGGGGTCACCTTGCACAGGCCTCCCGCTATGCCCAGGTCGGTATCTCGAAGATAGGCGCCTCTGCCCCGGCGCGCACAGTAATCACCGTGGTGTCACCGATCACCGCGCACCGCGGCCTCGCAGCGGGCGGCCAGCTCGCGCCGGCACTGCCCCGGCAGCTGCAATGACCCGACCCGGATCCCGACAATGGTGCGCCGTGCGGTGATGATCCTGCGCAGCGACGACGGCAACGTGTCGTCGCCGATGTAGGACGCCGCCGTCGACAAGCTGCCGTCCCGGTGGTGGTAAGACAGCCGCAGCGGCTGCACCGGTCGGCGCGAATCGATAGCGGCCTGAAACATCGCGGGGTGAAATCGCCCGGACGCCAGCCCGCACCACGTCGTTCCCTCGGGGAACGCCACTACCGTCTTGCCGGCCCGCAACCGGTCAGCAACAGCGGCCACTACATCGGGAAGCCGGCGTAGGTTTGCGCGGTCGATCGGGATGACTTTCATCATCCGTGCCAACACGCCGAGGCCCGGCCACCCGATCATTTCTGCCTTCGTGACGAACGAACCCGGAATCACGGCGCCGATCAGGAAGATGTCCGTCCAGGACACGTGCCTGCTGACCACGAGCACTCCCGGCACATTGCGAATCGGCTCGCCGGACAGCGTGATTCGAATACCCAGACTTCGCAGCAGGAGCCGGCAGCAGCCGCGCTGGAATCCGGATCGCCCTGGTACTGGGACTGCGAGCAACGGCAGCACCGGCAGTAGCAGAAGTAGCAGCGCACTTCGCGCCAGGGCGCGCACCGCGACGACCGCGCGCGGGCCGGGTGAGGCGTGGCCCGCCTGGATGCATCTGGAATCGCAGGGGGCTTGGGGCAGCCAGGAATGCTCGATCGTGGTAGTTCTCACTTGGCTATCCCATCGGCGATCGCGCTAGCTGCACCTACTGACCGGAGCCTGCGCAGGTAGCGAATATCGGCGTGACGCTTGTCGAGTAGTGCCGGGAAGTCACCCACGCCAAACTCGGGGTCGTGGGCCGGCTCCCCACACACCTGCGCACCCAGTCGCAGATAGCCACGCATCAGCGGAGGTATCGACACCCGGCCCGGCGGCTCGATGTCGGCTAGGGCGCGACCGTCGACGATGACAGGCCGCAAGGGCCGCACGGTGTACTGCGCGGGCGCCCGGTGGCGTCGCAGGGCGAAGTCACGCACGCCCCGCAGCTGGCTGCCGGCGGGCGCATGCCCTGCGGGATCGAGCACGGGGACCGAGACACATCCGGTCACGAAGTCGTAGCCGCTCCTGTCCAGGTAAGCCAAGATCCCTGCCCACATCAGCAGGACCACCGCCCCATTGCGGTGGCCCTCGCGGACGACGGCGCGGCCCATCTCCACCAGCGAGGGCCGCAGAAAGTCCAGCGCTGATACGTCGAACTCGGTTGCGGCGTAGAGCCCGCCCGCCGCGATAGCACCAGGGGGCGGCAGCATCCGGTAACAGCCCACCAGCTCGCCGGTACCCTCATCGCGAACGAGGAGGTGGTCGCAGTGTTCGTCGAAACGATCGGAGTCCCGGCCGCCCGCGTGGTCGCCCCCGGTGACGGTGAAGCCCGCCTCCGAGGTGAATACGTCATGGCGCAGACGCTGCGCCGCCTCGATCGACGTGGCGTCGTTGCAAAGCAGCAAGGAGTATTGCGGTGCGGAACCCCGCGAAGCTCCTGAATCGCAAGTGTCGGCTGGAATGAGTACGGAAGCAGTGCTCATAACTTGCACCGTCCCCGAGCTGATCAGCGTGCCGACAACCGTTGAGTGACGTGTTGATGAGCGCTGAGTGACAGCTGTACGTCGAAGCAGCCGGGCGCGAGACCCGCGCCGCAGCGACAAACCCGCTATACAGAACTAGTCAAGCAAGCGACGCTCTCAGTGTGGCACTAATAACGCGCGCAAAGGACACATAACTGGCGATTCTGGCGATAGACACCGCTCGCACTCGCGGAAGCCAAGGTGAGCGTCTACACACTGATGAATCTCCTTGGCCACGAATCGATCTCCACATCTTCCTATGTCCAAGCAGCCGGCCTAGAAACGCGTTCCGCTGCGGCGGCAAATCCGCCATACGAGCTAGTCGATCAAACCGCGCGAATAGGATCGCGCCCGACTAACTCAGCTACGGGGACACACCGCCCAAGGATATATGGCGTTGCCGATATATGGCGTCTATGACATACTACTGGTGTGGACATCGACGCTCCGGAGGAATTTTTCGACTGGCTCGACCGCGCCGAAGCCCACGCCCGTGCCGGCGACGAAGCAGCACGCCGCCGCCTGGCGAGGGCGACCGACGCCCTAGCCCAGCTGCGGAACCTGACGCAGCCGCCAACAGCAGACACCCCCGACCTCAAGCGAGTTCGACAGTCGAGAGAGTTCCAAGTCTGGCGCACAGCGCACCCTTTTGACCCCGACATCGCACTACGGCTGATCTGCTGGTTTCCGCCGGACAGCTCAACGGTCGTTGTAGCCCTGTTCGCGGCAGATAAAGCACAGATGGGAGACGTTTTCTACAACAGCGTCGGCACTCGCGCAGACGCAGCGATACGGCAATGGATATTTCAAATACAAGAGGAGGACTTGCCGTGAGTAACGAAAAGCCCACACGGTTCCGCCGCGCAAACGATCGCATTGATGCGCTGGTCGACGATCCACTTATCGCCGAGGACGTGCGCCGGTACGCGGCCGAACGACAGAGCCTTAACCGGATCTATGCACGCGGCCTGGCCGAGATCCGCAAAGCCGGCAATCTGACCCAAAAGGACATGGCCGATCTGCTGGACACAGACCAGGGCTCCGTGTCCAGGATCGAGCACCGCGACGATCTGCTCCTATCGACACTGCGACAGTATTTGCTCGCTGCGGGCGTCGACCACCCCAAGATCGTCGCGGAAAAGGACGGTCTCGAAATCGTTCTCGAGTTGGATTCGTTCAAAATCGACACACCGAGCGGCCCCGGTCCCCGATGATCCGAAGCGACAACAGATCACGAGGAGCCTCTCCCCCGCTGATCGCCGTTCGGGTGCCACGATGCGACGACTCCGGCGTGCCTGGTTCAGTCATCCGGAACGACCGCGGTTGCCCCTACGTCTGGGCGTCTATGCCGAGGCGCCCCCGTTGGGCAGATGTGGCCGCCCAGACCCCAAACTCCTTGCTGCAGAGACCGAAGTTCGGCGGTGCGGCGGTGCGGGCGGCGATCGAAGCGGCGCAAAAAGCCGTGCATGCCCACCAGCAAGCCACCGCCGGCCACGCCGGCGTCGAAAATGCAGTCACTCGACTCACCGACCGCCTCAACGACTTCGACCGCGCACTGCTCTCGACGCTGATATGGCCGCCCGACCCCGCAACATGGCGCTTGAGCGTGCCCGCTGTCAAAGTGGATCGCCATCTGCCCCGGGCACGAACACGATTCGCCGACGGTTCGGGGGCAGGATACCCCCAGAATGCGCAAGGCCCCCATTTTCGTCCGAAATGGGGCCTCTGCGCCTGGTCGCGAAGCGGGAACCTAGCCCTTGCGTGCTTTGACTGCCTCGGTCAGCTGCGGGGTCACCTTGAACAGGTCGCCCACTATGCCCAGGTCGGTGATCTCGAAGATAGGCGCCTCTTCGTCCTTGTTGACCGCGATGATCGTCTTCGACGTCTGCATTCCGGCGCGGTGCTGAATCGCCCCGGAGATGCCCAACGCGATGTAGAGCTGCGGGGACACCGTTTTTCCGGTCTGCCCGACCTGGAACTGGCCGGGGTAGTACCCGGAGTCGACGGCGGCGCGCGATGCACCGACAGCGGCACCGAGTGAGTCCGCCAACTCCTCGACGACCCCGAAGTTCTCCGCACTGCCGACACCGCGACCGCCGGCCACGACGACGGTCGCCTCCGCCAGCTCGGGTCGGTCACCGGCAACAGCCGGTTCACGTGAGGTGATCTTCGTCGCATTCTCGGCGGCAGCAGGTACCTCGACGCTGACAACCTCTCCAGCCCCGTCGGCGGGCTCAGCCTCGATCGCCCCGGGGCGCACGGTGATCACCGGGGTGTCACCGACCGTCTGGGCTTCGACGGTGTAGGCGCCACCGAAGATGGAATGTATGCCTACCGGGCCTTCTTTGACCTCAACGACGTCCACCAGAAGGCCGGAACCGATGCGGGCAGCCAGCCGGCCGGCGATCTCTTTGCCGTCGGCGCTCGCGGCGAGGAGCACGCCGGCGGGGCTGGCCGACTCGGCCAGCGCAGCCAACACGTCCACATAGGGGGTGATCAGGTAGTTCTCTGCGTCGTCGGACTCGGCGACGTAGATCTTGGCAGCGCCGGCAGCCTTCAACCCGTCCACGAGCGGGTCGGCCGTGCCGGGCTTGCCCACCACCACAGCGGCGGGCTCGCCCAGCGCGCGCGGCGGTGATCAGTTCAGCGCTGATCTTCTTCAGTGCACCTTCGGCGTGCTCCACGAGCACAAGTACTTCAGCCATGGGTTTCGTTCGCCTCTTATGTCGTCAGTGGGTGGGGAGGTGTTGGACTATTTCGGCTAGATGATCTTTTGGCCGACCAGGTACTCGGCGATCTTGGTGCCGCCCTCGCCCTCGTCGGTGATCTTCTCACCTGCGGCCTTGGGCGGCTTAGGGGTCGATGACAGCACCTTGGATCCGGCGTTGGCGACGCCGACCTCGTCGGCCTCGACACCGATGTCGGCCAGTGTCAGCGTGGTCACTTCCTTCTTCTTGGCAGCCATGATGCCTTTGAAGGACGGGAAACGGGGCTCGTTGATCTTCTCGTTCACGCTGACGACAGCCGGCAGTGGGGCCTCGACGGTGAACAGACCGTCGTCGGTCTCGCGCTCTCCGCTGACCTTGCCACCCTCAACAGTGACCTTGCGCAGATGTGTCAGCTGGGGCAGGCCCAGATACTCGGCCACAATCGCCGGAACCGCGCCGGCGACCCCGTCGGTGGCCTCATTGCCGGCGATGACCAACTCGGTGCCCTCGACGGTGCCCAGCGCACGGGCCAAAGCCCAGCCGGTCTGAACCACATCGGAGCCGTGCATGCCGTCGTCGAGCAAGTGGACAGCCTTGTCCGCACCCATCGACAAAGCCTTGCGGATCGCCTCGGTGGCACGCGCCGGGCCGGCGGTCAGGACGGTGACTGTGCTTTCACCGCCTTCGCGCTCCTTGATCAGTAGCGCCTCCTCGACGGCGCGCTCGTTGATCTCGTCGAGCACGGCGTCGGCGGCCTCCCTATCGAGGGTCCAGTCGCCCTCGGTCAGCTTGCGCTCCGACCATGTGTCTGGGACCTGTTTGATCAGGACCACGATGTTCGTCATGACTCTGGTTCGTCCTCCTAGACGGGGCCGGCGACCGGCCTGCATGATCACGTTGCCTAGCAATCATCACTAGTTACCCGCTAGTAACTTGTGTTGGTTTGCAGGATCACCATAGCTGGTCGAAGTTCGCGATCTGCCAGCCCCGCGAACCGGCCCGGGTAGACGAACAATTCGTCCTCGGACGGTTACGGGTTAGCCTGCCTAGCAATGAGCGCAACTGTTACCGGGTCGGGGACGCCTGACAAGCCTCCGACGGCAGCTCCCATGACGCTGACCGGCGAGCGGACCGTGCCCGGCCTCACCGAGGAGAACTACTGGTTCCGCCGCCACGAAGTCGTCTACCGGCGGCTGGCCGACCGCTGCGTCGACCGCGACGTACTCGAGGCAGGTTCGGGCGAGGGCTACGGCGCCGACCTTATCGCCGGCATCGCACGCCACGTGATCGGCCTCGACTACGACGAATCGGCGGTGGCGCACGTCCGCACGCACTACCCCCGCGTCGACATGCGCCAAGGCAATCTGGCTGAGCTGCCGCTGCCGACCGCGTCCATTGATGTAGTGGTCAACTTCCAGGTGATTGAACATCTCTGGGACCAGGGACAGTTCGTCGCCGAATGCCTCCGGGTGCTGCGGCCGGGCGGAGTCCTGTTGATGTCGACCCCGAACCGCATCACCTTTTCCCCAGGTAGCGACACTCCTGTGAACCCGTTTCACACCCGCGAGCTGAACGCCGCTGAACTCACCGAGCTCCTAGAGTCGGCCGGCTTTGAAATCGAAGCCCTCTACGGGGTTTTCCATGGCCGCCGCCTCGCCGAGCTGGATGCTCGCCACGGCGGATCGATCATCGAAGCCCAGATCTCGCGCGCGCTTGCCGACGCACCGTGGCCGGCCGATCTGCTTGCCGACGTCGCCTCGGTGAGCACCGACGACTTCGACTTGGTGGCCCCCGCCCCCGAACCCGGCACAGAATCCGACCCGGGTGGCCGCAGAGACATCGATGACAGCCTGGATCTGGTGGCGATCGCGGTTCGACCGTGACCCGCTCAAGTCCCGGACCCGGCGGGCCGCAGGTCCCCGGACTCTTCACGCTGGTCTTACACACCCATCTGCCCTGGCTGGCGCATCACGGGCGCTGGCCGGTCGGAGAGGAATGGCTCTACCAGTCGTGGTCGGCGGCCTATCTGCCGCTGGCGCGCGTGTTACGCACCCTTGCGGCCGAGGACCGCAGGCACCTGGTCACCCTCGGCGTCACACCCGTGGTGGCCGCACAGCTCGATGACCCCTACTGCCTCCAAGGGATGCATCAATGGCTGAGCAACTGGCAGCTGCGTGCACTCGAAGCGGCACATATCCGGACATCGTCAGGGAGTGGGCCGGCAACAACTCCAGAGGCATTGCGCAAGTTGGGCTCCTACCAGTACGCCGAAGCCGATCGGGAGCTCACAGAGTTCGAAACGTTGTGGCGCCATGGCGGCAGCCCGGTGTTGCGCGAGCTGCTCGACGGAGAGGTGATCGAGCTGCTGGGCGGCCCGCTGGCCCACCCGTTCCAGCCCTTGCTGCATCCCCGCCTCCGTGAGTTCGCACTGCACGAGGGACTGGCGGACGCCAAGCAGAGGTTTTCCCGCACACCACAAGGGATCTGGGCTCCCGAGTGCGCTTACGCGCCCGGAATGGAGCTCGACTATGCCAACGCCGGTGTCGGCCACTTCATGGTCGATGGTCCGTCGCTGCACGGTGACACCGCACTAGGTCGGCCGGTCGCCGGTTCCGACGTAGTGGCGTTCGGCCGCGATCTGCAGGTCAGCTACCGCGTCTGGTCCCCCAGGTCCGGTTATCCCGGCCACGCCGCCTATCGCGATTTCCACACCTACGATCACGCGGCCGGGCTCAAACCCGCCCGGGTGACCGGCCGCAACGTGGCTTCGGACGCCAAGGCGCCGTATGACCCTGAGCGCGCCGACGCCGCCGTGGATGCCCACGTGGCCGACTTCGTCGAAACGGTGCGGCAGCGCTTGACCAACGAGAGTGCGCGCATCGGCCGTCCCGCCCACGTCATCGCAGCATTCGACACCGAACTGTTCGGCCACTGGTGGTATGAAGGCCCCGCCTGGCTCGAACGGGTACTGCGCGCGCTCCCGGCCGCTGGGATACGCGTCGGCACACTGTCTGACGCGGTCGCCGACGGCTACATCGGCGCACCCGTCGACCTGCCGCCAAGCTCGTGGGGCTCGGGCAAGGACTGGCAGGTGTGGGGTGGCGAGCAGGTGGCCGACCTTGTCCAGCTCAACGGCGAGGTCGTCGACACGGCGCTGACAACCGTCGACAAAGCGCTGGCCCAACCGGGGGCTTCGGGATCCCTCGGCCCGCCCACGTCGAGGGATTTCGTCGCCGATCAAATACTGCGCGAGACGCTGCTCACCGTGTCGAGCGACTGGCCTTTCATGGTCAGCAAGGATTCGGCTGCCGACTACGCGCGATATCGCGCCCACCTGCACGCACATGCCACCCGCGAGATCGCGGGAGCGCTGGCGGCGGGTCGGCGTCAGCACGCGCATCGTCTGGCCGAGGGCTGGAACCGCGCTGACGGCCTTTTCGGGGCACTCGACGCACGCAGACTGCCGAGCACATGAAGATGAAGATCCTGATGCTGTCGTGGGAATACCCGCCGGTGGTGATCGGCGGGCTCGGTCGCCACGTACACCACCTGGCGACCGAACTCGTCACAGCGGGCCACGAAGTGGTCGTGCTCAGCCGCAGGCCGACGGCCACCGACCCACTCTCGCATCCAAGTACCGACGAAATCGCCGAGGGCGTGCGTGTCATTGCCGCCGCCGAAGACCCGCACGAGTTCACCTTCGGTGCGGACATGATGGCCTGGACGCTGGCCATGGGCCATGCGATGGTCCGCGCCGGCCTCGGACTTGCCGACTGGCGGCCCGACGTAGTCCACGCGCACGACTGGCTGGTCGCGCATCCGGGGATCGCCTTGGCTCAGTCCTTTGACGTACCACTGGTTTCCACCATTCACGCCACCGAAGCGGGTCGACATTCGGGCTGGGTATCAGGCTCGGTGAGCCGGCAGGTACATGCACTGGAGTCATGGCTCGTGCGCGAATCGGACTCGCTGATCGCCTGCTCGGCATCGATGCGAGATGAGATCGGCGCACTGTTCGGGCCAGAGCTCGAGAATATCTCGGTGATCCGCAACGGGATCGACACCCAAGGTTGGCCCTTTGCCGCGCGTCGTCGACATTCCGGACCCGCCGAGCTGCTGTACTTCGGCCGCCTGGAATACGAAAAAGGGATACATGACGCGATCGCCGCGCTACCCCGGATCCGTCGCACGCACCCCGGGACCACGCTGACCATAGCCGGAGACGGCACCCAGCTCGACTTCCTCAAAGAGCAGGCCCGCAAGCGCAGGGTGTCCAAAGCGACGAATTTCGTAGGCCACGTTGATCATTCGCAATTACTGTCATTGCTGCATCGCGCCGACGTCGCCGTACTTCCCTCCCACTACGAGCCGTTCGGTATCGTTGCGCTCGAATCCGCGGCAGCCGGGGCGCCGCTGGTCACGTCCAATGCGGGCGGTCTCGGCGAAGCGGTGATCGACGGCGTGACCGGGTTGTCGCACCCACCCAATGATGTGGCCGCACTAGCGGCGGCGGTCCAGTTGGCTCTCGACGCTCCCGCCGCCGCTCAGCAGCGGGCCGAGGCAGCACGCGAACGCCTCACATCGGACTTCGCCTGGCACACAGTGGCCACCGAAACCGCACAGGTGTATCTGGCCGCCAAACGCGCCGAGCGTCGGCCGCACCCGCGCCGACCCATCATCGAGCGCCCGCTGCCGAATCGCTAGCGGGCAGCCTTCTTCCGTTCGATATCCGCCAGCGCCTCGGCCAACTCCGCGCGCTGGGCCGCCGAGGTTTCCCATGACGACTTTCGGTTCTTGACCACCCTGGCAGGCGCGCCGACGGCGATGGAGTAGTCCGGTATCTCGCCTTTGACCACGGCGTGTGAACCCAAGACGCAACCGCGCCCCACGTCGGTCCCCCGCAACACCGTCACTTTGGCTGCGATCCAGGTGTCGGGTCCGATCCGGACCGGACCCTTGAGGATGCCCTGATCTTTGATCGGCAGTTCGATGTTGTCCATCCGATGATCGAAATCGCATACGTAGCACCAGTCGGCCATCAACACCGAGTCACCCAGCTCGATGTCGAGGTAGGTGTTGATGACGTTGTCGCGCCCAAGCACCACCTTGTCGCCGATACGCAGCGAACCCTCATGGCAGCGGATGGTGTTCTTGTCGCCGATGTGCACCCACCGACCGATCTCCATCTCCGACAGCTCGGGGGTCGCCTGCATCTCCACGCCCTTGCCGATGAACACCAAGCCACGGGTGATGATGTGCGGATTGGCCAGCTTGAACTTCAACAACCGCCAGTAGCGGACCAGATACCACGGTGTGTAGGCGCGATTGGCCAACACCCACTTCAGCGATGCCACGGTGAGGAAGTTGGCTTGACGCGGATCCCGCAAGCGCGAGCCTCGCCAACGTTTGTGCAGCGGCGCACCCCACATCGTCGTCATGGCCGGACAGCCTACGCGAGCCGACTCGCGACACTCCGGGGTCGCAACGCTCCTGCCCTCTCCGACATTCCCCGGGTCGCGTCGCTCCTGCCCTCTCCGACATTCCCCTGGTCGCGTCGCTCCTGCCCTCCGGTGGCGAGCGGTTACCCTCACCTGGGCTCGAAAACATAGGGAAGCAGTAGAACGCTGCGAAAGTCAGAAAGGATCCCGTGTTCCGGCGATTCACCGCGTTGGCCGCAACGGCGCTGATCACGGGCGTGTCCGCCGGCTGCGGCAACACCGATTCGTGGGTCGAGGCCAGAGCCGCGGAAGGCTGGCCCTCCCAGTACGCGGATGCGGCGAACAGCAGCTACTCACCGGTCGGCGGCGCCGATGCACTTCGCCTGGAATGGACACGTTCGGTGAAGGGTGACCTGGCGGCCCAGGTGGTGCTCGGCTACGAAAGCCAGCTGGCCGTGAACGCCCAGACCCCCGCAGGCTGCTCCTTGATGGTCTGGGAGTCCGATAATCGCGCGCGTCAGCGTTGGTGCACCAGGATCGTCCAGGGCGGTGGATTCGCCAGCCCGCTGTTAGACGATTTCGAAAACCTCTACGTAGGTCAGCCCGGAGCGGTGTTGTCCTATCCGCCGACCCAGTGGGTCCGTTGGCGCCAGCCGGTGATCGGAATGCCGATGACGCCGCGCATGTTGTCACCGGGCAGCCTGCTGGTGGTCACACACCTAGGCCAGGTACTCATGTTCAATGCCCACCGTGGCACGGTGACCGGTACCTCACTGGATCTTGTTGCCGGCGTCGACCCCACCGACTCCCGACGCGGACTCGACGACTGCCGCTTAGCCCGCCCGGAATGTCCGGTGGCCGCGGCCCCCGCGTTTTCTGACGCGACCGACGTCGTCGTGCTGACGCTGTGGGAGCCCGACGCCGACGCACCCGTGCTCGTCGGCCTGAAATACCGGCCGGGGCACACCCCGCCGCTTACCCGCGAGTGGACCAGCGAGGCTGTTGGCGACGGACCGCTGTCCAGCCCGGTTCTGTCCGCGGATGGCTCGACGGTGTACGTCAACGGCCGCGACGAGAAGCTGTGGGCGCTCAACAGTGTTGACGGCACCCAGAAGTGGTCGGTGCCACTGAACTATCTCGCCCAGACCCCGCCGTCGGTCACCCCAGACGGTTTGATCATCGCCGGCGGTGGGCCGAAAGCTCACTTGGTAGCCATCCGCGACACCGGCGAGCAGGGCGAAGAGGTCTGGAAACGCGAGGACACCTCACCGCTGTCGACCTCAAGCCTGGCCGGCGTCGGCTACACGGTGGTCCGCGCCGGCACTAACGAGGCAGACGACGCAGACGACGCCTCCGGGATGGCCCTGATGATCTTCGACCTCGGCGATGGGCGCACGGTGAACAGCTACCGCCTTCCCGCTGCCACCGGGTGGCCTGTCGGGGTATCGATCGGGCAGGACAGGCGTGTCGTCACCGCAACCAGCGACGGCCAGGTCTACGGATTCGCCCCGGCGTAGTCCGGTAGCGCGAGCAGCGGCGCGATCGCGCTGCGCGGCACCGTCGCCTGAAGCGCCCCCCCGGCACCGGCCATCATCTCGCCTTGGCCGAAGAAGAAGATCACCGAATCATCGGTGATCGCGAACTGCTGGTACTTCTCGGGATTCAGACCGTCAGCCGGTGAAATCGCGGAATCCATACCGAGCTGGCGGGAGACATCGGACTGCACTATCGGGAAGATCACGTCCAGGGGTTTGGAGTCGGGTTTGAACAGCGTGTCGAAACTGATGGGAGCCTCCGCCGAGACATCCCAGTTGAACGCCCGGTACCAAGTCTGCGGATGCGGACCGCCGACGTTCTCATACACCTGGAACACAACGCTGCGGGTACCGGCGTCATCGGGTCCGGACCGGTGGGCTGCGCCCCCAACGTCGAGGACATAGGGCCGATTCCAGGCCCCTGGCATGTCCGAGACGTTGACGAAGCCGGCACGGGTCTGCGTCAAATAGGCCGTCAGAGCCTGCTGGTCGGGATAGTCGGCCGGAAACGTGAAGTCCAGCCGGTAGGCGGGGTTCTCGACATGCACGCGACAGATCTTTTCGGCGTCGACTTCACCGCCCAGGTCCTCACAGGCTGACTGGGCCGCGGCCACCGGGGCGGCTGTCGCCCAACCCGTGACCACACCGGCAGCCAGCACAACAGCGGCGAGAATACGTATCAAGGGCCATCCTTGTAATCGGCGCCGATCGGACCTCGACGCAGTTGATGCCAGGGTACGTGTCCGATCACCGTGACGGTCGACATATGAATGCTGTTGCCCGACTTGTGACCCCAGAACCCAGTCGGGCAATGACCACGCTCACGTGCGCGGCGCCGCGCAGCCGCAGCCGCGACCGCAGCGCATCGGGGTCGATGTCGACCCCGCGGACCAATATCTCGACCGCTCCGACAGCACGCGCCGAAAGCGCCTGGCGCAGCTGTCGTTCACTGAACGCCACCTGTTCGAGGACCTCGAACCCGCGCACGCCGTCGGGCAGGCGGTCACCTGACAGGTATGCGATGTTGGGATCGAGTTGCCACAGGCCGTGCTTGGTCCCGTAGTGGCGTACCAGTCCGGCGCGGACCACCGCACCGTCAGGGTCGACGATCCAGCGGCCCGCGGGCGCCACCGGGCAACTGTCGGGCTCTGCGTCGGTGACCTGTTCGGCTGTGTCGAGAATCGTGGCCCGCCGCCGCACCCTGGTATTCGTGAGCCCGCGAGACCACAGGCACGCCTCCCGCACACTGCCTGCCAGCGAGGTCACCTCCACCTCGCCGTCGAACCCCATCTCCCTCAGTGCAGCGAAATCAACTCCGGGAGCGCACTTCACGACGTAGTCGCGACCCCGCAACACCTCCAGGAGTTGGTCCAACGGCGGTAAGTAAGTGCGGGGATCGAACCGCCGCCTCGAACCGCTTCGCCGTGCGGGATCGACGACGACGACCGTGTCGGCGGTGACGGGCCGCAGCGCATCTGCGCGGCACAGTGCGATGTCGCTGGCGTCACCGACGTTGTTTCGGGCCATCGCAAGCCGCACCGGGTCGAGGTCACTGCCAACGACTAGATCAGCCCAATTCCGCAGCACCGCCAGCTCGGTACCAATGGAACACGTCGCGTCGTGGACGGCGGCACCGGCCAGACGCCGCGCGCGGTGCTCGGCGACCGGCCCCGCAGTGGCCTGCTGCAGGGCCTCACCGGTGAACAACCATTCCGAGACATTGACGAAATCAGCGAGTTTCGCGGCCGCCTGCCGACGCAGCATCACCGTTTCCACGAGAATGGCGGCCCGTTCGGCGAACAGAGATCTGACTGCGGCGATGTCAGAAATCAGAGTGGGCCCGCTGAGGCCATACCGTGCGACCTCGTCTAACGCCAGCTTCCCAGCATCGCTGCGGAGATACCTCACATCGTCGAGGCCAAACTCTACGACGGCTTGACCCCCGTCAACATGACGTTGTAGAACCAGCCCTTGGGGACCACCCGACGCCACAGGTTGGCATCCACCCACGACAATGTGGTCCAGCTGCCGAATGCGAATTTCGCCCAGCCCCAGCCCAGCTTTCCTGGCGGGACCGTCGATTCGAACGTCCTGATCGGCCAGCCCAGCATCGCCGCGGTGAACTCCTCACTGGCCGTCAGCACCTCAACCGCTCCGGCATTGGTCGCCATCTGCTCCAGATCAGACGGATCGAATGTATGCAGGTCAACGATCCACTCCAGCGCAGCAGCCCGGGAGTTCTCGTCGAGTTCCTCCTGGGGCCGGCGCCAGGAACCCAGCCCGGGAAGCTTCATTGCCCGCACAGTGGTCTTCCAGGTTAGATCGGCCAGCGTTCGGGCATACCGATTGCCGACCATGGTCGGCTCACCTGCGAAGACGAACCGCCCGCCGGGTTTTAGCACCCGCACCACTTCGCGAAGGGACAACTCCACGTCAGGGATGTGGTGCAGCACGGCGTGCCCGACGACCAGATCGAAGGTGTTGTCCTCGTACGGGATGCCCTCGGCATCGGCGACGCGGCCGTCGATGTCCAGGCCGAGCGATAGACCATTGCGGGTTGCTACCTTGACCATGCCCGGCGAGAGGTCGGTCACCGACCCTCGACGCGCCACCCCTGCCTGGACCAGGTTGAGCAGGAAGAACCCCGTGCCACAGCCCAGTGCCAGGGCCCGGTCATAGGGCAGCTCCCGCTGAACCGGCTCAGGGACCACCGCGTCGAATCGGCCTCGGGCGTAGTCGACGCAACGCTGGTCATAGGAGATCGACCACTTCTCGTCGTAGCTCTCGGCTTCCCAATCGTGGTAGAGCACCTGGGCAAGCTTGGTGTCCTGCCGGGCGGCCTCGACCTGCTCCCGGGTCGCTCGCGGCTGTGGCGCCGGGTCGGTGACATCGGAACTCGTCATGCAGGGCAGCCTAACGCTCGCTCTCGCCTGCCCTTCCGTCGAGAGCCTCCTAAGGGCCAAACGCGGTCTTCGCCGCCGCCAGCGCCGCCGGTGGATAGTCCAGAAACCGACTCGCCCAGGCGACCGCCGCGTCATACACCGTGTCCGGTGCCACCATCTCGTCGATCAGCCCCAGCTCCAGCGCTTCGCGGGCATCGACGAAGCGCCCGCTGAACACCAGGTCCTTGGCCTTGCTGTCGCCGATCACACTGGCCAGCCGGGCCGCACCGTCACCAGCGGGCGCCAACCCGGCCAGAATCTCGGTCGCACCGAACTTGACATTGTCACCGCTGACCCGCCAATCCGCAGCCAGGGCCAGCGTTTGACCCGCGCCCAGCGCATATCCGGTGAGTGCGGCGACGGTGGGTTGCGGTACCGCGGCGAGCGCTTCGACTGCCCGCTGAAAGAGTCGGTCGGCTTCGATTGCCTCGGCAGTGTCCAACGTCTGCCAATCACCCATGTCCTGGCCGACCGAGAAGATGTCGTGCCCGCCGAACAGGACGACGGCGCAGACATCATCACATCCGCCGAGCTGCGCGGCGGCCTCGACGATTTCCCGACAGACCTGACGTGTCAAAGCGTTGGTAGGCGGCCGCGACAGCAGCATTGTCGCAATCCGAGCCCGATGTCCGCCTCCGGCGATGGCGTCCTCGTCATCCCGCTCGTCATCGCTGGCCAGAACTACGGTGACGAACTCACTCACGCGGGCGGCGCCCCGTCGGTGTACCCGCCCGGGGCTCGCCGGTTTCGCGCTTCGTTGTAGCGGTCGCTGTTGAAAAACTCGATCGCCCAATTGCCGCCCTGATCGACGGCCAGGTGCGGTTCAACGGCCACGATCGAGCGCTCAACAGCCAGCACCTCGGCAACCGTGCGCGTGTTGACCGCGTCGAGCTGCGTCCACGTCGGCGGTAGCAGGAAGCTGCGTCCTTCGGCAAAATCGTCGAGCGCAGCCTGCGGGGTAACCCAGCCAGCTTTGTCAGTTTCGGTGTTGTCACCGTCGGCGCGCTGGCCCTGCGGGAGCGCACCAACGAAGAAGTACGTGTCGTAGCGACGGGTGCGTTCTTCTTTGGGCGTCACCCAGTTGGCCCACGGACGCAATAGGTCGGCGCGCAATACCAGTTTCTCCGACCGCAGGAACTCCCCGAATGACAGCGTCTTGTTCTCGAGGGCGACGCGCTGGTCTCGATAGACGGAGGCATCGTCGACGAGCAGGTCCGAGTCGTCGGCGGAGCCGGCGAACAGCACGCCGGACTCTTCGAACGTCTCCCGCGCCGCCGCGCAGACCAGCGCCTCTGCCAGCTCGGCCGACACGCCGAACCGGTCGGCCCACCACTGGCGGTCTGGTCCGTGCCAAGCAACGTCGGCATTGCGGTCGCGGTCGTCGACACCGCCGCCGGGGAACACCATCACCCCGGCGACGAATTCCATCGCCGCGTGCCGCCGCATGAGAAAGACTTCGAGACTTTCCCCCTGCCGGGCGGTGTCGCGGATCAACACCACGGTCGCGGCGGGTCTGGGTGTCAACGGTTCCGTCATTTCCGGTTCTGTCGTTCCCGGTTCCGTCATTTCCGCCTCCTGTGCGCGGCCCGTCCGCGAGTCCGGCGCGCGAAGTAGCGACCGTCGATGACGTCTAACGCGATCGACTGTTGGAACGCCTTTGACAGATTCTCCGCGGTCAGCACATCGGTCAACAGGCCGGCGTCCACCACAGTGCCCTCCGCCAGAATCAGGCAGTGCGAGAACCCTTCCGGGATCTCCTCGACGTGGTGGGTCACCAACACCAACGCCGGGGAATCCGGATCGGCTGCCAGATCTCCGAGCCGGGCGACGAGTTCTTCGCGGCCACCTAGATCGAGTCCGGCCGCAGGCTCGTCGAGCAGCAGCAACTCCGGGTCGGTCATTAACGACCGGGCGATCAGCACCCGCTTGCGTTCGCCCTCGGACAATGTGCCGTAGACCCGCTCGGCGAGGTGTTCGGCTCCGACGCTTTCCAGCATGTCGAGCGCCCGAATGTAGTCCATTTCGTCGTAACGCTCACGCCAACGGCCGAGCACGGCGTAGCCCGCCGAGACGACCAGGTCCCGCACCACTTCGTTGTCAGGCACCCGCTGAGAAAGAGCTGAGCTGCTCAGCCCGATCCGCGCACGCAACTCTGCTACGTCGACCCGGCCCAAGCGCTCCCCGAGCACGTAGGCAGTGCCTGAACTCGGATGCTCCATCGCCGCGGCGATGCGCAGCAGCGACGTCTTACCGGCGCCGTTGGGTCCGATCACCACCCACCGCTCGTCGAGTTCTACCGACCAGCTAATGGGTCCCACCAGAGTGCGGCCCCCGCGCCGCAGAGTGACGGTGGCCAAGTCGATCAGCAGGTCAGGATCGGCGGCTTCTGTCTCTGCGTCGGACCTCTCGACTGGCACCCGCTCATCGTAGTCAGGTGGCTTCGGAGCAGTTCGTCGCGCTCACCATCGCCGGCGAGCCGAATTGCCGCTAAGCCGATCACGACGTCGGGCGGCGCAACCGTCAGTCCGGAATCTCGACCCGTCGCACCATTCCGTCGACTGCGTCGGCCGCCTCGATCTCGCCGCGCGTCACACCCAGGATGAACAGCACGGTATCCAGGTACGGCTGACTCAGAGAGGCATCGGCGACTTCACGCAGCGCGGGCTTGGCATTGAACGCCACTCCGAGGCCCGCTGCCGACAGCATGTCGATGTCGTTGGCTCCGTCCCCGACCGCCACTGTCTGCTCGATCGGCACGCCGGCTTGCTCGGCGAAATGGCGCAGCGCCTTGGCTTTTCCCGCCCGGTCGACGACCTCGCCGACTACCCGGCCCGTGAGCTTTCCGCTAACGATCTCCAATTCGTTCGCCGCAACGAAATCCATCTCCAGCTCATCTGCCAGTGGCGCGATCACCTGGCGAAAGCCACCGGACACGACGCCGCAGTGATAACCCAGCCGACGCAACGTGCGCAGGGTGGTGCGGGCCCCAGGTGTGAGTTCGATCTGATCGGCTACCGCGTCGAGCACTTCGGCAGGAAGGCCTTCGAGGGTGGCCACGCGGCGGTGGAGCGACTCGGTGAAGTCGATCTCGCCCTGCATAGCCGCCGCGGTGACCTCAGCTACCGCAGCCTCCGCGCCGGCATGCGCTGCCAGCATCTCGATGACCTCTCCCTGAATGAGGGTCGAGTCGACGTCGAAGACGATCAGCCGCTTGGCGTGCCGCGACAAGCTGTAATCCTCGACGGCGATATCGACTCTCTCCTGGACCGCTACCCGGGCCAGGACCGCCTGCAACCGGCCGTACGTGCCCGACGGCACTGACACCCGTAGCTCCAGGCCCGTCACGGGATAGTCCGACACTCCGCGGATGACGTCTATGTTCACGTCCAGCGCGGCCGCTTCCCTGGCCACCACCGCGAACGCTTCGGCGGTGATCGGGCGGCCCAGTACCACGATGGTGTGCGTCGACGGCGCTCTCATGACCGGCATTCCGTCACTGGGCTCAATGGTGACCTCGAGGCCCACTCCGTGGATGGCCGATTCCACTTCCGCGCGGAGCTCAGGACTGCCTGCGACCTCGGCGGGTCCGGCAACAAGCACGCCCAACGTCAAGCGCCCGCGGATGACCACCTGTTCGACATTGAGCAGGTCAACCCGGTTCCGAGACAGCACTTCGAACAGGGCTGAGGTGACACCGGGCTGGTCGGGGCCGGTTACCGTGATGAGTAGCGATGAGCGCACTGTCAGGTGCGGACACTCTCGTCATCGAGCCGTGTCACGTCTCCGTCATCGGGCCCATGAGCGCGACCCACATGGGCTTCGGCACGCATCCGTTCGACCATATGGGGATAGTGCAGCTCGAACGCTGGGCGTTCCGACCGAATCCTGGGCAGCTCGGTGAAGTTGTGCCGTGGCGGCGGGCAACTGGTGGCCCACTCCAGTGAATTGCCGTAACCCCATGGATCA
>JAHZKD010000308.1 GCA_022600605.1 Actinomycetes bacterium
CTGCACGCTGATCGCGACGGCGCCCTGGTGAACCTGATGAACTCCACCCCCGACGGTGACTACCAGACCTACAAAGCCAACGACGGCGGCTACGTACGCGACCATTTCTTCGGCCGCGACCCCCGCACCAAGCAGTTGGTGGAAAACCTCTCCGACACCGACATCTGGAACCTCAAGCGCGGCGGCCACGACTACCGCAAGGTCTATGCCGCCTACCAAGCCGCGACGGAGCACAAGGGTCAGCCGACGGTGATTCTGGCCAAGACCATCAAGGGCTACACGCTGGGTAAGCATTTCGAAGGCCGGAACGCCACGCATCAGATGAAGAAACTTGCGCTGCAGGATCTCAAGGACTTCCGTGATACCCAGCGCATTCCCGTCAGCGATGAGCAGCTTGAGCAGAACCCTTACCTACCCCCCTACTATCACCCTGGACCCGAGGCACCCGAGATCCGTTATCTGCTGGACCGGCGTCGCGCCCTGGGCGGATTCCTGCCGGAGAGACGCACCAAGGCCAAAGCCCTCAAGCTGCCAGGCAAGGACGCCTATAAGGCGCTGAAGAAGGGATCGGGCAACCAGGAGGTGGCCACCACGATGGCGACCGTGCGCACCTTTAAAGAGCTGTTGCGTGACAAGAATATCGGCAAACGGATCGTCCCGATCATTCCGGATGAGGCCCGCACGTTCGGGATGGATTCGTGGTTCCCCAGCCTGAAGATCTACAACCGCAACGGCCAGTTGTACACCGCCGTCGATGCGAAGCTGATGCTGGCCTACAAGGAGAGCGAATCCGGTCAGATACTGCACGAGGGCATCAATGAGGCCGGTTCGACTGCGTCGTTCACGGCGGTGGGGACGTCGTATGCCACCCACAACGAGCCGATGATCCCGATCTACATCTTCTACTCGATGTTCGGATTCCAGCGGACCGGCGACGGGTTCTGGGCGGCTGCTGACCAAATGGCCCGCGGTTTCGTCCTGGGTGCGACGGCGGGGCGCACGACGCTTACCGGTGAAGGCCTGCAGCACGCCGATGGTCATTCGTTGTTGCTGGCTTCCACCAATCCGGCCGTGGTGGCCTACGACCCGGCGTTCGCCTACGAGATCGCCCACATTGTGGAGAGCGGCCTGCAGCGGATGTTCGGCAAGGACCCCGAGAACGTCTACTACTACATCACGATCTACAACGAGCCCTATGTTCAGCCGGCAGAGCCCGCCGGGCTGGATGTGGAGGGAGTGCTGCGCGGTATCTACTGCTACCGGCCGGCGCCGGAAAGTAAGGCCAACGCGGCACAAATCTTGGCCTCCGGCGTGGCCATGCCCTCAGCGCTGCGGGCCGCCGAGTTACTCGCCCAGGAATGGGACGTCGCCGCAGATGTTTGGTCGGTCACCAGTTGGGGCGAGCTCAACCGCGACGGGCTGGCCGTCGAGAAGGAACTCCTGCGCCACCCCGACCGCGCGCCGCGCACCCCGTATGTCAGCAAGGCGCTGGCGCAGGCGTCCGGCCCGGTGGTGGCCGTGTCGGACTGGATGCGTGCAGTGCCCGAACAGATTCGGCCTTGGATACCGGGTACCTACGTGACGCTGGGCACCGACGGCTTCGGCTTCTCAGATACCCGCCCGGCCGCGCGCCGCTATTTCAACACCGACGCCGAGTCGATCGTCGTTGCTGTCCTCGAGGGGTTGGCCCGCGACGGCAACATAGACATCTCAGTGGCGGTCAAGGCCGCCCAGCAGTACCAAATCGACGATGTCATGGCCGCGCCGGAGCAGACGTCGGACCCCGGAGTCGCGTGATCGCGCACTGCTGGTTGTCCACAACGTCCAGACATTGGGCGTAGATTTTAGCCATGGCGGACAACAATCGGTTCATCCCGCCGCAGTCAACCGTCGAAGTTCTCGAGAATGTGCCCGAGTCCGCGCTTCGCCGGCTCAAGCAGTACTCCGGCCGGCTGGCTACCGAGGCGGTCCACGTCATGGAGCAACGGTTGCCGTTCTTCGCCGCCCTGGAGGCCTCTCAGCGGGCCACCGTCCAGTTGGTGGTCCAGACGGCGGTGGTGAACTTCGTCGAATGGATGCGCGACCCCAAGAGCAATGTCAGTTACACGGCACAGGCCTTCGAGGTGGTGCCGAACGATCTGCGTAGGCGGATCGGGCTACGCCAGTCCGTCGACATGGTGCGCATCACGATGGAGTTCTTCGAGGAATCTGTTCCGCTGCTGGCGCGGTCAGAGGAGCAGCTGACAGCGATGACGGCAGGCATCCTGCGATACAGCCGTGACCTGGCCTTTGCCGCCGCCACCGCTTATGCCGACCAAGCCGAGGCCCGCGGCGCCTGGGACAGCCGGATGGAAGCAAACCTGGTGGACGCCGTGGTCCGCGGTGATCTGGGTCCCGAACTGCAGTCCCAGGCCGCCGCGTTGAACTGGGACGCAACTGCGCCGGCGACCGTCGTTGTCGGGATTCCGCAATCAGGGCGGATCGACTTCGCCAGCGAAGACGTCCACGAGGTGGCTAACCGCAACGGGCGGGCGGCGCTGTCCGACGTGCACGGCACTTGGCTGGTCACCATCGTGTCCGGCGAGTTGGCAGCGACCGACCGTTTTCTCGCTGACCTGCTGACTGTGTTCGATGACGGGCCGGTGGTGGTCGGGCCCAACGCGTCCACGCTCAGCACCGCACATCGCAGCGCCGCGGAGGCGATCGCGGGGATGAACGCCGTAGCCGGGTGGGCCGGGGCGCCACGGCCGGTGTCGACGCGAGAGTTGCTCCCCGAGCGGGCACTACTCGGTGATTCCACCGCGGCGGCGGCCCTGGAAGCCGAGGTGATGCGACCACTCTCGGACGCCGGTCCAGCGTTAATGGAGACATTGGACGCCTATCTGGACTCGGGCGGCGCCATAGAGGCGTGCGCACGCAAATTGTTCGTTCATCCAAATACAGTTCGCTACCGACTCAAGAGGATCGCTGATTTCACGGGCCGCGATCCCACTGTTCCGCGCGACCTATACGTGCTGCGGGTGGCTTCCACAGTGGGCAGGCTGACCCGCCAGGCTCAGCATTCCACCTCTACAGGCAGCCCGTTCGGACAGCTCATCGCTGTTAAGCCAGTCACAGTTGCCGACCAAACGGGCGGATAATAGATTGCGGTTCGGTATCGGCGATGTCCCATTACATGGCGTTTTGTGGACTACCTACAAAAACATAAGACAAGGTTCATAATTTCTTACACCGCACAGAACCGTCTTCTCAATGTTTCCTTATAGACGTGCCTCAGAAGACTGTGCTTGCATTCCTCGCGCCCGGACAGGGCTCCCAGACACCCGGCATGCTCGCCGAGTGGCTGGAGCTGCCCGGCGCTGCCGAACGCATTGCCGCGTGGTCAGACATCAGTGGCCTTGACCTCGCCCGTCTGGGCACCACCGCGACCGCCGAGGAGATCACCGACACCGCGGTGACCCAACCGCTCGTCGTCGCGGCCACGCTGCTAGCCCACGAGGAGCTTGCCAAACGGGGCACCCTGGGCGAGATCAGCGACGACACCTCCATAATCGTGGCCGGGCACTCAGTCGGCGAGATCGCCGCCTACGCCATCGCGGGCGTCATCTCCGCCGACGAGGCGGTTTCACTGGCAGCGACCCGCGGTGCCGAGATGGCCAAGGCCTGCGCGCTCGAGCCCACCGGGATGTCGGCGCTACTCGGCGGCGACGAGGACGAGGTGCTCGCCCGACTCGAAGCACTGGACCTAGTCCCGGCCAACCGCAACGCCGCCGGACAGATCGTCGCCGCGGGTGCGGTGTCAGCTCTGGAGAAATTGGCCGAAGATCCTCCGGCGCGGGCACGCGTCCGCCAACTCGCCACCGCGGGTGCATTCCACACCCAATACATGGTCACCGCCCTTGAGGGGTACACCGCGGTGGCAAACCGAATCACCCCGGCCGAAATCTCCTCGCCGAACGTCACGCTGCTGTCGAACGCCGACGGCCGTCCGGTGTCCTCCGCCGCGGATGCGATGACCAAGCTGGTGGCGCAGATGACCCAGCCGGTCCGCTGGGATTTGTGCACCGCGACCATGCGAGAGATCTTCGAGCAGACCTCCGAAGTCGGCGGAGCCACAGCGATCATTGAGTTCCCCCCAGCGGGAACCCTGACCGGAATCGCCAAACGCGAATTGAAGGGAACGCCGGCCCACCCGATAAAATCCCCCGCTGACCTGGACGGACTTGCGGCGACTGTGACGTCGTCTCAGGCCGCGCCCAGCTGACGAGTACCTATCAACCGTTCGACTGTTCGACCGTTCGTCAACCGAGTAACAACCCCTAGATAGAAGGAGCCACCGTGCCCGCCACTCAGGAAGAAATCATCACCGGACTCGCCGAGATCATCGAAGAGGTCACCGGCATCGAGCCCTCAGAAGTGACTCCCGAGAAGTCATTCGTCGACGACCTGGACATCGACTCGCTTTCGATGGTCGAGATCGCCGTACAGACCGAAGACAAGTACGGCGTGAAGATTCCCGACGAAGACCTCGCCGGCCTGCGTACCGTCGGTGACGTCGTTGGCTACATCCAGAAGCTCGAGGAAGAGAACCCCGAAGCCGCCGCAGCCATCCGGGCACAGATCACAGGTGACAAGTGACGCCTCCTTCCACTGCTAACGGCGGTTTCCCCAGCGTTGTGGTGACCGCCGTCACGGCGACGAC
>JAHZKD010000309.1 GCA_022600605.1 Actinomycetes bacterium
AACTGAACCGGCAGCGACGACGCCGGCAAGCCCCTCGATTCGGCACCACAGGATATTCCGACTGGGCGGGTCATCTTGTGCGAGAGCACAGGTACAGGGGGTGGGACCCTATGCATTCAAATTGACACGTTGTTGCATCTAGGCCTCGCCTTAGCCTCCGCACTAGAGCGCAGCGCGGTCAACCTCGATTCCAGCGCCTTCCAGTTCACGAGTCAACTGCACTTTCCAGGCGCCACCTTCGTCCACCGGGATATGGACGATCCCATCCGTGTCACTCGGCCTTTCCACCCCCGGCTCGTACAGCAACGCGACGTTTTCACGCCCAAGCGCGGCGAAGAAGTATCCCAGCTCAAACACAACGTTCTGCCGGGCTCGTGAAAGTTCATTGTCGTCAGACTTCGCACGACCGAAGTCATCGGCGGTGGCTAGCACGACGGCGTATCGAGCAGTAGATGCGAATCGCTCCAACTTTTCGATGATGGTTGACGAACCGCTGAACTGCTCACGCAGTATGACGGGCTCCGCCCCCGTAAGTCGGAGAAGGAACCGGGCCACCCCGGACCCAGTCGACCTTTCCCCGCCCATCAACATCCACCCGCCACCGATATCACCTAACGATCTCACCATCGGCGGCGTGCTGGCCGGAGTCGGCGCCGCCGGAGCGTGGATACTTTCCCAACTCGGTAACCTTGCCCACCCACTGAGCTGACGATGACTGTGCACCAAGAACCTTCCGCCGAATGGAATCACCTCGCGACCGTGTCTTCGGTGGCGGGAATCGTGGCTAGCCAGGTGTCGGACTTGACCCAACTACAAGTCAATGAGCTGCCAGGATGGCTGCTCAACTTGGGGTTGCCGCCGGGATGGCGAATCGCTCATTACGATCCCACCTACCCCAGCGTTGCCGGAACCGGACGACCGGCCGAGCCCTCCCGAATCGCCGTATGCACACCACAAACCAATCGCCGCCGTGGATACGGGTGTGAGACCATCACCGTCTTCGGCTTCACCGGTAGCCCTGCAGGCCAGGACATTTACCGCAACGCTGAGTGCAGTCTGAGCGACCTTGGCGCCGCCGACACCACCTCCACGATCCTCGAAACACCCGCGGTTCGCGGTGCGATCGCGGTGCGCAGCAGCGGCTACCTCAGCGTCGGCGAAATGGACATGTGGGCGCAATACAGCAACTACATTGCCGGTTCGGACGCGCCGAAACGGGGCCGACTCGTTCAGCATTGTCTCTTCATCGGATCAGACACCCAGCACGCTCTTACCGCCGACATCGCCGAACTAAGCGACGCTGTCTACCAAGCCTTCTTCGCGGAGGCAGTGACAGCAGAAACGAAGCCCGTGACCCCGCGTTACAACATGGTTCGCCCGGTATCGTCGAATCCAACGGGAGTCAACAGCCCGAGTTCCGTTAGTCCCCACCATGGAATACCGATCACAGACCAGCAGCCGCGCCCAGGCAGAGGAACAAGCATGCCGACCATACGTGTTGAATTCGCTCAAGGATTCTATTTCGGCGATGACGCGGTGTTGCTGACGATGGACGGCGCCGGAGCAGCTATTTTCGCCGCTACGGTCAAGGATGCCAGATCGCAGGGGACGGCACGACTGGAGCACGATGGAGTGACCCACGAGTTCTTGGTCCATCCCGGCGACTCAACTGTCCAACTGAATGACTCGCGCGTTGTGTGGCGGCTGAGCCCCGAAACAGTCGAAGAGATCTACCAAGAAGTCAACGTTCTCAGCAGCATCGATAGGCCAGGGCATTTCTATGTGGATATTTCCGCGCCCGCCGAGACCCTTGTCCTGTCACGAGACGAGTACACCAACACCTAGTTCTGAAATTGATCTGTCGCTTCTGCCCGATTCTTGATCGGTTCAACTTAATCGGTTCAAGTAGAAAGGTTTTGCAGTGGACCACGCCAAGGGCAGCATTACCGCCATTGGTACCTGGATTGAAGAAGCCGAAGACGCTGTGTAAGCCGGAGTGTTCACCGGCGCCACATCAACGAGGCGTCCAGAGAGCAATGTCCGCAGCGGGAACCCCTGATCCGTGACACCCCAATCGTCTTCGAACGCAATGAACGCGAAGGACGACTTGCTCACGTCACCTCGGGTCACGAGTTCGTACACATCGGCACGGGAAGATGGCAGGTCGGCGTCGTACGTCAGGCCTACGCTGTCCAGGCTTAGCCGTAAAGTGCCAGCGGCGGCGCGCCGACCTGCACTGGGATGCGGTGTTCGCAGCGGAGATGGCCGGAGTCTTCAAACCCGACCCCGCGATCTATCACCTAGCCGCTCGTTACCTCGGCCTCTCGCCTGCTCAAATCATGATGGTGGCCAGCCACAAGTACGACATCCGCGCCGCTCGACGTCTTGGATTTCAAACAGCATTCGTCGCCCGCCCACTCGAACTCGGAGTCGCCGGCGCCGTCGATACCATCTACGACGACGACTTCGACATCAACGCCAGCGACTTCCTAGACCTAGCAGATCAACTCGGCTGCTGACACCGCAGATGCGCTTCTCCTCAGATTGGTTGCCGCGAACTGGGCCGCACCGAGCATCTGACTCCCCCGCGCCGAACCGCCGGTAAGGGTCTCTCGTCATGTGTCTGCCAGGGTCACTCTTCAGGTGGAATCAGTGCTTGGATGCGTCCGCTGAGGGTGGCAGTCCATTCGGTGAGGTAGCGCTGGTCGGGGATGTGGTTGTCGGCGTCTTGGAGCACTGTTGCGGAGAAGCGCGCTCCCAGGAGTGCGTTGATGCCCACTGTGGCCAGGTCAAGGATCTGGTCGGCGGAAATGGCGGGCGCCCAGGTGGTGATCCATTCGGCGAGTTCAGTGCTGCAGATCCCTTCCCGTTCTACGAGCGCAGACGAGCCGAGGGTTCGGTGGTGTGGGATGGCGCTGCCCAAGCCTGGCTGGTACTGAGCTATCCTCTGGCGCAACAGATTCTCACCGGCGGGGGCGGGCCGCTTCGTTTCTATACTTGCGGGGTCTTCCGAATCCACTCCACCGTGTTCCCGCGGCCGACGTAACTCAACCGTATTGAGCTTTCGGTGACGGCAAGAGGACGGTACACAAGATCGAGCGGTGCAAGTGAAAGCCAGATCACGCACAGGTGCGCCGCACCTTCCGGCATGACATCTTTCGCTGGCGTATTGCCCCAGTCCGTGAAACGCCACTCCCCTGCCTTCACCTCGGACCCGACTAGCTGCGCGAAGGTCCCGTCGTCGTCGAGCTTGTTCACAATCGGGCTGTCTGGTTCTCCCCAGGAACCGACAAACTGCTGCCTGCTGAATTCGGGGTCCTCGCAGTCATTGCCGGGCACTGGTGTCGAGACCGGTACGGGTGTCAGAGTTTCGGCGGCGCCCGTGTTCGGTGGCGGCGTGTTGCAGGCCGTGATGGCCCCCAGCGCCAAACAGCCAATGTGGAGCACGGCAATGTGTTTGCGGGGCAGTCGGGTCATCTTCCTAGCACCTGCAATCCGCGGTTGTAGTACTCGGTGCGTTCCGCCAGGCCGTGATATCCCCCGTTGACCATCAGCGTGATGTCGTTGATATCGCCTCTATCAGCCACAGCGTTCCCGTTTCGGCTGCTCCAGTACCACTCTGCTGTTTTGAACGCGTACTCCGGTGTCGCCGCGAGCTCCGGATGGTTCACGAAGTCAACCCCGAGGTCCTCGCTCATCTGCGTGTAGTTGTACCGTCCGG
>JAHZKD010000310.1 GCA_022600605.1 Actinomycetes bacterium
CCAACAGACTCGGGAGACACGATGACCAAGGGCCAAACCGTCGGCTACGTCAGGGTTAGCACCGTGGACCAGAACACCGAACGCCAACTAGACGGGCTCAAGTTGGACAAGGTATTCACCGATCACGCCAGCGGCAAAGACACCAACAGGCCGCAGTTCAAGGCGATGCTGGCCCACGTCCGCGAAGGCGACGAACTGGTTGTCCACTCGATGGATCGCCTCGCCCGATCCACCGTGGACATGCTCAACACCGTCGATGAGCTGACTGCCAGGGGCGTGCGGGTCCGGTTCCTCAAGGAGGGCTTGACGTTTGGCGACACCGCCAACCCCTGCAACGAACTCATGCTGACGATCATGGCGGCGGTGGCCCAGTTCGAGCGGGCGTTGCTGCTGGAGCGCCAGCGTGAAGGGATCGCCATCGCCAAGACCAAGGGAAAGTACAAGGGCCGCAAGCCGTCGTTGACGCCGCAGCAGGCCAGGGAAATAGACCGGCGACTGGCCGAGGGTGAGTCGGCGTCCGCGCTGGCCCGGGAGTACGGCGTCAGTCGGGCGACCGTCTACAACACCCGCACGAGGGCTGTGACGGGCTGACAACCTTCGCCGAAATCGTGCTATCTCACCGTGTCACGCGGCTGCACGGCTGCCCGGCAGTCGGGCCCTTCTGCACGCTGACCTGTCATCGTGGGCTCCGTGGACAACACCAAGACCGCTACCGCCAACACCGTGAACAACGAGGACTCGACCTGCGTCAGCCACCTCTGTGAGGTGGCAGGCCGTGACCGGGTTATCGCCGCGAAGCTGAGGACGCAGGCGGCGACTCTGCTCAACCTCGCCGAGGCGTTGGAGATCAACGCCAACATCGGCACCGCAGCCGCTGTTGAAATGCTCGGTGACTAGCCCGGTGTCCGCTGATCCGGTGACCACGCTCGTCGCCGTTCGCACGCTGGCCGCACAGCAGGCGCGGCGGCGACCGGAATCACCAGCGGCACTGGCGAAGATGCTGGACCCGAAGTTCCGCATCGTGCCGGTGACCCGGTTGCTATCGGACATCGCCGTGAAGGCCGTCGAACAGCCCGATCAACGCGACATCGTGACGTGCCCACCCCGGAGCGGAAAGTCCCGGCTCCTGTCGATCTGGACGCCCGTGTGGGCGCTGATGCGCCACCCCGACACGTCGATCATGGTGGTGTCGTACTCCGACGAGCTGGCCCAGGCTCACTCCCGTGAAATCCGTCGAGTCGTCAATGAGCACTCCGAGTTCCTCGGCTACTCCATCGCCGCCGACAAGAGCAGTGTGGGCCGTTGGGTTGTGGAAGGTCGACGCGGCGGCCTGCTGGCCGGGGGAATCCAGAGCGGCGCAACCGGGTTCGGTGCCGACCTGCTCGTCATTGATGACCCGGTGAAAGACGCCGCCGAGGCCGACAGTGCCGCGCACCGCAAGCGCGTGTTGGGTGAATATCGCTCCAGTCTGGCGACCCGAGTGCATCCCGGCGGCAGCATCCTGCTCGGAATGACCAGATGGAACGAACGCGACCTTGCGGGCGAACTTCTCGACGCCGAACCCGACATCTGGACCCACACCAACGTGCCCGCCGTCGCCGAGGCGGGCATCCCCGATGCGCTGGGCCGCGCACCCGGTGTGGCGATGACCAGCGCGCTGGGCTTCACCGCCGATCACTTCGCCGCTGCTCGCCGCACCTCCGGTGAGCGTGCCTGGTACAGCCTGTACGAAGGCGTGCCCGCCGCGCCTGAGGGTGGTCTCGTCAAACGGGAGTGGTTGGACGCCTGGCGCTTACCGTGCGCCCCAACCGCTCCCATGCACACGGTCGTCGGGGTCGACCCGTCGGACTCCGGCTCTGGCGATAGTTGCGGCATCGTCGCGGCCAGCATGACCCACGACGGCGTGGTGGCCGTCATCGCTGACAAGAGCGCCGCAATGACCTCCGATCAGTGGGCCAGGGCCGCTGTCGAATTGGCGATGGATGTCGGGGCCAGCGAGATCGCCGTCGAGGCATTCGCCGCCGGGACGACCTACGTCCGCGTGGTCAAGGAAGCTCTGAGCCGCTACAGGATCACCCGACCCATCAGGGTGACCGCGTGGCCCCCCAAGGGATCGGGCCGGGGCCGTGGCGACGCGATGGCCCGTAGCGCCGCGTTGTTGCAGGGTATGGAAACGGGCACAGTGCGCCTGGCGGGGCACCTTCCCGACCTGGAGCAGCAGGCGGTGACTTGGCAGGCCGGGCAGCACCAACCAGATGCCCTGGCCGCGTCGGTGGTTGCCCACGACGTGCTCGTCCACGCCGCCGGGCAGACGCTCACTTTCGGGGTGCCCGTCGGCAACGTGCGCAGCTTGCAGGCGTATCTGGAACAACGGATCGGGTGACCGCGATGTGGAAGTTCGGACCCCGCCGGTGGGTGGTGGAGCGTCTGGTGGCCGAAGCCGCGAAGGCCAACGCCGAGCAGGACGATCCGCAGCCACCCGCTGCTGCACCGACCGTGGTCGCCTATCCGTGGGCGCAACGCATCGACGACCACCGCCGCCCCCGGTCACCCCGGTCGGTGTCGGCGAGCTGGCTTGCCGAGGCGCAGGCACTGCGTCACACCAACGAATAGCCCCGGCATCTGAGCGCGGCTGCTCTGCACCATCGCTCTCTAGCGTGAGAGAGGAAAGAGGTGAGCCATATGACAACGAGTTCCCTGACTGACCCCTCGGCGTTCACGCCATCACAATGGGCTGCGCGGCTGGCGGCACTCAAGAGTCGCTTCGCAGCCGACGACGACCCAAGGGTGACCGAATGCCGTGCTGCCTTGAGCTTCTGGAGGACTCGCCGCGTGATCGACCGCGAGGTTGACCAGCTCGCCCCGGGCGGTGTCGAGGCCCTGATCGACCGGCTGCGGGGGGTGTCGGCATGAACTGGCTGCGGCGTCGCACGTTTCATCCCGCACCGCCAGAGCCCGCACCGGACCAGGACGAGCAGCGCCGGAGGCGACGCGCACACATACGTGTGCTCTACACCGACGGCTTCGACCTCGCTGCCGAGGTGGAGTCGATCTGCGGGCCGCTGGCCGAGGCAGTCGCCGCCGATCCGGTGCCCACAGCACTGGACAACACGGTGTCCGATCTGGTCGATGCTGTGCATCGGGTGGTGCTGACGGTCGGCGACCTGCTGGCTGAGTGCGATGCCCGGCGCAAGGTCGCACACCTTCGCAACCCCGCCGAGAAGGCAAGGGCGACCAAGCTGTACGTCGCAGCCCGCGACCGCACGCCGTGTCCCGAGACCGATGACCTGCTGGCGAGCGGTGGGTGGGCTGCGGTGTTGACCGATCACGCCCGGCCCGTGACCGAGCCGCTTCAGAACCTGCTGGGGCGCAGCCTTCCTCCCGGCAGCAACGAGTTGCGCGGCCAACCCAGCGTCAGTGAACAGATCGAGGAGGCGCTGCGCGAAATCGACAGGGCTGCACTGTCGCTGGAGCACAGGCTGACCCGCCGCCACCACTACCGCAAGAGCTTCACCAAGGTATCCACGCCCCACGACGACGCGGCGACCGAAGCCCGTCGCGAGCTTGAGAAGTTAGGAATCCAGCCATGACCACCCCGGCCACCCTTCCCGCAGTCGAGTTTGACGCTCCGCTGGTCAACCCTTCACCGCAGGGTCTCTACCCCGTGACGGCGTGGACTGATGTCGAGGGGCCGTCGAGGTTCCTCGGTGAAGGGGTACGGGTTCGGCCCCACAACTACGGCGGCTCCGACGCCTTCGGCGTCTGGGACGCGGAATGGTGCGTCGATCCCGAAGACGCCACCAAGGGCGGTGAGCGCCCCGACCCCGACACCGACCCGTTCCCCCCGATCGTCGTGTGGGCCTATGACCAGTGCGACCTGACGGCTCCCAGTCAGGTCGAGGTGCGCGAGCGGGTAGCACACAACCTGCGGCTACTGGAGCAGATAGCTGTGGAGACCGAGTTCGCGGCCAGGATGCTCGCCGACGCGCCCACGCCGACAGGCGTGGCCGATGTCGTGGCGGCAGTGGCTGTTCTGGAAGCCGCACTGGCCGTGACGAATACGGTCGGCCTGATCCACGCCAGCCCGAAGTGGGCGGCACCGGCTGCCGCCGCCAACCTGATCATCCGGTCAGGAGCCTCACTCAAAACACCACTCGGCAACACCTGGGTGTTCGGCGGGGGCTACGGAGCCGGGTTGAACACCACGCTGGTGGCGACCAGCCCGACATTCGGCTGGCGCGACGAGGTTGAGATTCGCGACACCATCAAGCACGACCACAACCAGTTCGTCGCCATCGCCGAGCGCAGCGTGGTCGTGGGCTACGAGGCGGCGCTGGCTGCGGCGACGATCACCTGAACGGACTAACGGCATGAGACGCACACGGCTCCTGGGTTTCCTGTCCGAGGGTGCCGTGAGGCGCAACGGTCGAACGCCGGGGGTGGCGGTCTGGATACGGTCCGCGCCACCCCGGCGTTCGACCACCCAACACGAAAGGGCGCAACACCAGTGGTTTCACGACTCACCCTTGCTGACCTGACCCGGGCTGAACACAGCCGGGCCGCTGTGGCTGTGCATGAGGCAGGGCACGCCGTCATGAACGTGTTGTCCGGTGGCCGGATCATCGCCGCCGTGCTCACCGACGACGAGCGGGTTCCCGGCGCGACCGTCCACTACCACGTTCCCGACGGCAGGTGGCCTTCGATCGTGTTCGCCGGGCCGTGGGCCGAGGCGCGGTGGAGGGCCGGTAGGCGACCCACCCAGCACGATCTCTACACCGTGTTCAACGGCAACGGATGCCGTGACGATGCGGCACTCAGCGCCGCCGGAGGGCTGTGTTCCGTCGGAGCCGAGTTCGAGCCGCTACTGGAACGGTGCTGGCCCTCGGTGACCCGACTGGCGAGCCAGCTCTACCTGTCAGGCGAGGTCCGCAACGCCGACGTGTGCGCCGCTCTGGGTATCCCCGAGCACGACAACGGGTTTGAGCTGTCGCTGATCCGCAGCGGGTCGGCTCCGGGTTCGTTCAGCGTCACACGGCCTGTGTCGGTCTGAGCCCCTCCCCGCAGACGCGCCGCCGGGGAGGTTCCTACTCCTGTTCACCCCCGGCGGCGAAGGGGCGGCGGTTCCGATGTTGCGGTCCCGTCGGAGCCGTCGCCCCGCCCAACACCACCGGCAGCATCTGTATCGGCATCGGCATGATGGGCCCCGGCCAACTGGACGGTGGGCTGGAACGCGCTGACAAAGCCATGTACCAAGCCAAACAACAAGGCGGAGGGCTTGTCTCCGGCCCTCTGTAACCCCAGAAACCGGGCAGATCCTAATAGGGCGATAAGCGACAATTAACCACACCCAACGCCCGCTCTACCTAGGCCGCCAAACCCGCCTCGCCACCACCGACCAACGGATCATCTGCCACGCCCGCGACCGCGGCTGCACACGACCGAACTGCCTGACCCCGGGCTACCACTGCGAAGTCCACCACAG
>JAHZKD010000311.1 GCA_022600605.1 Actinomycetes bacterium
ACTAGCCCACGAACTCAAGTAGCGGTAGTGGTCATGGCAGGTGTGTTCTGGCCGGTCGTGGCTATTGGGGCTCTGCAGGCCCTCGGCATGCTGCTGCTGGCGAATTGGATGAGAACCGCCCCAGACGGCGACGCAGTCGGTGCTCCAGACGCTGAGGCCACCCCGACCGCTGAGGCCACCCCAACCGCTGACATAGACCCACGGGCGTCGGAACTGTTGTTCACCGGCTAGCGGGACCTACCAAAATCCCCGTCGCGGACACGCTGATCAACTCCCACTAGAGTTGGCCTATGCGAGTGGGAGTGCTGGGCGCTAGGGGCAAGGTCGGCGCGACCATGGTTCAGGCCGTGCAGGACGCGGAGGGGCTCACCCTCTCGGCAGGCGTGGACGTCGGCGATCCGCTGTCCGAACTGGTGGAGGCCGGAACCGAGGTCGTCATCGACTTCACCCATCCCAGCGCGGTGATGGACAACCTGAAATTTTTGATCGATAACGGGATCGATGCAGTCGTCGGCACTACTGGATTCACTGACGAGCGCCTCGGCCAGGTCAAGCAGTGGTTGTCCGCCAAACCCGATGTGGCGGTGCTCATCGCGCCCAATTTTGCGATCGGCGCTGTGCTGTCGATGCACTTCGCTGCGCAGGCGGCGCGGTTCTTCGAGTCCGTGGAGGTCATCGAACTACACCATCCGCAGAAGGCTGACGCCCCGTCGGGTACGGCGGCCAGGACTGCCCGTCTCATCGCCGAGGCGCGGAAAGGATTGCCGCCCAACCCCGATGCCACCAGCACCGGCCTGGACGGCGCCCGCGGGGCCGACGTCGACGGTATCCCGGTTCACTCGGTCCGTCTCGCCGGATTGGTCGCACATCAGGAGGTGCTCTTCGGCACCCTGGGCGAGACGCTGACCATTCGGCACGACAGCTTCGACCGGACGTCGTTCGTCCCGGGGGTGCTGCTGGCTGTCAGGAAGATCCGTGACTTCCCGGGCCTGACGATCGGTATCGAGCCGCTGCTCGATCTGACATGAGGGAGGGCGGCCGAGCACTACGCATCCAGCTGCTGATCGCGCTGATGTGCGCGGCGCTTCTCGTCTATGCCGTCATGCTGGGCCGCGCTGCGCTGGTCTTCCTCACGTCCGGTCAACCCGCCGCGGTTGGGCTGGGCGCCGCGATTCTGATCATGCCCGTCATCGGCGTATGGGTGATGGTGGCGACCTTGAAGGCCGGACTGGCGCATCAGCGCCTGGCGCGCCTGGCAGGGGAAGAGGGCATGGAGCTCGACGTCGCTGAGCTACCCCGCATGCCATCCGGACGCATCCAGCGAGCTGCCGCCGACGCGATGTTCGAGACTGTTCGCATCGAAGTGGAGTCCGACCCCGGGGACTGGCGGCGCTGGTATCGACTTGCGCGTGCCTACGATTATGCCGGTGATCGCACGCGGGCCAGGGAGGCCATGAAGAAGGCCGTCCACCTGCAGGAACAAGCACCGTGAGCACGAGGTTGCTGATCGTGCACCACACACCATCGCCGCACTGCCAGGAGATGTTCGAGGCGGTCGTCGCTGGGGCGACCGACCCCGAGATCGAGGGGGTTGAGGTTGCGCGGAGGCCGGCGCTCGCCGTGTCGCCGGTCGAGATGCTGGAGGCCGACGGCTACGTCTTAGGGACGCCCGCCAACCTCGGCTACATCAGCGGCGCCCTCAAACACGCATTTGACGGCGCCTATTACCAGATTCTGGACTCGACACGGGGGCGGCCGTTCGGGTTTTACCTGCACGGCAACGAGGGCACCGAGGGAGCCCAGCGAGCTGTCGATGCCATCACGAACGGGCTCGGCTGGGAGCAGGCCGCCGAGAGCGTCGTAGTATCCGGCAAGCCGAGCAGGGTTGAACTCGAAGCGTGCTGGAATCTCGGCGCCACGGTCGCTGCGCAATTGATGAGCTGAGGTCTGCCAAGCGACCTAGCAGGGGATGCGACTCAGTAGTGGTAGGTGTCCGTAGGCGCTGGGATGTGGGCGGGGTCGTCGACGTCGTCGAACTCTGAGGGCTCGACATCGTAAGCGCGGGCAAGTTCCAGAATCTTCTTGGCGCGGGCGATGCGCGGCAGGTCCGAGCCATTGCGGATCTCACCGCCATCGCGCTTGAACTCGACGAAAAACTCTTTGGCCCAGCCAATTTCCTCGACAGAGGGGGACAATCCCTCGTTGATGGTGGGGCACTGATCCGGCGTCAGGCAGATCTTGCCCGTCATGCCGAACTCCACTGACACTGCCGTCGCCTCGCTCAGCTTCAGTGCGCTTGATCCCACCGTCGGTCCGTCGATGGCGCTCGGGAGATGCGCCGCCTTGGCGGCGATCGTGAAGCGTGAGCGCGCGTAGGCCAGGGTCGTCGGGTCGTCGCCAAAGCCGGTGTCACGGCGGAAGTCGCCGATGCCGAAAGCGAGGCGGAATGTACCTTTAGCGGATGCGATTTCGGTGATACGTTCCAACCCGCGAGCGGTCTCGACCAGGGCGACGATCGGCACGCCCGGTAGCCGTTTGGCGGTTTCGGTGACGTGATCGACCGACTCGACCATCGCGAGCATCACGCCGCCAACAGGCTTACCGGCCAGCATCTCCAGATCGTCGGCCCACCATTGGGTGCCAAATCCGTTGACCCGTACCCAGTCGCTGTTGCCGGCCGCCAACCACTCGGTCACATTTCCGCGGGCGGTTGCCTTGTCCTTCGGGGCAACCGCGTCCTCGATGTCGAGGACCACGATGTCCGCCCTGGAATCAGTCGCCGATTGGAAGCGCTCATGGTGCGCGCCGTTGATCAGCAGCCAGCTCCGCGCGAGTACCGGGTCGATCCGTGACCCGCGGTCGTTGACTAACGGTTCGCTGAGTGTTTGTTCGTACACGGTGTTCATCGTCGCTCATCGGATGCTGACAGGGCAAAACGGGCTCACGCCAGATGGGCAGCGAAGAAGGGTTTCGTCGTCTCCCAGTGGCGCCTGCCGCCGGTTCGTCAGAGGTTTACGGGCCGCGCCCTCGCAAAACGTCGTCAGGGTGAATGGCGCCAGTCGCCCATCATGGTGTGACTGCTCCTCGGCATGGTCGGCGTTGTGCTCCCTCCGTTGCGACGTAAGCTGACCAGGTGCCGATCGCCACCCCCTACGAGGATCTGCTGCGCCTGGTGCTTGACACCGGGATTCCGAAATCCGATCGGACCGGAACCGGCACTCGTAGCCTTTTCGGCCATCAACTGCGCTACGACTTGGCCGACGGGTTCCCGCTGATCACCACCAAAAAGGTGCACACCAAGTCGATCGTCTACGAGCTGCTGTGGTTCTTGCGCGGTGACTCCAACGTAAGGTGGCTGCAGGAGCGTGGGGTCACCATCTGGGACGAGTGGGCTTCTTCGACAGGTGATCTCGGTCCGGTTTACGGCGTCCAGTGGCGGTCGTGGCCGACGCCTTCGGGCGAGCACATCGATCAGATCAGCGGCGCTTTGGAGCTGCTGAAATCCGACCCCGACTCGCGCCGGAACATCGTTTCGGCGTGGAACGTAGGCGAGATTCCGCGAATGGCGTTACCGCCGTGCCACGCGTTCTTCCAGTTCTATGTGGCTGACGGTCGGTTGAGCTGTCAGCTCTACCAGCGCAGCGCCGACCTGTTCCTGGGCGTACCGTTCAACATCGCCAGCTACGCCTTGCTGACCCACATGATGGCCGCTCAGGCAGGCCTCGCCGTCGGGGAGTTCATCTGGACCGGAGGGGATTGCCACATCTACGACAACCATGTCGAGCAGGTCACCGAACAACTATCGCGTTCGCCCCGGCCGTATCCTGAACTTATTCTGGCACCACAAGATTCGCTCTTCAGCTATACCTACGAGGACATCGTGGTCAGCAATTACGACCCGCACCCTGCGATCAAGGCACCGGTGGCTGTATGAGGATTGCTTGCAGGTCCGAATCATGAGCATGAGGACTGCTTGCAGGTCCGAATCATGAGTATGAGGATTGCTTGCAGGTCCGAATCATGAGTATGAGGATTGCTTGCAGGTCCGAATCATGAGCCTGAATCTGATCTGGGCGCAGTCGAGTTCAGGGGTCATCGGTCGTGACAACGGCATACCGTGGCACGTTCCTGAGGACATGGAACGTTTCAAGGCTCTGACCATGGGGCACACCGTGATTATGGGCCGGCTGACCTGGGAATCATTGCCTGCGAAGTTTCGGCCTCTGCCGGGCCGCGAAAATGTCGTAGTCACTCGACAGGCTGCCTATATGGCTGAAGGAGCTGAGATAGTCCGGTCCCTTGAGGACGTCGCGGCCAACGACGCCTGGGTCATCGGCGGCTCGCAGATCTACCGGCTGGCCCTGCCGGTGGCGACTCGGTGCGAGATCACTGAGGTCGACATTGACCTGCACTGCGAGGACGACGACGCGCTGGCGCCGGCGCTCGACGAGACGTGGGTGGGTACCGAAGGGGATTGGCGGGACAGTTCGTCTGGATTGCGCTACCGGTTCTGCAGCTACCGACGAGCGTGAAGCTCAGCGCCGCACAGGCGCGGCGGGTGGCGGTCGCCGCGCAGGGCTTCCACGAAGCTAATCCGGGGGGAGTCGTCACGCGGGCGCGCCTGAAACGCCTGGTCGCGCGGCTGCATCTGCTGCAGCTCGACTCCATCTCGGTGGCGGTGCGCGCGCATTACGCGCCGGTGTTCAGCCGGCTTGGGCCCTATGATCGCGGCATCCTTGACCGCGCGGCGTGGAGCCACTCGGCGCGGGCGCCCCGGCTGCTGGTCGAATATTGGGCGCACGAGGCGGCACTGATGTCCGTCGACGACTGGCCGCTGCTGCGATGGCGCATGCGCGAGTACCGGCACGGCCGCTGGGGCACCGAGATCGTCAAGAGGAATACCAAGCTCGCCGACAACATCGTCGACGCCGTTTCCGAACTCGGCCCCTCGACGGCAGGTCAGATTGCTGCCTACCTCGAATCCGAACCTAGGAGGGCGGCCGGGCCCGCCAAGAAGGCGATGTGGGACCGCACTGACACAAAATGGGTGGCTGAGGCGCTGTGGTCGGCGGGGGTGCTCGCGACGGCCACCCGGGTCGGGTTCGCGCGCCACTATGACCTCACCGAGCGGGTACTGCCGCCAGAGGTCCTGGCGCGCGAGGTCGACGACGAGCGTGCCGTTCGCGAACTGGTGCTGCGGGCGGCCGCTGCGCTCGGCGTGGCCACCGAACCCGACCTGCGCGACTACTTCCGGCTGTCACCCAGGCAGTCCAAGCCCGCTGTCGCCGCGCTGGTCGCCGACGGCGAACTCGAACCCCTTGAGGTCGACGGCTGGAGTGCACCGGCCTATCTGCGGTCCGGGCAGGCCGTGCCGCGCTTCGACCGGGGCACGGCGCTGCTGTGCCCGTTCGACCCGCTGATCTTCTTCCGGCCCCGAGTGCAGCGCATATTCGACTTTCACTACCGCCTGGAAATCTACACCCCGGCCGCCAAGCGGCAGTTCGGCTACTACGTGTGGCCGTTCTTGCTGGACGGGCATCTGGTGGGTCGCGTCGATCTCAAGGCGGACCGGGCGGCCGGCGTGCTGCACGTCGTCGGCGCGTTCGCGGAGCAGGGGCAGTCCCCGACGCGCGTGGCCACCGCGCTGGCAGCAAAGCTTGAAGCCATGGCGTCCTGGTTGGGCCTCGACGGGGTGGCCGTCGGGGAGCGCGGCGACCTGGCCCCGGCGTTGGAAGGATTCTTGGATTGACGGCCGCGACGGCCTACCGGCAGAGGGTCACCTGGGTGACGACGGCCCGGCGACAAGTGTCTGTGCGGGACGTTTCTGAGGTGGGTAATGGGTGGCGCTGGTCAGGCGACGGCGCCAGCGGACGTGTTGCCCGACGGCCCGGCCTGGGCGTCGCCGAGCGCGGACAACGCGTCGGACAGCAACCGCTGAATTCCTGAAGTGATTGCCGTACAGGAGGTTTCGATCTTCACGGCGTTCTTATGGATGGAGCCGGCGGTCTTCTTGACGTCGTCGAGCTTTTCCAGCTGTGCCAGCGCCTCGTTAACCTTCTCCTCGGCGGTATCCAGCTGGTCGGCGCCACGGCGGGTGGTCGCCGCGAGCGCCGCGGTGCGCAGCAGCATGACCACGGTGCGCACCAGGTCCGGATCGTCGGAGGTCGGGTCGAACGCCATCACGATGCGCCGCGTACCGAGCACGCGGATGGACTGACCGCCGTTCTGTTCGGCGGTTCGCACGAGACCGAGCGCGGCGGCTGCCTGCCGGTTGCGCTCGGCCTCGTCGAGGTACTCGGCCCACCCCGCACGGGCCGAGTCCGTCATCTCCAACACCACACGCGTGGCACCGCCGTCCACGGTCAACACGCCGTCGCCCTTCTTGGAGCGCGACACGCTTCCGACGGTGCCTCCGGTGTCGACGTACTCGTCGCCCAGTCCGGCGGCGATCTGGGCGAGCACGACGTTCACCTGGTTCTCGAAGGTCCCGCCCTTGATCGGGGTGACCTTGGACAGGGTCGCGCGGGCCCGTTCGAGTGTCACCGCGGCGGCCAGTTCGTCCACGCGCTTGCCGAGTTCGGCGTGGTTCTTGCCGATCAGGTCGGTGAGTTCCTGCTGCCGCGCGGTGAGCTCGGTGGTGTGCTTGGCCATCGGCGAAGTGGGGTCGCTGGGGTCGAACTGCTTAGCCGCCTTCTCGAGCACCTGGGTGAAGTTCTCCTTGGTCATGACGCCCAGGTCGGTGCCGAACTTGGCCAGCAGCGGTTGCAGCCGTCCGACCAACTCGGGGTTCTCGCCGCTGAAGAGTCGCTGCACCTCGGCCTGCAACGTGCTGGTCGCAGTGGACACCGACTCGTTCACGCGCTTGCTGGCGGTGGCCTCCGCCTCGGTGATCGCCTTCTGCGCATCGTTGGCGGCCTTGGTCATGGTGTCTGAGGCGGACTTGACGGCGCGCTCTGTTGCCTCGGATGCCTTGGTGCTCGACTCGGACGCCTTGACGCCGACGTCCTTGACCATCTGCTCGAGGGCACGTGCGTCCTGGGACTGCCCGGTCGCCGACAGCGCGTGGGAGCCGATCTTGACCGCTTCGCTGACGAACTCGGACAGATCGGCGTCGGCGAGGGCCTCGGGGTCGTCGACGACGGGGCCGCGCTCGCCCGTCGTCCAGCGTTGCGCTTCTCGGGCAACGTCCTTGTCGCGCACCGTGAGGTGCTCGATGACGACGGCGCCGATGGTCTCGTTCAGGTGGGCGTGCTGTTTCATGGGTCCTCCTCGTAGTGGCCGCGACGTGCGGCGGGTGACCCAACGATGCGTCGCAGATTCAAGTGTGACAACAACTGACAGTGATAAGGGGGCTTATCGGCAGTAAATATGGTCCCGGGGTCCCAGCGGGGCTAGATTTGAAGTTCGGTGTTGAAACCGGGGAGGAGGTGCGCCATCAACACGCTGACCATGCAGGACGTAGCCGACCTGGCCAAGGTACGTCGGCCCGTCGTCAGCATGTGGCGAAAGCGGCGTTCCACGCGTGGCGTGCCGGCCCAGTTCCCCAGTCCGGTCGATGTCGTCGGTGGCGTGGAGCGGTTCGATTCCACCGCGGTGGTCGATTACCTGCAGCGCACCGGGCGTGGCAACAACCCTGAGGCGCACCTCGACGCCCCGGCGGTCGCGGTGCCCGATGGGCTCGAGATGGAGGACGCCGTCACCCTGCTGACGTGGCGTGCGCTCACCGGAGAAGATCTGGTCGGCACGACATGGGATGGTCGCGTGCGTTCGGCCGCTGAACACGATCCGGAGGACCGACTGCTGCTCAGCGAGATCCGGGCAATGGACCCCGCTCCGTCCCTTCTCGAGTACGTCGATGACTTGGTTGAGGCTTCGTTCGGGCCGTCGGATGCGTTGGCGCGCCTGCAGAATGGGCGACTCAAACGAGAAGTCGCCGCGCGCGATCTCACATCGGACGCCGTCGATCTGGTGAGCCGCGTGATCAGCGCCTGCGCTGTTCACCTCGGTCCGGACGGCGTCGCCCTGACCGCCGACCGTGGCATGCTGCCGGTGCGGGTTGCCACCCGGGCAGGGCTCCCTCTGGTTTCCGGTGATCGATCAGTACGCAGGCGCGCCACGATCAACGACGTCGCGATCGGCGGCGAGACGCCGGGTCCGAAGGTCAGGCTCGTGTCGTCACTCAAGGGAGACCTGGCCGACGTCCTCGACGCGGCCGACGACACTGTGCTTGACCTGCCCATCGGTCAAATCGCGGTGATCGTCGGCCCAGCCGCTGCACTGACCGACGTTCTGCGGGGCGAACTGCAACATCGTCGTGCGCACATCCTGCGCGTCGGCAATGTCCTTGCCGCGCTGAGGCTTCCGCGCGGGCTGTGGCGTGAGGCGTACCGACAGAGCCTTGCCGTCTGGGTGTGTCGCGGTGGCGCGCAGGCCGGGAATCCGTGGGCCGCCGATCTGGGGGCGGTCGAGCACCTGGAGCCGGCCGACCTCGCCGCAGACGTGGTTGGTGCTCTCGGCGGAACCGAGGATCGGGCGTACCGCTACGCGCGCAGGGTCGATCTGACCAGCGTCCTGGTGTCGGGCGCCTTGGTGCCGCGCGGAGTTCGGGCAACGGTACTGGGGGTGACGGATTCGCAAGATCACGTTGACCGGGTGCAGGCCGCGACACTGGTCACCACCGCACCGTTGGGCGGGCTCGACGTGCTCGTACGGCCGTCGCCCGGCAGGCTGCGGGTCCGTCGTCGCTCGCTTGGCGAACTGCGCGACGCCAAGGTGCTGTCCATGAAACGCGGAAGCCGGATCAGCGGCGAGGGGTCGACGCCAGACGGCACGGTAGTGGTGTTGCCCACCGAACTGTCCGGCGGCGTCTCCTTCGATCCGATCGAGGCCGAGCAACGATTCCCGAGGGCGATGCGTACCGAACCCGGTGACGTCGTCTTCGTCGAGAAGCCCCGGCCGCGGGCGTGGGTGGATCACCGGGGCGGCGCGATGGTCGCCTCGCCGGCCCGCGTCCTGCGGTTGAGCCCCGCAGCGGAGATCGGTCCGCGGCTGCTCGCCGTCATCGTCAACACCCAGGTGGCCGAAGGGTCCGAGTGGCAGACCTGGGCGGTACCCGTGCTGTCCCGCGCCGATGCCGACCGGATCGAATCCACGCTGGCCGACGTCGAACGCTACGATGCCGAACTCCGCCGCCGCGTCGACGTCGTCGACGAGTTGAAGACGGCGCTGATCGACGGGGTGGCCGCCGGCGTACTGAGCCTCGACGCCGAACCCACCACCCCTGGCGTCACCACGGCGTTCACCGAGAAGGGAAGCTGATGCCACCGAGGAAAGCGTCGAAGAAGCAGGAACCGCAGGCACCTTCGACGATGAAGGAACTCAAGGACACGTTGTGGAAGGCTGCCGACAAGCTGCGGGGATCGCTGTCGTCGAGCCAGTACAAGGACGTGATCCTCGGGATGGTCTTCCTCAAGTACGTGTCCGACGCCTACGACGAACGACGCGAGGCCATCCGCGCTGAACTCGTCGCCGACGGGATGGACGAAGAGCAGATCGAGGGCCTGATCGACGACCCCGAGGAGTACCACGGGTATGGGGTGTTCGTGGTTCCTCCGATTGCCCGGTGGACGTTCCTGGCCGAGAACGCGAAGGGCAAGCCCGCGCTCGGTGGTGAACTGGCCAAGAACATCGGCCAGCTGATCGACGAGGCGATGGACGCCGTGATGAAGGCCAACCCGACCCTGCAGGGCACGCTGCCGCGGCTCTACAACAAGGACAACATCGACCAGCGTCGTCTCGGTGAGCTGATTGACCTGTTCAACAGCGCCCGGTTCAGTCGCCAGGGTGAGCACCGCGCCCGCGATCTGATGGGGGAGGTCTACGAGTACTTCCTCGGCAACTTCGCCCGCGCGGAAGGCAAACGGGGCGGGGAGTTCTTCACCCCGCCCAGCGTGGTCCGGGTGATCGTCGAAGTTTTGGCGCCGACGAGTGGCCGGGTGTACGACCCGTGCTGCGGGTCGGGCGGCATGTTCGTGCAGACCGAGAAATTCATTCACGAGCACGACGGCGACCCGAAGGACATCTCCATCTACGGCCAGGAGAGCCTGGAGGAGACCTGGCGGATGGCGAAGATGAACCTCGCGATCCACGGCATCGACAACAAGGGTCTCGGCGCGCGGTGGGGCGATACCTTCGCCCGTGACCAGCACGCGGACCTGCAGATGAACTACGTGATGGCCAATCCGCCGTTCAACATCAAGGATTGGGCCCGCAACGAGGAGGACCCACGCTGGCGCTACGGCGTTCCCCCGGCCAACAACGCGAACTACGCCTGGATTCAACACATCTTGTCCAAGCTGGCGGCCGGCGGGCAAGCGGGTGTGGTGATGGCGAACGGATCGATGTCGTCGAACTCCAAGGGGGAAGGCGATATTCGCGCCCAGATCGTGGAGGCCGATCTGGTGTCGTGCATGGTGGCTCTGCCCACCCAACTGTTCCGCAGCACCGGCATCCCGGTGTGCGTATGGTTCTTCGCCAAGGACAAGGCCGCTGGCAAGAACGGCGCGGTCGACCGGTCGGGCCAGGTGCTGTTCATCGACGCCCGTGAACTCGGCTACATGGTGGACCGCGCCGAGCGGGCGCTGAGCAACGAGGACGTTGTCCGGATCGGCGACACCTTCCACGCCTGGCGCGGATCGAAGACGACTAACGATGTTGTCTACGAAGATGTTCCGGGCTTCTGTAAGTCGGTGCCGCTGGCGGACATCAAGGCCGCCGACTATGCGTTGACGCCGGGCCGCTACGTGGGCGCCGCCCCGATCGAGGACGACGGCGAGCCGATGGACGAGAAGATTGCCCGGCTGAAGACGGAACTGCTTGCGGCGTTCGACGAGTCGGCGCGTTTGGAGAAGGTCGTGCGGGAGCAGTTGGAGCGGATTTCATGACGGAGTGGAGTGAGGCTCCCCTCGGAGCGTTGGGTGGAAACGAACCGTACGCCTTCGCTACCGGGCCGTTCGGCTCTGCTGTGTCTACAAAGAACTTTGTGCCGGAGGGTATACCAATGATTCGCGGCAGCAATCTTAGCGAGTGCGTGGGTGTCCGCTTAGAAGAATCCGAATTGGTGTTTGTTCCTCAGCGATTAGCTGATAAGTATCCTCGCTCCGTCGCGAAGAAGGGAGACCTAGTTTTCACCTGTTGGGGCACAGTAGGTCAGCTCGGCATCATTGATGATAAATCTCGGTACCCAACCTACTTGGTCTCCAACAAGCAGATGAAAATGACCGTCGACCGCCACCGTGTACTTCCACTTTTTCTCTACTATTACTTGTCGCAGCCACGCATGATTAGTCTCGTTCGGGGTCAGGCGATTGGAAGTTCGGTCCCAGGGTTTAACCTCGGTCAACTAAAGTCTTTGCCCGTTAGCATCCCACGCATTGAAGTGCAACGTGCAATTTCAGATATCCTCGGTGCGCTCGACGATAAGATCGCTGCAAACGAAAAGGTCATTGATGCGGCGGGTTTAGCGTTGCAATGCGAAGCCAGTCTGTTGTGGCTGTCAACGACGGAGTATCTAGATCTTGGGTCGCTGGTGACTGTGATAAATGGTGTGTCGTACAAGAGTGCAGATCTTGATGAATCTGACACGGCACTAGTCACGCTGAAATCTGTTTCGCGGGACGGTGAATTCGCCGAGCGCGGTTTTAAGGCGTACGTCGGACCGTATCGTTCCCAGCAGGAAGTTGTTGCAGGAGATCTTGTTGTTGCAAAAACGGATATTACGCAGGACGGCGCAATTGTTGGACGTGCGGTCAGGGTGCCGAAGACCGATTCGTATAAGCATCTCGTTGCTTCGCTAGATCTTGCAATCGTGAGGCCAGCAGGCGACTTGTCTCCAGAGTTCATCCTAGCTGTTCTTCGCCGACCAGAGTTTCGATCGCACTGCAGGGCATCAGCGTCTGGAACAACTGTCCTTCACCTTGGCCGTGGGGCCATTGAGTCCTTCCGAGCGCCGGTTGTTGATCCAATTCTGACTAACACCTACTGTGCGAAGGCGCGCGCGTTCGACGCTTTGCAGGACGCGATGCGCGGCCAAAATTTGGCTTTGTCCCGCACCCGCGACCAACTTCTTCCCCTCCTGATGTCGGGCAAGATCCGGGTCAAGGATATTGAAGCCGTCGCATCGGAGGTGTTGTGATGTGTCTTGCGACCACATCGTCCAGTCGCCGATGCAACATCGCCAGAGTGTCGACGGTTTCCAGTGCGTGGGCGGTCCGCAAGGACGCGGACACGTGATTGGTGACGAGGACGGATCGACCCCAGGCGGCCCAGGACAGACCGGTCACTTCCCGGCGGCTCCGCAACGTACCGCGATGCCCGTCTGGTATCCCGAACTACTCGATGCGGTATCGGACTGCGTCCAGACCGGCCGTCGTCGGGCCGTGGTGGCGGTCAACCAGGAACTCGTCGTGACCTACTGGGAGATCGGATCGCAGATCGTCGCTCGCCAGCAAGCCGAGGG
>JAHZKD010000312.1 GCA_022600605.1 Actinomycetes bacterium
CGCCGCACCACCCGCACCCAGAACCGGGCGGCGCGAATACAAGCAGAAAGACGTTTGAACCGCCACAATCGAGAAGCCGACGAACGCTGGCAACAGCAAATCCGTGCCGTTGCCGCCATCCACGATCCCCCACCTTTTTGACTACCCGTCTCGGCCGGTGCACGCGTGTCAACGAAGAATCAAGGTTCTAAGAGAGTCTGTCCGAGATAGCCACCTTCGGGTGCGCCGGGAAGTATCGCGAAAATTGCCGAGCCGATCGTGGTGACCCACGGGTTAAGCGCATCTTTTGCGGCCAAGCGCTGCTGGACTGGGATGAACTGCCGCCTCGGATCGCGCTGATACGCCGCGAAAATCAGGCCGCAGTCGGTGGTTCGATCAGGTGCCGGGGAGTGATCGTAGTTATAGCCCCGCCGCAGGAACTGCTCGTCACCGCCGCGAGGCCGGGCTAGTGCGACGTGCGAATCGGGTGGGATGATGGGCTGCCCGCCTTCGGAGGCTGCCAGGTCGGGCTCATCGAACTCTCGTTGTCCGGTCAACGGCGCTCCGGTGTCGAGGCGTCGGCCGACCGCCAGTTCCTTGCTGGGGCGGTCGAGTTCGTCCCAAGTGTCGAGTTCAGCACGGACCCGGCGCATGACGAGAATGGTCCCGCCGGCGAACCATCCTTGCTGCGTGCCGTCGTCCCAGATCAAGCGATCGAAGGCCGATTCAGCGCGTGGATTAGCGGTGCCATCGATCTGGCCCATGAGGTTGCGCATCGTGCCGCCGGACGGGTCGGCGCCCCGGGCATTCCGGAAACCGATCTGTCGCCAGCGTTGCACGGTCATCGCGCGAACATTCTTGAGTAGGACGCGACTTGCGTGGGCAAGGACTACTGGATCATCGGCGCAGATCTGTAGTAGCAAGTCACCGCCGCACCAACGGGGTTCGAGCCGGTCGGTTTCGAAGGCGGGCAACGCAACCAGCGGGGGTGGCCGAATGCCGGCAAGTCCGATCCGGTCGAACACCGCGCGTCCGAGTCCCACCGTCACGGTGAGACGTGCCGGTCGCTCGGCGAGTTCGGGCTCGGTGTCGGCCAACGCCGGCCGGCCCTGCGTCAGACGCGCCGCATCCGAGGTCCACAACTTCAGGATGGCCGCGAGTGTGTCGCGCGGACTGCGGGCAGCTTGGGGCTTCATATCAAGGGCAACAAACAGGGCGTGAGCTTGCGGGGCCGTGGTCACCCCGCCCTGATGCGGGCCGTAGAAGGGCTCGGTGTCAGATCCGAAACCATCTATAGCAGAGCTAGATTCAGCTGCCTTGCACTGAGTAAGCGTCGCGGTAGCGGCCAGCGCGGTGGCGCCACCGGCCAGGAGGCGCCGGCGGCTGACCCCATGTCGACCGTCGGCAACGAAGTCACCCATGGTCGTGGTGGGCCCCGGCCGGGGGCGCGTAGGCCTCATTGCCTCCGGGGAAGTCGCGGACCTGCGCAGTCAACGGCAATGTCGATCCGTCCTCGAACAACACAGTGACGGCTACGTCGGCTCCTGGATGCAGGGGCTCGGTGAGGTCCATCAACATCAGGTGGTCTCCGCCAGGTGTCATCCGATGGGTGCCGCCGCCGGGAATCGTGATACCTCCGTCCTTGGGTCGCATCATGTTATTGCCGTCCTCGCCGGCGCCGACCTCGTGAATTTCGACTCGCCCCGCCGCTGGCGAGCTACCCGAGACGATGTGGGCGGCGTGGTGTCCGGTGTTGGTGAAGGTGCCGAACACCGACGTCATGCCGCCTTCGGCCGAGTTGGCCCATTGATCGCTGAACGTGACGTCCTCGGCCATCGGGTGCTCGTCGTGCTCGGCCGAGGTCGTGCATCCTGAGCCCGCGAGGACAACCACCGCAATAGCGATGAACACGGCATGACGTGGCTTATACATCCGATACATCAGAAATTTCCTTACTCTCGATTTGTCTTGCTGTGGCTTGCCTTGACTTGATTGCGCCGATGCTGAAGTCGATCGCCAGGAAGGCCGCGAGGGTCAGCCCGAGCAGCGGTAGGAACCAGCCGACGGCGACGGCTGCGATGATCAGTCCGGCGATCGCGGACGGGTGCAGCCGCCGAATTCCGCCACGTGCCGGTGGCCGGCCCACTGTCCAAGCCGAGCCGCGAGTCGGCCTGCGCTGCCACCACATCCGGTAGCCCCACACGATAACGGTGACCAATCCGACGGCGACCGCGAGAAGCAGTAGCTGATTGAGTAACCCGAACAGGAAACCCATGTGTGCGCGGATACCCCAGTCGGCCAGCTTCGCGACGACCGAGTAGTCGCGCCAATAGTCGATTTCGCCGGTCACGCTGAGATCGGTGGGGTCGATTGCAGCGGCGTTGGTCGTCAGCCGATAGGGCTTCTCGATCTCGATTACTCCGATACCTTCGCCGGCTTCGTTGGGCAGCGTGACCTCCAGGGGAAGGTGCACACCGGCCCCCGCCGCGGCGTTGATGATGGCGTCGTAGTCGACCGACCGATGCAGCGTTGCTTCGGTGGCCGCTGACGCGTGGTGTCCGTGATCGCCGAAGGCGGCCGCTTCTTCGGGTGCCGTAGTCGCCGACAGCGCCGTATCAAGCTGCGGGCGTTGCCAGCTCAGGGCGGACCGGATGTCGCTGACGTTCGCCCCGGCGTAGGTCGACCAGGTAATGCCGGTCGCTGACAGGAAAAGCAAGCCGGCCAGCAGCCAGGCGCCGGTCGTGCTGTGCCAGTTCAGTGTCCGAGATCGTCGGCTTGCGGCGCGGTCGGCCGGAAGATCGCTGCCACGCCGAGTGCGGCGCCGCTCGCTTGCCATCTTGACCAGCCACAGATACAGGCCGCCAAGGGCCGCCAACCACAGCCAGGATGCGGCGATCTCGCTGTAGATCCGGCCCGGCTCACCGAGATTGAGGTTGCGGTGCAGCCCGTCGAGCCAGGTGCTCAGGGGCAGGTAGCCGAACCATGTTGCTTCGTCGCCTAGCACGCTGGCGGTGTATGGGTCGACGAACACCGCGCGCAACGAATCCTCGTCGAGTGCGGGATCGGCGAAATAGATTCGGGTGGAATCGGTATCGGTGGCCGGGGGACGCATTCCGGTCATGGTGAGATCAGGGAAAGCGCCCCGCGCCGCCGCGGCTTGGTCGCTCAGCGGTGTCGCCGGCCCGGACGGTTCGACGAACAGGATGTCGCTGTAGACCCACCGCTCGATAACAGGTGACAGTGCGTACAGGCCGCCGGTGATCGCGGCAACAACGATGAATGGCCCGATCAGCACCCCAGCATAGAAATGTAATCGGGTTACCAATGGCCGCCAGCTACGAGGGGCCGGCATGGGCGGCGGCAGCGGGCCGCGAACGGAAGCGGGCTCGGTGGCGGTGTGGGGGACATTCATGAAATCAGGCTCTCGTGGTTCGTTGCGCCACAACGCGTCGGAGACAGAGTCGGTGGCGGCGTCGTGGGCACCGTCGTGGGCGTGTGGATGGCAACGTGGATGGCAACGTGGATGGCAACGTCGGTGGCGGACCTTTTCAGGTGTCACACGACAACCGCAGCGAGCGCTGCGGCCCGACGAAGTGGGGTCAGGGAGACCGCGTTACGCGGTAACAGCCATCCACGGCGGAGCGCGCATCCCAAGTCCGGTCAGGCAAACCGGTCGCGCGAAAACAACATTCGTTACTTGGCGTACAAGGAAAACCGCCGGCCGCAGCGCGCGTATCGCGAACAGGCGCAACCAGCACAGGACCGACGAGCACATCACGTAGAGGTACTCGGCCGCGGAGATCACCACGCTGAGAATCACCGCCGCTGCCACGTGGGCGGCGGCCATCGATGTGCTCAGGGTGTGGACATTGCCGGCGTGCTGATGGCCCGCGGACATTAGGGCCGTGTGTCCAAGAAACTGTGCAGCAGACAGCGCAATTGCGGTGGCCGGCCAGCCGCCGCTGCGACCCTCCAACCGCAGGCATCCGACCATCGTGCCCACCGTGGCGCAGGCCAACAGTGCGATGATCAAGGCCCCGCCACTGGGTGTGCCGCCGCCGCCGGCGGCGTGCGCGCCGACCGTCATCGCGGCCGAAGTCACCCCCACCAATGCGCCGCGCAGCCAACGCGCACGTGACTTCGGTGATCCCACGGGCTAGATCAGGTTCCGGAATAAGTTTCTGGGTCCGGATGGAACCGGGTCCCGTCGTCGAGACCGTTGAGGGTCGCCATCTGCTCGTCGGTCAGCTCGAAGTCGAATACGTCGAGGTTGGATTTGATCTGCTCCGGGGATGTGGACCGGGGGATGACGACATTGCCGAGCTGCAGGTTCCACCGAATGAGCACCTGTGCCGGCGTCTTGCCCTGTGCCTGGGCAACTGCCGTGACCGTTTCGTTGCCCAGAAGGTTGCCCATGCCGAGCGGGCTGTAGGCCACCGTGGTGATTCCAGAATCAGCGTTGAGCGCGCGAAGTTCAGCCTGGTTCAACAGCGGATGTACTTCGATCTGGTTGACCGCTGGACTGGAGAACGTCAGGGAGACGATGTCGTCGAGGTGTGAGGCGTGGAAGTTGCTGACGCCGATCGAGCGGGTTTCGCCGATCGACCGCGACTTCAACATTCCACCCCAGCTGTCGACGTACTTGCCAAGCTCGGTGGCCGGCCAATGTATGAGGTATAGATCCACGTAGTCCAGCCCCAGCCGCGCGAGACTGGCTTTGAGCGTGTCCTGCGAAGACTGGAAGCCCTGGTCTGCGTTGGAGAGCTTCGTCGTGATGAACAGCTCTTCGCGCGCTACCCCTGACTTGGCGATCGCCCGCCCCACGGCTTCTTCGTTGCCGTATTCGGCGGCCGCGTCGATGAGGCGGCAGCCGGCCTCCAGCGCGGCCAGCACTGCGGCTTCGGTCTCGGATTCCGAGGACTCGCCCACTCGGAGCCCGATCACGGGCATCGTGTTTTCGTCGTTGAGCGTCACGGTGTGAATGGCTGCCGCC
>JAHZKD010000313.1 GCA_022600605.1 Actinomycetes bacterium
AAGGAGCTGCGGCCGTGGGTGCCGGTGGTATCGCTCGTGAAAGGCCTCGAGCAGGGAACCAACTACCGGATGAGCCAGATCGTCGACGAGATCCTGCCCGGCCACCCCGCTGGAATCCTGGCCGGACCCAATATCGCCCGCGAGGTCGCCGAGGGCTACGCGGCCGCCGCGGTGCTAGCGATGCCCGACCAGAGGTTGGCCGCCAATCTCGGACAGCTGTTCCGCACCAAGCGGTTCCGGACCTACACCACCGACGACGTGGTGGGCGTTGAGATGGCAGGTGCGTTGAAGAACGTCTACGCGATAGCAGTCGGCATGGGCTACTCGCTTGGCATCGGTGAGAACACCCGGGCGATGGTGATGGCCCGGGCAGTGGCCGAGATGTCCAAGCTGGGGGTGGCCATGGGCGGCCAGCGGGACACGTTCGCGGGACTGGCCGGCATGGGCGATCTCATCGTGACCTGCACCAGCCAACGCAGCCGCAATCGTCACGTCGGCGAACAGCTCGGCGCCGGCAAGTCCGTCGAGGAGATCACCGCGGCGATGAACCAGGTGGCCGAGGGCGTCAAGGCGGCCAGCGTGATTATGGAATTCGCCGAGAAGTTCGGGATCTCGATGCCCATCGCCCGGGAGGTCGACCGCGTCGTCAACCATGGCTCGACCGTCGAGGATGCCTACCGTGGTTTAGTCGCCGAGAAGCCTGGCCACGAGGTGCATGGATCGGGTTTTTGAGTCAAATTCGGTCGAGTCTGACTCAGTTGAAGTACGGGTTCGTCCCCTCGGGACGTGCAAGCAACGGGTTCTCCGCGTTGACGATGTAGGAACCAGCGGGGCTCACAACGAATCCAGCCTGATTTCGGCTGTCAACGCAGGCCGTCATGGTGCCATCCCCACCGCAGCTGACGGTGCCGAAGCTCAGGCGGGTATTCGGGGGCAGCGGATTCACCGGCCCGCCGTAGATCGGCGCAGCGGAGGCTCCGAATCCAGGCACACCGCCCGCGGAACCCATGACCAGGTTCGCACCGTCCGGCGCCCCCGGTAGCGGCCCGTTGCAGCCGTAGCTACCTGAGCGTTGCAGCATGCAAGTCAGACCCGCAGAGCTGAATGCGTATGTCGAACCGTCGTACACCGCGAATTCCTTCGGGCTTATCGGCTGCATCGCATTGATGTCCGGGGCGGGCGGCGACGGCGGGGGCGGCGGGGGTGGCGGGGGCTGCGCGGCGGCGAGCCCCGGCACGTTGAGGACAACAGCGGCGGTTAGACACGCTGCGCCTAAGAAAATTCTGCTCAACACCATCACAGCCTAGATGTCGTCTCGGGGGCCAGATTCGTTTCTCGAACCGCACGATGTGGGACGCGTCATAGCTCGACTCAGTAGATGCCGGGACCGCGGCCTGCCATCTGCTCGAGCCGCGCGATGCGGTCGGCCATAGGCGGGTGTGTGGCGAACAGCTTGCCGATCTTCTCACCGGCGCGAAACGGGTTGGCGATCATCAGATGTGCCTGGTCGGCCAGCTGCGGTTCCGGCGGCAACGGGGCCTGCTGCACCCCGGCGCTGATCTTGCGCAGCGCACTGGCCAATGCCAGCGGGTCACCGGTCAGCTCAGCACCGGACTGATCTGCCTGGTACTCACGCGATCGGGAAACCGCCAGTCGGATGACGGTCGCGGCGATCGGCCCCAGCAGCGAAACCAGCAGGATTGCAAGAGGATTGGTACCACCGCTGCGATTTCCACCAAACATGCTGGTGAAGAGCGCCAGGTTGGCTAGCGCGGTGATCACCGAGGCCATCGCACCGGCCACGCAGGAGATCAAGATGTCACGGTTGTACACATGGGACAGCTCATGGCCGAGGACGGCCCGAAGTTCACGTTCGTTGAGGATCTGCAGAATGCCCGTCGTACAACACACCGCAGCGTTGCGCGGGTTGCGGCCCGTGGCGAACGCGTTAGGCGCGGCCGTATCGCTGATATAGAGCCGCGGCATGGGCTGGCGTGCCGTCGTAGCGAGCTCGCGCACGATTTTGTACATCAGCGGGGCCTGCATCTCGGTGACCGGCTGGGCGTGCATCGCCCGCAGCGCCATCTTGTCGCTGTTGAAGTACACGTAAGCGTTCATGCCTAAGGCGAACAGCACCGCCAAGAACATGATGCTGCGTCCGAACATGGCGCCAACACCGACGATGAGACCCGAGAAGACCACCAGCAACAGGAACGTCTTGGCCGTATTAGCGTGCGGATGCCAAGTCATCGTGGCCTCCCCTCATCAAACCGGAACCCTCATCAAACCCGGAACCCTCATCAAATCCTGAAACAGTATTCGCTCTAAGCCAACGCCCAGACAGCCCGCACGAGTTCCTCGAGCGTCAGCCGTGCCGGGTGATGGTGTAATTCACCAGCGTCGCCAGCGCCTGGCGCCCAGGCCCGTTGGGTAGCTGGGCGAGCTCCTGCTCGGCCTGCCTGGCGTACCCGGCCACTGTCTCCTTGGCCTTCGCAATGCCCTGCGAGGCGCGCAACAGCCGCAACGCCTCAGCCAGGTCGTCGTCGTCATTCACCGGACCTGCCAGCAGCGCACGCAACCGATCGCTGTCCGGACCGGTCTCACGCAACGCGTACAGCACCGGCAGCGTATGTACGCCCTCACGCAGATCGGTGCCCGGTACCTTTCCCGACTCGTCGGCCTCGCTGTCGATGTCGATGATGTCATCGGAGATCTGGAAGGCCGTGCCCACGATGCCGCCGAGCCGGGCTAGCCGCTCGATCTGCTCGTCGTCCGCGCCTGAGAAGGTCGCACCGAATCTGCCCGAGGCAGCGATCAGGCAGGCAGTCTTCTCGTAGACGACCTTGAGATAGTGATCCACCGAGTCGACCTGGTCGGCCGCGCCGCGCGTCTCCCGCATCTGCCCAGTTACCAGCAGTGCGAAGGTGTCGGCGATGATCCGCACCGCCTCCGGACCCAGTCTCGACACCAGCCGTGACGCCGTCGCGAATAGATAGTCACCGGCCAGGATCGCGATGTTGTTGCCCCAGCGTGCGTTGGCACTGGGGGCTCCACGACGCATCTGCGCCTCGTCCATCACGTCGTCGTGGTAGAGCGTCGCCAGATGCACCAGCTCGATGACCGAACCGGCGACGGAGACCTGCCAGGCGTCGGGCTCAGGTCCCAGCTGGGCCGTCAGCACGGTGAACAGCGGGCGGAACCGCTTGCCGCCGGCCCGGAAGAGGTGCTGGACGGCCTCGGACATCAGTGTGTCGGCCCGTCCCAGCTCTTCGGACATTAGTGCCTCGATGCGGGCCACGCCGTCACGGACATTTTCGGCGAATGGGGCATCTCCGAAGTCCACTCCCGCCACCACGCTCGCCGGTGTCCTCACACTGCCAACATACTGGGAGACGTGGACGGTAGAGCCAGAGGTGGGCCCACGCCCGAAGAGCAGCGGTCAACCAGCACCGATGTCCTAGTCGTCGGGGCCGGGCCGGCAGGATCCTCGGCGGCAGCGTGGGCAGCTCGCTCCGGGCGCGACGTGCTGGTTATCGACACAGCACAGTTCCCCCGCGACAAGTCATGCGGCGACGGGCTGACCCCGCGCGCGGTCGCTGAGCTGAGATGCCTCGGGCTTGGCTCCTGGCTCGACGGCAGGATCGCCCACCGCGGACTACGGATGTCGGGTTTCGGCGCAGACGTCGAAGTGGCCTGGCCGGGACCTTCGTTCCCATCCACCAGCAGCGCGGTGCCCCGCACCGAGCTCGACGAACGTATCCGCCTGGTGGCCGAAGAGGACGGCGCGAAAATGAAGCTCGGCGCCAAGGCTGTTGATGTACAACGCGATTCATCAGGGCGGGTATCGGCGGTGGTGCTCGATTCCGGAGAGGCGATCAGATGCGAGAAACTTATCGTCGCCGACGGTGCCCGCTCGACGCTGGGACGCGCACTGGGGCGCCAATGGCACCGCGAGACCGTGTACGGGGTGGCCATCCGCGGATACATCGCCACCCCGCGCAGCAGCGAAGCCTGGATCACCTCGCACCTGGAACTGCGTTCACCTGAGGGCGCCCTGCTACCCGGCTACGGCTGGATCTTCCCGTTGGGCAACGGCGAGGTGAACATCGGTGTCGGGGCGCTGGCCACCGCAAAGCGTCCCGCCGATGCCGCGCTGCGCCCCCTGATGAATTACTACACTGCGCTGCGCCGCCAGGAGTGGGGTTTCGACGGCCAACCGAGAGCCGGACTGTCGGCGCTGCTGCCGATGGGCGGCGCCGTGTCGGGCGTGGCCGGCCCCAACTGGATGCTGATCGGCGACGCCGCCGCCTGCGTGAATCCGTTGAACGGCGAGGGCATCGACTATGGACTGGAGTCTGGGAGACTCTCCGCAGAGCTGCTGGGCCTGAGAGACTATTCGCGCGCCTGGCCGACCGTCCTGCACGAGCATTACGCACGCGGGTTTTCGGTGGCGCGCCGGTTGGCGTTGTTGCTCACATTCCCAAGATTCCTTACCTCGACCGGACCGTTGGCGATGCGGTCATCGACGTTGATGAAGGTTGCCGTGCGGGTGATGGGCAACTTCGTCACCGACGAGGACACCGACGTTGTGGCGCGGGCGTGGCGCGTCGCAGGCCGGGTATCGCGCCGCATCGACCACCGCCGCCCCTTCAGCTGACGTCGGTTTCCCGCGAGCCCACGTCGTTGCGCGGATCAGCCGGTCGTCGCGGTTGGCAACGGCCCGCCGGGCGGCCGCAGCGCAGTCGTTGAGTCCAGCGGGATACGGGTGCGGACCCAGTTCCCGCTGGAGTCGCGGAATTCGACGCCGACGACGAGTCCCGTCGCGGCGAGATGCTCACGCAGCCTGAGCGGTTGGCCGTCGCGCTCGGATGAGGCGACCCCGCCGGCAGCGTTAGGCGGGCGGTTTGGTGGCGGCGTGCAATGCGACGATGCCGCCGGACAAGTTGCGCCAGCGCACCTCCGTCCAGCCTGCGTCACCGATACGCCGCGCTAGGGCCGGCTGATCCGGCCACGCCCGGATCGACTCCGCCAGATACACATACGCATCGGGGTTCGACGAGACCGTCCCGGCAATCCGCGGGAGCGCCCGCATCAGATATTCCTTGTACGCGGTGGCGAACAGCTTGTTGGTCGGTGTGGAAAATTCACACACCACCAACCGTCCACCCGGGCGGGTCACCCGCGCCATCTCGCGCAAGCCCGCGGAATGATCGACCACGTTGCGCAGACCGAAGCTGATGGTCACCGCATCGAAGACCCCGTCGGCGAACGGCAGGCGCGTCGCGTCGCCCGCCACCTTCGGCAGGTCGCGACCCGCCCCCGCAGCGAGCATGCCGACCGAGAAGTCCGCAGCCACACACCACGCGCCCGAGGCGGCCAGCTCCTCGGTCGACACCGCAGTCCCGGCAGCCAGGTCCAGCACCCTGTCCCCCGGCCCGATTCGCAGCGCCTCACGTGTGGCCCGGCGCCAGAAACCGTCCTGCCCGAGCGAGAGCACGGTGTTGGTCAGGTCGTAGCGGCGCGCGACACCGTCGAACATCGACGCCACCTCACGGGGATCCTTCTCCAGCGACGCACGATTCACGTAGCCGAACGTATCAGGACTCAGATCACGCGGCCCGCAGCCGACGGACGCCGAGGACAGCCTCGTAGTGGCCGAGAAGTTCCTCACAGATCACCGGCCAGGTACGGCCCAGCACCGCGCGCCGCGCCGCAACCGAATAGCGCCGACGTTCGGCCACCAGATGGTCCACCGACTCCGGAAGCCGGCGTTCGAACTCCTCGACAGGCAGCAAAAGACCGGTGCGGTACGGCGCAACCAGGTCGCGCGGGCCGCCCGCATTCGGCGCAATGACCGGGAGCCCCGAGGCCATCGCCTCCTGCACCACCTGACAGAACGTCTCGTGTTCGCCCGGGTGGACGAAGACATCCATGCTGGCGTACGCGGTTGACAGCGCGCCGCCATACTGGGCTCCGGTGAAAACCGCTCGGGGAAGCTCTGTTTCCAGCTCGGGGCGGTCGACACCGTCGCCAACGATGACGAGTTGGAGATCATCACGTCTGCTGAGTGCGGCCAGTCGCTCGACATGCTTCTCCGGGGCAAGGCGTCCGACGAACCCGACGATCGGCTTACCCTCCGGCGACCAGGCTCGGCGCAGCCGTTCATCGCGCGCCGAAGGGACGAACCCGGTCACATCCACCCCACGAGCCCACTGGTGGACTCGCGGGATACCCTGCGTTGCAAGCATTTCCATCGCCGCACTGGAAGGTGCCAGGGTGCGCTCGGCGCGTTTGTGCAGATGGCGTGTCCACCCCCATACGGCTCTGGATGCGATCCCGACGCCATAGCTGCGCGCAAAGCCCGCAACGTCAGTCTGGAAAACTGCGATCGTCGGAACACCCAGGTGCCGCGCGGCGTGCAGACCTCCAAAGCCAAGCAGTGCCGGCGAAGCCAGATGGACCACATCTGGCTCGAACCCGCGCAGCACGCCAACAATCCGCGGATGCGGAACACCCAGCGGCAGCGACGTCACCTTCGGCAGCATCAGCGCGGGCACCCGGTGCACGCGGATCCCGTCATACAGCCTGTCGGCGGCCGGCTGCCCGCGCGGCGTGTCTGGCGCGACAACCAGCACCTGGTGGCCGGTATGGCGCAAATGCTCGATCACGTGAAGTACCGAGTTGGTGACGCCGTTGACATTCGGGAGAAATGATTCTGCGACGATCGCTACCCGCATGACACGACGGTGACATCGGCGGCTGTCGGCGAGGTTACCAACAGGGGGATGCCACGAAAATTGTTGGGGGCTACTCTTTCGACATGCGGATCTCCAAGACGGCACTAGCCGTCGGGCTCGTGGGCCTGCTCCTGGCAGCTGTCGGTTGCACCCAACAGGTCACCGGCACCGCACTGCCCGACCCCACCAAGGTGCCGCTCGCGGTGTCCGCCGACGAGTACGGGATAGTGGCGGGCTTCGACGATGCCCCCGTTCGGATCGAGATTTTCACCGAACCGCAGTGCAGTCACTGCCGCGATCTTCAATACAACTTCGGGGACCAACTGGCGTACTACATCACACTCGGCAGAATGCAGGTCACCTACCGTCCGCTGGCATTCATGGACGCCGACTACGACGGATACTCTTCAAGGGTCGCCAACGCACTATTCCTGGCCGCAGAGCCGGCCGGCGATGCTGCAGCGACCGGTACACAGTTCCAGCGCTTCGTTGAGGACCTCTGGATCAACCAACAGATCGGCGGACCGAACTTCACCGGAAAAGAGCTGCGCGACATGGCGATCGAAGCCGGGCTACCCGATGCTGTCGCCGACAGCATCGCACGTCAACAGAAGGGCGTCGACGTCGCCGACATGGACGACACGAACTTCGGATTGCTGTTCGACATCGACGGCATGCGAAGCGGCACCCCGACCGTTTACGACCTGGAGGCGGGCGAGAAGCTCGACGTCTACGATGACGACTGGCTGGACGAGCTCGTCGCGTCCTGAATCACGACGCAGCCGTGCGTCGATCATGGCGCTGCTCGACCCACGCGGTCAGTACGAGCGCAGCACCAGCCACCAGCCACCCGATCACTGCGATCGAGCCCGCAGGAATGATCGCCAGTGCGGCATTGCGGCCCTGCACGCGTACCAGGTCCGGATCGGTGGTGTCGTACTCCACATAGATGCGCATGCCGGTGTCGAGTTCAGACGGGTACAGCACGCCCAGCTCGGGGCGGTACGTTACGCGGTCTGGTGTGACGAACTCGATGGTCGACCGCCGCGGACCGGCATCCAGGACAATTGCCTGAGCCACACCGAGGTGCCGCTCGATCTGACGGTCGTTACGCCAGCTGCCCAGAACCAGTAACAACGACTGCAGCGTCACCAGACATGCCACCACCACGATGGCGATCCGGACCCGACGCGCGATCCGACCTCCACGCGTCTCATCGGGCAGGCCGGAGATGTGGGGAACTATGATGCGCCACAACGCTTTCAGCCGGTTCTGCAACCCCGCAACCAGAACAGTGGTGTTCGCTGCGCTCACAGGGAAGCCTTTATCGACGCGTGCAGCGCCCGCAGGGAAGACCTGTCGGCCTTGACCTCCAGCACCCGAATACCGTCGAATGACTCGTCGAGAGCACTGGCAAGGTCATGTGCCTCGACCTGTCTGCTCTCGACGTGGTAGGCGCGGCACAGCGCGCCGACGTCAACGTCGTGCGGTGTGCCGAAGATGCGCGACGAAACGTCGGTGAACCGAGGATCACCCTGCTCAAGCAGTTCGAAGATGCCGCCGCCGTTGTCGTTGGACACCACGATCGTGAGGTCGCCAGGCCTCGGTTCCGTCGGCCCGATCAGCAGGCCCGAGCTGTCGTGTACGAATGTCAGGTCGCCCATCAGGGCGATAGTCCGCAGCCCACCGGCGGCTTCGAAGGCCAACGCGGCCCCGATCGCCGTCGACACGGTGCCGTCGATGCCCGCCACTCCGCGGTTGGACTGCACCTTCACCCCGGTTGCGTTGAATCCCGCCAATGCCATGTCGCGGACCGGATTCGATGCGCCCAGGACCAGCTGATCTCCGGGTCGTACCGCATCGGCCAGCGCCGCTGCGACATGCAAGCCGGTGGTCAACGAATGGGCGGCAAGCTGGTCGCGCACCGCGTTAAGTGCGTGGCTGTTGGCCTGCGTGCAGCGACGAAGCCACTCCGCCGTCGGGGTGCCGGAGGTCACCGCGCGGGTGCCTGTGGCCTGCGAGTTCCCCGATACGTCAGGCCAGCGCGGACCTGTGGTCAGTGCAAAGACGGGGATCGATGCATCCGCCAGCAATGTGGAGACCGGGCGGTGCAGTGTCGGGCGGCCCAGCATGACGACCTGCTTGGGGTGCAGTAACGGCAGGGCGAATGGATGCAACGGATTCTGCGCGGGCGGCGCCGTTGGCTCGGAGACCGTCGGCAGATGCGCCAGGTTCGGGTGCGCTCCGGCACCGTGTCCGGCAATGACCACCGTGTCGGCAGCCACGTCGATCTCCAGCGGCTGGTCGAACGTCACCGGCGGCGTGTAGGTCCACGGTTGACCGTTTGGGCGGCCCGCCGGAGCGTACGGCAGGCCGGGCACTCCGTCTTCGCTGACGGCGGGCACCAACGGCTCGCGGAGCGGGATATCGAACTGCACCGGTCCGGCATTGGCCGATCGAGATCCCGTGGCGGCCACCAGGACACGACAAGTCACCGACCGCCACTGGGCGTTGAGTGCATCGAGCTCGCCTGGCGCAGCGCCGCGTATATCAGGAGCGAGACCGAGGCTGACGCTGGCGCGTACCTGGGTGCCGAAATAGCCCAACTGCTCGAACGTCTGGTTGGCGCCGGTGCCGAGCAGTTCGTAGGGCCGGTTGGCCGACAACACCACCAACGGCACGCGCGCATAGTTGGCCTCTACCACTGCCGGACCCAGGTTGGCCACCGCGGTACCTGAGGTCATCGCCACACATACCGGGGCCCGCTCGGACACCGCCAACCCGATCGCCAGAAAGCCCGCAGTACGTTCGTCGATGCGGACGTGCAGCCGCAAGCGACCAGCGCGATCCGCGTCGTGCAGTGCGAACGCCAGCGGGGCGTTGCGCGAACCTGGGCAAAGTACGACGTCGCGAACACCGCCGCGAATCAGTTCGTCGACGACCACGCGCGACTGTGCCGTCGACGGGTTCATCACTACAGCCTATCGGCGAAGAAATTCAGGATCGCGGTGTTGACCACCTGCGGTTTCTCGATGAATCCGAGGTGGCCGGTATCAGGGATCTCCACAAACTGACCGTTAGGGAGGGCCTGGGCGACCTCGCGGCCCAGATACGACGGGAGCACCACGTCGTCGGCGAAGCCGATGACCAGCGTCGGGGTGGACACGCTCTGATAGGCAGCCAGTCGACTGCTCTGTGGGGCGATCGACAGCTGGGTCCGCATCCCGGGGGTCGGGGTCTGCGGCCACATCGTGAACATTTCGATCCAGTCCCGGACCGCATTGTCGTCGTCCAACGTTTTCGATGAAAAACTCTCCAGCAAACGGACTTTCGCTTCGAATTCTACGGGCAGCCGCAAGCCTGACTCCGCCAGCGCCAGCTCTCCGGCGAAGAAGAAGTCGCGAGTGCGATCGTGGCGGCCGCGGGTGGCCATCAGCACCGCCGACCTGACCAGCTCGGGGCGCGCCACCATCAGCTCCTGGGCAATGTAGGAGCCCATGGACAGCCCGACGATCCGGACCGGGGCGAGCCCGAGGTCTTCGATCAGTTCGGCGGTGTCGCCGACCATCGTCTCGGTGGTGAAACCCTCGGCGTTCTCGGTGGCACCGATGCCGCGGTTGTCGAACGTCACACAGCGGTACCCGGCACGGGCGAACACCGGTACCTGGTGCAGATGCCAGGTGCGACCGGCCCCGCCACGGCCGGCGATGAACAGCACCGGCTCTCCCGAGCCGCGCTCGTCATAAGCCAAATTCACCCCGCTGACGCTACTTGAGGCGCGATTTCGGCGTGAATGCCGCCGCTGAGCGGCGATGCGCACGCCGAAATCACGAAGAATGGAACCGCGCGGCGCTCTGAAACGTCCGCTCAATACATGCTCGCCGACTATTTACGGCGCCACGACGGTGTGATCACCTTGGCGCAGGCGCGGGAGGCCGGCCTCAGCCACTCCGCGATCCAGCGACGAGTCTCGTCGGGCCACTGGAGGCGGTGCTTCCGCGGTGTCTATTTCGCAGACGATCGACCCTTTACCGACGCAGCCCGCGTCCGCGCGGCGATCTGGGGCTACGGCGAGCGGGCCGTCGGTAGTGGTCTGACCGCTGCGTGGTGGCATGGATTGACGCGGTTCGCTCCTGAGCTCGTCGAGATGACGATCCCACGAGACAGCAACGGCCGTCGGCGCCCCGGCTGCCAACCGCGCCGCCGAGATCTCGATGGATCCGACATCGCGGAAATCAGGGGTCTCCGGACGACGAACCTGTCCCTCACCGTCGTCGAAGCCGCTGCCCGGCCTGGTGGCGGCGGCAAGCTACTCGATGCTGCCGTTCAAAACAGAGTCAACCTCCGCGCACTCTGGCAAGTACATCTGCGGCACAAGGGGAGATACGGGTCGCCGCGGGCTCGGCTTTTGCTGCAAGCCGCCGACCACGGCACTCGATCTCAGGCCGAGCGGCTACTGCATACGCTGCTGCGTGATGCCGGTATCACCGGGTGGAGGGCGAACTATCGCGTCGGCGGCTACCGGGTCGACGTCGGCTTCCCGGGAGTGAAGGTTGCCATCGAGGTGGACGGCTTCGCGTTCCACAGCGGCGCCGAAGCGTTCCAGGTGGACCGTGTGCGGCAGAACGACATCGTGGTGTTGGGATGGCAAGTGCTGCGATTCACCTGGCTGGATCTCACCGAATATCCGCAGCGAGTCGTGGCCGTCATACGGTCGGCGATTTCGGCGTGATTGCCGCCGCTGGGCGGCGACGCGCACGCCGAAGTCGCACGGACTGCAGGGCCGCGTCCCACAGGAGGCCGGTGGTGGCGGCAAGGGCCTTGGGCTTCATCGATTCCTTGCCCATCATCGCGGCGGCCAATGCCTTGGTACTCGCCGAAGCCTTCGACATGTGCCCGGAGTCGAACGGGGGCTGCGGGTCATACTCAATGGACAGCTGGATGGCCTTGGCCTTGGCCTCACCACCGATTTGGCCAGCCAGCCAAAGCCCTAGGTCGATACCGGCAGAAACCCCGGCACAGGTGACGGTCTTGTTGTCGGCGCACACGATCCGCTCATCGTTGACCGGTACGGCCCCGAAGGTTCGCAATAGCGGTATCGCCGCCCAGTGTGATGTCGCGCGCTTACCCTCGAGCAGACCCGCTGCGGCCAAGATCGCCGATCCCGAGCACACCGAGGCCGTCCACGTCGACGCCCTGTGTGCGTTGCGCACCCAGTCGAGCACACCTTCGTCGCGGGCGTGCTCCATCGTGCTGAACCCACCCGGAATCAGAACGATGTCAGGAGAAGGCGTTTCGTCGAATGAATGCGTAGCACCGACGAGCAGTACCGCAGAGTCCGCGGCGATCGGCCCCGGCTCGTGCCACACGAATCGGACTTCGGCGCCAGGCAGCCAACGCAGGCTCTCGTAGGGGCCGATGAAGTCCAGCGCGGTGAACCCTGGGTACAACATGATCGCGACCTGCATGGTCGATCTCCTTTCGTCTCAAGCGAATGTCTTGCGGTACTGATCTGGTGAAATCCCGAGTCGGCGAACGAAGTTGCGGCGCAGGGTTTCCGCCGAACCGAACCCGCAACGCGCGGCGATGACCGTCACGGTATCGTCGCTTTCCTCAAGCTGGCGACGAGCCGCCTCGGTGCGAATCCGTTCAACGTAAGCCCCCGGTGCCTCACCTATCTCTTCGGTGAACACCCGGGTGAAGTGGCGCGGGCTCATGGCAGCGCGACGGGCCAACTCAGGGACGCTGTGTTCACCGGCGGGCTGGGCCTCGATTGCCTCTTGGACATCGCGGATCGGCGTCCGGCGGGCACGGGGCATCCACACCGGGGCCGCGAACTGAGTCTGCCCACCCGGGCGTCGCAGGTACATCACCAGATAGCGGGCGATGGTCTGCGCACAGTCGGTGCCGTAGTCATCCTCGACCAGTGACAACGCCAGGTCGATGCCCGCCGTAACGCCCGCGGCGGTCCACACCTTCTGTGAGCTGCGTACAAAAATGGGGTCGGGATCGACTGTTATGGAAGGAAAATCGGCGGCCATCTGTGAGGCGAACGCCCAATGTGTGGTGGCCACGCAGCCGTCGAGTAGGCCGGCCTGCGCGGCCAGCACCGAGCCGGTGCAGACGCTGACCACCCGGCGGGCATGCGGGGCCGCCTGCACTATCCAGTTCACCAGCTCGGGGTCATAGCGCGCTGTCGCCGTACCCAACCCGCCTGGCAGCACCACCGTGTCCACCGGCTCGGTCGGGTCGGGTAGCGGATCGGCCACCAACGTGAGTCCGGTACCGGTACTGACCGGCCTCCCGGCCACCGACACGATGCCGACCGTGTACCCCGCACCCAGGCCGTGGGCGGTCGCGTACGCCGCCGCTCCGGTAAAGACTTCGAAGGGGCCCACCAAGTCGAGCGCCTGTACCCCCTCGAAGCCCAGGATGAGCACGGTGCGCGCCATGCAACCAGTCTCGACTACTCGGGCAATGGCGTCCAGGTCATGTGTCCCACGGATCAGGACAAGAGCGGAAAGCAGGTCCGAACGCGCTCGATCCACCATTGCCTGCGCTCGGGCGGGGCCGCCAGCGCGGCCAACCGCGCCCGGCTCGGCGTCGCTGCCGCCACCGGGAGGTACCCATCAAGGGGCGTGACCGGCTCAACGACGTCCTCGACGAACAGACTCCCGGTGCCCAGGCCGCAGGCGTAGGGCAGCCCAGGCAAGCAGCCGGCGGCGATCAACCCGGCGCCGATCCCCACCGCCGAGTCCAGGGCGCTGGACACCACGGCCGGAATCTGGATCTGTCCAGCGACGGTCAGCATCGCCTGCACGCCGCCCAGCGGGGCAACCTTGAGAACCGCGATGTCTGCGGCCCCCGAGCGCACCACGTGCAACGGGTCGTCGGCTTTGCGAATGCTCTCGTCGGCGGCAACGGGCACGTCAATGCGGCGGCGGACCTCGGCGAGCTCCGGCACGCTCTTACAAGGTTGCTCAAGGTACTCCAGTGGGCCAGCAGCGGTAAGCGCATGGGCTGCGGTCACCGCATCTTCCACACTCCAGCCGCCGTTGGCGTCAACCCGTACCTTCGGCACAAGTGTGCGCACAGCGTTGACGCGCGCGACGTCGTCGGCCAGTGACTGGCCCGGTTCGGCGACCTTCACCTTGGCGGTGCGGGCGCCGGGAAAATGAGCCAGGACCTCGGCGACAGCGTCCGCGGCGACAGCGGGCACCGTCGCGTTGATCGGGATGCGGTCGCGACGGACCTCGGGTTGGGCACGGTAGGCCGCCTCGATGCCTGCGGATAACCAGTGCGCGGCTTCGTCGGGCTGGTACTCAAGAAAGGCACCGAACTCGCCCCAGCCCGCAGGCCCGTCGATCAGCGCGACCTCCCGGGTAGTGATGCCGCGGAAACGAACCCGCATCGGCAGCGCCACAACGTACAGCCGGTCGAGAAGATCGGTCAGCTCCACGCCCGCTACGGCGTCAGTCACGGCACTCTTGCATCGTCAACACTGGTTGCAGCTTATGGTGTCTCTCGGTCCATTGCGTCGCGCTTGAACCGCAGCATCGCACCCATCTTCGGGCACCGCCGCTACGAATCCAGGGCAAGGATGCGGCGCCGCCCCGGCGCGGTTGGCCGCGCAACCAAGGTCGGCGCCCCAAAAGGGTCGGCCGCCCAAAGAGTTAAGGAGCCTGTGGTGAATCGCATCGTCAAGTTGGTGGGCCAGATCGCCGAGTCAGTGCCGTCGGTCGTCGGTATCCGAAGCGTGGAGGAGCCCCACCATATCCGGCGACAGCTGACCGATGACACCGAGATCCGCATGTACGGTGCCCGGATTGCCGCCGAAACCACCGTGGACGGTGACCAGCAGCGCGCACTCAACATCGGCTTTCGACGACTAGCCAGCTACATCTTCGGTGGCAACCACCGCGCGGCCGAGATCGCCATGACCGCACCAGTCGTCCAGCAACCCTCGGGCGGCCAAGACATCGCGATGACGGCTCCGGTCTCGCTGACTGGCGGCGCTGAGCAGGGTTGGACGGTCCGTTTCTACATGCCCTCCGAGTGGTCGATGGAAACGCTGCCAGTCCCCGACAACGATGACGTCCGGCTGGTGCGGGTGCCCTCGGAGACAATGGCGGTGCTGCGGTTCAGCGGCGACCG
>JAHZKD010000314.1 GCA_022600605.1 Actinomycetes bacterium
ATCGCCTGCTCGCGCTCGCTTGAGCCGAAGGTACGGATCTCCACGGCAGGGACGAGCGGATCGAAGAACTTCGCCACCGCACGCGGGAACTTCTTGTCAGAGATCAACGCCATCCGTGGAAATCGATTCAGCTTGCCCAACAGCCCGAATTCGAACTTCACATCCTCTTTCAGGGCATCAGCGGTGATGTCGGTCCACTCAGACATATCGACGACCAGCCCGAAGCGGCCATCGGAGTCGATGCGGTCCTCGAACGCTGTCTCCATGGTCTGGACATCGGACTCCTCGACAGTTCCGGACAGCTCAATAGCGAGGACGTTGGCAAGTGGGGTTTCGATCCGTATCACGGGAATTCCCTTTCTCTACCGCCCCTTTTCGGGCATGAACTACCTTGCTAACGGGCATGAACTACCTTGCTAATCAGTCAATTTGGTGGCGCGCCTCTGCGTAAGGGTCTTTGGTCCGCAGTTCCAGCGGCGTTGGTCTTCGCCCAGCTTGCGCCGGGTGCGACCCTATTTGTCCAGCGTGACGGGCAGGCTGGTCAAGCGCCGCCAGAAGGGGATCGGATGGACCTTCAGTTCAGCGGGTTCTACGGCCAGGTGTAGATCCGGGAAGCGCGTGATGAGGTTGGCTACCGCGATACGGGTCTCCATGCGGGCCAGGTTTGCGCCCAGGCAGAAGTGCGGTCCCTTGCTGAAGGCGATGAAACGCAGGATCTCCTCAACCGCTGAATGGATCAGTTCCGGGTCTTTCTTGAGCAGCTGCAGCTGATCGGGGTGGGTGATCAGGGCCGCGACTCCATTGGCCAGTAGTGCTTCTGCAGCGCATGGTGTTCAGTGCCTGTTCCGAACATCGATCTAGGCAACCAAAGGACGCGTTGATTCTCGGTGAGCCCGTCGTAGTTGGTCCTGATGGTTGTGCGGCTCTGTTGCCCGGTGTCGGGGCGGGAAGAATCAGCGACGACATGGCATCGAACAAGCTTCGGCGACATACGTCGGACCAGATCATCCGCCGGCTCGCTGCGGGCAACAATCTCCTCGCGTCCGTCCTAAGGCAAGACCATGCGTGTCGCGGCAGGGCCACCAGGCGGCTGGTGGGTCGGATGGACGTCTCCGATCCCCATTCAGGGCGCACGGGGCGAAAAGGTCTTGAATTCAAGGTACCCGGGTGGCCATCGCCGCCAGCACATGGGACTATTTCTGGTGTGCACAACCGCTTGCAGCCACGTTCGAAAGTTCGAGCGCCGTCGCCGACTGCAGCACAGGCTGTCGCCGCCAAGGGCCTGAACGTGGGTAGCTTCCGATTCTGGTTCATTGGCCAACGCTGGGAATGGTCTGACGAGGTCGCGCGGATGCACGGTTACGAACCCGGGTCAGTGGTGCCCACGACCGAACTGGTGTTGTCGCATAAGCATCCCGAGGACAGGGCCCATGTCCAGGAGCTGCTCGATTACGCGTTGCACTCGGGAGGGTCGTTTTCGAGTCGTCACCGGTTTGTCGACAACGCCGGCATTGTGCACGAGGCGATCGTCGCGGCCGACCGAATGCTTGATGACACCGGCGCGGTCGTCGGCACTGCCGGCTATTACATCGACGTGAACTCCGCCCTCCGCGATACCCAGAAAGAGGTTCTCGACGAGGTCTTGCCGAACCTTGTCGAAACCCGCGGGGTGATCGAACAAGCCAAGGGTGTGCTGATGGCCATCTACCGGATCGACGCCGACCAGGCCTTCGGGGTGCTGCAGTGGCGAGCCAGTGACACGAAGACCAAATTGCGGTCGATCGCCAAGCAGCTGGTCTCCGAAGTCGGGACGTTGGCTCCCGTCTCAAGGGAAGCCCATAGCCAATTCGACCGGCTATTGCTGACGCTCCACGAGCGCGTCCCTCCGGAGCCGTCATAGCAATCGCAAAGGTTCTGGCTGCGTTAAACTCGGAACGCGTCCTGGACCGCGAAAAATGCGGATCAGGGCCGTAACCTCGCCTAGCTGCCGGGTGTTGCCCATGTCAGAGATGGATTCATGGAGGGTGCAGGCAATGGAAGCGGTGATGGTCGACAACGACGCTCACGCAGATGCTGTAGTCCTGCACGTCAAGGGCGACGTTGACTCAGGTACTTTTGGCGAGCTCGTCTCGCACCTGAATACGGCACTGGCACAGGCTGCGACGCACCCAATACACCTGTTGATAGTCGACTTGCGGGGCGTGACCTACTTCGGAAGTGCTGGCTTGAATGCGGTGCTCGACTGCCACCACAAAGCACGGGCTGCGGCAACAACGCTCCGTGTGGTCGCCGACAACCTCGAAGTACTCCGTCCCATCGAAGTGACGAACCTGGACCAGGTCCTCGAGGTCTATCGCGCTTTTGATGAAGCGGTCCAGCACCGCGACGGCAAGCTGTCATGACCGATGGCCAAGCCTGCGTGCCGGTAAGCGGCGAGGACCCGCTGCCGGGTGACCTTGCCGCAGCGGTCGCGCTAGGTGGTGAGAATGGCCGCTGGTTCGCCGAATTCGATTGGGCGGCACACCCACTGGGGCCACCGGCGCAGTGGCCGACCGAGGTTTGCGCGGCGATGGCGATCGCGCTGGCGTCGCGGTTTCCCATCGGGCTGTTCTTGTCCTCGACGGATCAGTTCTTGATCTACAACGACGCCTGCATCCCGATGCTAGCCGACAAGCACCCGGCAGCACTCGGCCAGCCCGGGCGGGAGGTGTTTTGGGAGATCTGGGACGATTCGATCGGCCCTATGATCAGCGGCGTCCTGGACACCGGCAACGCGGCGGGGTCCGACGAGTTGATGTTGCCGCTGGTGACCGCGGGCCGTGCGCAGGAACGCTACTTCACACTCACATACAACCCCATCTTCGGCGGCGATGGTGAGGTCTTGGGGGTTTTCATCGTGGTGCTAGAAACCACCGGACAGATACTGGGCGAACGTCGGCTATCCCTCCTGAACGCGGTCGCGTCGGCGCTGATGGAGGCCCGCAGTGTCGATGACGCTGTGAACGCGGTCATCGCCGCCAGTGCCAACCAGCCTTCGGATGTGCCGTTCATCGCCCTGTATGTTACTGATCCCGAGACGGGCGATCCCACGCTACGCGGAGCGACGCCGTCGATGATGTCGATACTGCCCCGTAGGCTCTCGGACCTGACGGACGGGCGCTCGACTGCACCCTCGTCGGCGGCGGTGGCAATCATCGACGCGGTTGCGGCGGTAATTCCGGGGATTGAGCAGGCTCTCGGCGGCGATTGCCCGGATCAGGCGTTGGTGTTGGCGGTGGGTGAGGGCTCGACCGCCGGGGCGATCGTCGTGGGGATGAGTCCGTGGCGGCCCCTGGACGAACAGTACCGTAGCTTTTGCCGGTTGCTCGCCGACCAGTTGTCGTCGGTGCTGGCCTCCACCTTCTACTCTGAGGAGCAGCGCGCGCGAGCGGACACGCTGGCCGAACTGGACCGCGCGAAAACCGCTTTATTGACCAATGTCAGCCACGAGTTCCGCACGCCGTTGACGCTGCTGCTGGGTCCGCTTGATGACGCGATAGCCGTTGCGGAGTCCAACACCGTACTGGCGGAATCGCTGACAACCGTGCGGCGTAATGCGGGACGGCTCAAGCGTATGGTTGACACGCTGCTCGACTTCTCCCGCATCGAAGCCGGACGTGCGACAGCACGATTGGTGTGTACCGACGTGGGCGCGCTCACCGCTGCCATCGCGTTGTCTTTCGGCGAGCTATGCGACCGCGCCGGCCTTGAGCTCGTCGTGGACTGCGATCCTGTGCTGGCGGACATCGATGTCGACATGTGGGAAACGATCCTGCTCAACCTGCTGTCCAACGCGGTCAAATACACACTGCACGGCTCGATTACAGTCGAGGTCCGCGATGAATCCGGGCAGTGTCGGGTAGCCGTGCGCGACACCGGCGTCGGTATCGCCGAGGCCGATCAAGACCGGCTGTTCGAACGGTTTTTTCGCGCTGACAATGTCGGGGCCCGCAGCGTGGAGGGAACCGGAATCGGATTGGCGCTGGTGCGCGGCTTGGTTGAGCTGGAGCAGGGGACCGTGGGAGTCGACAGCGAGCCCGACCGCGGCACCACCGTCACGATCTTGCTGCCGCGCTCGCCCGACGGCGTACCGATCGAGCATCCGCCAGGCGGCGATGTGGACCCGGACAATCCGTATATCGCTGAGGCAGCCCAGTGGCTGGACCCGGTGACAGTGGGGCCTGCTGCGGATGCGGCAGACGAGCGTCGCGACCTGGTGCTGGTCGCCGAGGATAATGCCGACATGCGGACCCATCTGGACCGGGTGCTCTCAGCGCGCTGGGACACGGTGCTGGTCGCTGACGGCGCGTCGGCCCTGGCGCTCGCCCGCGACCGTCACCCAGATGCGATCGTGACCGACGTGATGATGCCGGTTCTGAACGGGTTCGAGTTGGTGGCTGCCATTCGCGCTGATCCTGCCCTGGCCGCCATTCCGATCCTGATGTTGTCCGCCCGGGCCGGGGCAGAGGAAATCAGCGAGGGGTTCGCCGGTGGCGCCGATGACTACCTGGCGAAACCGTTCCGCTCACAAGAGCTGCTAGACCGGGTCGAGGCAAGGTTGTCGACCGCCCGCCGGGATCGTCAACGTAGCGCGGCGCTGACGCGTTTTGGCGCGGGGCTCGCGCAGCTTGACGCCGCGTTGCAGGCCAGCGAGTCGGTCACCGCAATCCTCGACGCGCTGCTCAACTCGCGCACCGCTTGCGGCGACGCCAGTGCGGTGGCGATCAGTGTCCTCGACGCGCAAGGGGGCGTCGTTCGAGCGGAGCACGCCGGTGCGCTACCCACCGAGCTGCGCGACCGATATCACGTGGCCCCGTTGGATGCACCGTTGCTGCCCGTTGACGTGATCAAAACTGGCGAGCCGATGATCATCACCGACACGTTGGGTCTTCCACCCCGATACCACCACGCAGCGCGCGACGCCGCCTCCAGTTGCCGTGCCTGCGTCGTTCAGCCGTTGCACGACGGCACCGGCGGGGTCGTCGGGGCGCTGACGTTGATGTGGCCCACTCGTCGGCATTTCGATCCGGACGAAATAGAGATGTTCGCTCGGACTGCCGAAATCACGCAGTGGGCACTGGACCGGGTCCGCGTCATGGTGCGGGAGCGCCAGATCGCCCTCGACTTCCAGAAGCATCTGCTCGATTTGGAGCGCAAGTCCACCGCCGCGGTCGTGGCGGCCGTGTCTGAGCCTGCCGGCGAAACGATGCGCGTGGGGGGCGACTGGTACCTGGTTGCCGCGCTCGACAGCCCGGGCCAGATCGCGATATCCGTAGGTGACGTCGTCGGGCACGGTCTGCCCGCCGCGGTCGTGATGAGCAGGCTGCGCGCTGTTGTGGCCGGGATTGGGCTCACCGGTGCCGATCCAGCAGAGGTGCTGACGATACTGGACAAGTATGCGACCTCAGTCCCCGGTGCGCGCGGCGCGACCGCCGCTTACGCCGTCATCGACACCGCGGCCGACGGTGACGCGGCCACTGGTGCTGATGGCGGGACGGCCACGGTCAGCTACAGCTGCGCCGGGCATCCTTACCCGCTGCTGGTCTCACCCGGGTGCCCTCCGGTCTTCCTCAAGTCGGGTCGACGTCCCCCTGTGGCCGCAAAGGTGATCGGGCCGGAGAGCAAAGCCGCGGCGGCGGACCTGCCGCCGGGTAGCGTGCTCATTTTCTATACCGACGGATTGATCGAACGGCGCGGAGAATCACTCGACCAAGGATTCGCTCGGCTACTCTTGGCCGCCGCAGGCTGTGCGGATTTGCCGGCCGGTGACATCTGTGAAAAATTGGTCGACTGGATGGCCCCGCCCGGCGGCTACACCGACGACGTTGTCGTGCTGGCGGTGCGTCCCAGTCACGTCACCGCGCGAAGCTTCGCCACCGTGTTGCCCGCCGCAATCTCCAGTCTTTATGAGACCCGACACCAGTTCGACCGCTGGGTCAGCACCGTCGTCGCGGATCCGCGACGCGCCCACGACATCGTGTTGGCGACCGGGGAAGCGATCACCAATGCGATCGAGCATGGCAGCCCGCATGATTCCAGCACGACGGTGGCTGTCGAGGCGTGCACCCTCGGTGAGGCGATCACTGTGACCGTGAGCGACTCCGGCTGTTGGTCGGGTGATTCCACGGCCAGCCGGCGTCAGGGCGTGCGTGGGCGGGGACTGACCCTCGTCCACGGACTCGCCGACAGCGTCGACACCGTCCGCACCGCTTCGGGCACGCGAATGTCGCTGCGGTTCGATCACGCGGTCGGGTCCGTCTCCTGCTCGGTGAACGCCGACGTCGGATGACCAATTCGGTTTTCACGTTGACCCACCTCGACACGCCGGACGGCGCGCCGACCGCGGTGAGCATCAGCGGAGAAATCGATGTGTCCAACGTCGACGACTTCACCGATTCCATGACGTCGTTTTCCAGGCCCCCGGCGATCATCGTGGAACTCAGCGCGCTTGGGTACCTTGACAGCGCCGGGTTCGCAGCGGTCGATAGCCTGCATGCCGCCGGCGGGTTTCTCATCGTTATCGCACCACAGAGCCTTATCCACACAGCGGCCGAACTTCTGGCGCTCCCGTTCCACCCCGACATCCAGACCGCGTGCCGCACACTCGACTCGACCGGGTCGCCGTAAGCGATGACGCGACGGCGCGGTGTCCAGGCCCGAGGAGCTTCTCTCGCATCACCTGAAAGTTTCGGTAGTGGTATCATTCTGCACCGTGCCCGGTGAAGCGACCAGCCGGGATGAGCTGGTGTCCTTGATGGTGGACGATGTGCGTGCGCTCGCCAGCGAGGCAGATCACATGGGCCGACTGTTTGCCGACGCGAAGGACCTTGGCTTTACCGATTTTCTCGCCCTGCGGCACATCCTGGTGGCCCAAACGGCCAGACAGCCAATCACTTCGGGTGTTCTTGGCCAGCTGTTTGAATTCTCCGCCTCCGCTATCACCTCCTTGGTGAACCGGCTCATCGACCGCGGCTACGTCCGGCGTGAGTTGGACTGCGCCGACCGGCGAAAAGTTAGGCTGTTCTGCACCGAATCCGGTCAGGCCGTTCTCCTTTCGTTTTTCGATGCGCTGCGCAAGCATGCCTGCGTCGAGTTGGTCGATCTGAGCGACGCCGACTTGGGAACCGTGCATCGGGGCCTTACAGCACTCATCGTGGCGATGTGTCACTTCCGTAGCGACATGGATGCACCTGTCGTGCGAAAACGACTCTTCCGCAAAGAGCAGTTCCGTATTGACTTGGCCGCCGGTACGGTTAGCTGCCCGGCAGGCCATACCGTGACCATCGGCTCAGGCCGCCGTTACAGCTCGGCCCGATTTGGTGTGCTGTGCGATTCCTGTCCGCTGCGGGCCGAGTGCACCACAGCCCGCTCGGGCCGGGTCATCACCCTTCATGCACACGAAGCCGCTCTGTACAGATCAGCCAGGTCACCCGCCGCCACTGGGTGAGCGTTAGGCCCACTGCCGCAGCCGAAATGGCATCCTGACCCGAGCCGACACCATTAACCTCTCGCACTCCTTACCACACCGCTGGGTGGCGCGAGGGCTGTTCGGGATGTCAGGCGAGAACTCGAGCGACCGTGAATTTTCTTCACAATTCTAACAGTTGACAATTACTGTTCACGCGCGAAGAGTCATGGATGCGTCACCCAGGTGGCTCAATCGGGCCTCCGATAAACAATGAGACAGCTTCAAGCAAAGGAGCAATCATGGCTATCGAATCTGCTAACTCGTCATCCAGCCTCGTCGAGGTTGTGGACCGGATTCTCGACAAGGGCGTAGTGGTTGACGCCTGGGTTCGGGTATCTCTGGTTGGTATCGAGTTGCTCGCCATTGAGGCGCGCGTTGTTATCGCGTCGGTGGACACGTGGCTGAAATACGCTGAGGCGGTTGGCCTTACCAAGGCTGAAGAAGTCGCCGCGTAGATACTCGCCTCACAGGAGCGTGGGTCAGTATTCGCAATCGTCGGTTCCGCAGATCAAGAGTGCGGATTCCGTAGCTGGTCATTTGACGGGCGGCGTGCTTCCCTTCGTTCGCGGAGATCTTAGATTTCTGCGATTTTGCGGTGCCCCTTCAAATTCCAATGCTGACCCACGCTCATAGGTGGCTCCGTGGGCCAGGCTGCCCGAATTATGTTTATGGCGAGCAGCCTGACCCCTGGTGCTGTGTGGACACTGCAGGATAAGGAACGTCAGGGAGACGATTGATCATGGCAACAAGGGCAGACGATATGCGCGCGCTCGTAGAGGAAACGGTTGCTAGCGCGCAGAGGCGGGTTGGGGACGCGCAAAGGCGGGTTGAGGACGAGGGCATTCGTGTGGCGCAGGGGGTGGAAGATGCCCAAGAACGCGCCGCCGAGTTCATGGCCAACAGGACCAGCGTGGACGAGTTCATCGGGGAATTGAAGGGTGGCAGAACGAGCCGTGGGGCCCAGGACCGCGCTGAGCGCGTCGAGGCCGAGGCGGACCGAAGGGGCAGCGTCGCAGAGTTCATGAGCACCGTGCAAATGGGCATTGCCGGCATGCGAGTAGACGTGTCTGACACGTTGGCTGCGGGTGAGGCGGCGCGAAAGGCCAGCGCCGCAGAGTTCATGAACACCATCCAGACGAACATTGCCGGCATGCGAGTAGACGTGTCTGACACGTTGGCTGCGGGTGAGGCGGCGCGAAAGGCCAGTGCCGCAGAGTTCATGGACACCGTCCAGACGAACATTGCCGGCATGCGAGTAGACGTGTCTGACACATTGGCTTCTCTGCTGGATCAGCGCACGGCTGGCGGGGACGCGGATCGTCAGGCCCGTGATGATGCCGAACAGGCACGTCGTGCGGATGCTGCGGATGCGGCCGGATCCCGTCGTGCTGAGGCCGGGTCCCGTCGTGATGAGGCCGCCCGACGCAGCGCCGACGTCGCCGAGGAACTAGCGAACCTGGCCGACGATCGCAATCTTGCAGCGGAAGTATGGCAGGAGGGCGCAGCAGCGGCCCGCGGCGTCCGAGCCGCGTTGGCAGCCGAAGAGGCCGCAGCCGAGAAAGCCGCAGCCGAGAAAGCCGCAGCCGAAAAAGCCGCAGCCGAAAAAGCAGCCCTGAGGGCAGCAGCCAAAAAGGCAGCAGACCACAAGGGAGACAGCTGATAGCCGTGGACGACCAAGTCGGTGCGCCACCTTGCTGAGGCCATGGCAGTCGGGGAACAACGAGTTTCGCGCCCACGAGACGATCGAGGGGTGGCGCGCGCCCGGATCGGGATGCCCAATTCCGCCCTCTCAACGACTGGGTGGGTTGAGCGCCAACGCGACACGTGCCCCGGTGAATGGCACCACACGCTCGCCCCGTAACACCCCTACGGGCCGTTCCTCAATCAGCATGTCATTTGTTAACAAGCATTTGGTGGAAGGATAATTTCATGACATCCGTCGTCAGGGCTGTTCCGCGGAGGGATTTCGTTGCCACCCCGCACATTTCACAGTTGACGTCTCGAGCCTTGGATTACCTTGCGGCTGATTTTCCGCTTCACTTGTGTGGGCCCTCAGGTGTGGGCAAGACCACGCTGGCCATGCATATCGCGCACACGCTGGGGCGTCCGGTTATGTTGATTTGTGGTGATGACGAGTTCGGCAGCAGCGACCTTATTGGTGGCTCGACGGGTTACAACCACAAACGGACGGTGGATCGGTTTATCCGATCGGTCACCAAGGTCGAGGAATCGATGCGCGAGCAGTGGGTCGATAACCGGCTGACGGTTGCCTGCCGGGAGGGGTTGACTCTGGTGTATGACGAGTTCACCCGGTCGCGGCCGGAGGCGAACAATATCTTGCTGTCGGTGTTGGAAGAAGGTGTGCTCGTCTTGCCCACGCGGCGCAAAGGCTCGACCTACCAGAAGGTGCATCCGAATTTCAAGGTGATCTTCACCAGTAACCCGGAGGAATACGCGGGCGTCCACAAGGCGCAGGATGCCCTGCTTGAGCGCATGGTGACAATCGACATGTCGTGCTTCGACACCGAGACTGAGGTCGCGATCACGCAGGCACGGTCAGGTATCGATACCGCCGACGCTGTAGTCGTGGTTTCGATAGTCCGCAAGGTGCGCGAGATGGTCGGCGGGGATAATAGCCCCTCGCTGCGGAGCGCCGTGGTGATCGCGAAGGTGCTTTGCCAGCGGGGCAAGACAGCGGCTGATATTGACTTCTTAGAGCAGGCGTGCCTTGATGTCTTACTCAACCCGCTCGTACGCGGCGGGTACACCAAGGGTAGGAATAGGGCGGCGGTTTCAGCCGAACTCCTCGAGATCGTTCACGGCCTCGCGTCGAAGCGACCGACTCTTGAGGTGGACGACCTGGAGATCGGTCGGGAACTGGACGCAAAGCTATCTCGTGCCGGGTCGTCTCTGGCAGAGAATTAAGCGGGCCATCACGTGGCTGGCAAGGGAAAGCGTCGGTCGCTTCCGCAGATTCCGACGATGCGCGACATCCTGAGCAAGCGAGCGGCTCCGGCCGGGACGCTGGCTGATGGCGATCAGGAGGCCTACTTCCGTCTGAGTCTGTTCAGCGCTGAGAAGACGAGAATTCGTCGGCGGCTCGATGATCTGCAGGAGCAGCAGGAGATCCTTCGGAAGCGTTTGGAGCTGGTGGACAGGCAGATTCAGAAACTGCAACAAGGTCAAGGCGGCGAGGATGGCACGCCCCAGTTCCGCGATGACGATCGGTCCCGCTGGAACGAGGTCGAGCTCGAGTATTGAAGCAACAGGAGAGGGAAACGTGATGGAATCCGAACGGAACAAGCGTGCCACTGGTGGCTTCGGCCTGATTAGTGATCTTACCGAACTGGCCAGGAAGCTGGCTGAGCTGGGGCAGCAAGGCGAGTCGGTCGGTCACCGAGAGTTCGAATTGCCCGGTGGGGCCCGGGGTGTGTATGGGTTTTCGGTACGCACGGGGCTGGGACGGGACACTCCCGTGGTCAACCAGTTCGGCAACGTGAAGCTCACCGATGAGGGTGCCGTTGTGAGTGACAAGCGTGAGCCGCTTGTCGACGTCTTCGATGAGGGGGACGAGATTGTGCTCGTCGCCGAATTGCCCGGGGTCAACGATGTGGACATCGAGCTGGTGGTGCGCGGTGACGTTGTGGAACTGTCCGCCAAGGGTCCGGTCCAGAAGTACTGGTGTGAGACGTTGCTGCCGGCTGAGGTGGACGCCACGCCGGTGGCGCGGGAGTGCGAGAACGGCTACTTGCAGCTGCGCCTCGCGAAGTTGGCGGCGTCCCCTGCTGGCGAGTCGGACGGCGAGTGACATGGGTGGAGTTGCGCCTGAGCCGGACGCTCCAGTGTCGTTGAGCCTGCGGGTTGGTGAGGCGCAGTCCAAGGACGCGGGGCGCTGTATCGCCCGGCTTGATCCGTCGGACATGAAACGGCTTGGTGTGAAGATAGGCGACGTCGTGGCGGTCACGGGCAAGCGGACAGTCCCGTTGAAGGTCGTGCCCGTGTACCCCGAGGATCGCGGCAAGGAACTGATGCAGATGGACGGCATAGCGCGGGAGAACGCTGGCGTCGGACTGGACGACCGGGTGACGGTGAGTGCGGCTGGTGTTGAGAGTGCGCGCGTTATTTGCCTGGCCCCGATCGGGCCGTCCCGGTTGGCTAAGCAAGCATCGGATGCCTCCTACATCGGGCGCCTGGTGGATGGCCTGGTTGGTCAGTCCGGCGATCGCCTCCGGGTCAATCTGTTCGGCTCTCGCCCGCAGGACTTCAAAATTACGGACACGACGCCAGGGGGTTTCGTGCTCGTGCAGGAGGGCACCCGCGTCAAGATCGACAGTGGGTCCGGACAGCCCGGCGCTAGCCCTGGGATTGCGTCGGTGTCCTATGAGGACGTCGGCGGCCTGGGCCGGACGTTGGCCCGCCTGCGGGAGATGATCGAACTTCCGCTGCGTTTCCCGGAGGTTTTCGACCGTCTCGGAATTGACCCGCCCAAGGGCGTGCTTCTTTATGGGCCGCCGGGATGCGGCAAGACGCTGATAGCCCGTGCCGTGGCGCAGGAAACGTCAGCGCACTTCATCCAAGTGAACGGGCCGGAGATCATGGCCAAGTTTTACGGGGAAAGCGAGGCTAATCTGCGTCGTATCTTCGAAGAGGCGCAGAAGCACGCCCCCAGCATCGTGTTCCTGGACGAGCTTGACGCGATCGCGCCGAAGCGATCCGAAGTGCAGGGCGAGGTGGAGAAGCGGGTCGTGGCCCAGATGCTCGCATTGCTGGATGGCGTCACCTCACGCGGCCAGGTCATCGTGATAGGTGCGACCAACATCCCTGACAACATCGACCCCGCGCTGCGTAGACCGGGCCGGCTGGACCGCGAGATTGAGATTCCCATACCCGACCGGCAGGGGCGCGGCCAGATCCTTGAGATCCACACCCGGGGCATGCCGCTCGATCCGGGCGTGGACATCGACCATCTCGCATCGGTCACCCATGGTTACGTGGGTGCTGATCTTGAGGCGTTGGGTCGCGAGGCGGCGATGGCGGCCCTGCGCACGCTGATCCCGAGCATCGACCTGTCAGCGGCCGAGATCCCGTACGACGAACTACTGAGACTGACGGTAGGGACCGGCGACTTCGAGACCGCGCTGCGCGAGGTCGAACCCTCGATGATCCGGGAGTTCTTCATCGAGATACCGGACACCAGCTGGAGCGACATCGGCGGCCTGCAGGCTGTCAAGCAGCATCTCAGGGAGGCCATCGAGTGGCCACAGGTGCATGAGGATCTGTTCGAGTACGCCGGCGCTCGCCCCCCGAAGGGCATCTTGTTGGTCGGACCGCCGGGCTGCGGCAAGACGCTGATGGCCAAGGCTGTGGCGCGCGAGGCGAGCGCGAACTTCATCTCCGTCAAGGGCCCGGAGCTCGTCTCGAAGTGGGTGGGGGAATCCGAGAAGGGCGTGCGAGACGTGTTCAAGAAAGCCCGGCAGGCGGCGCCCTGCGTGGTGTTCCTGGACGAGATCGACGTCATCGCGACCCAACGTGGGTCAGATAGTGGCGAGCGCGTGACCGAACGCATGCTCGGGCAGATTCTCACCGAACTCGACGGCATCGAAGAGTTGCGCGGCGTCACCGTGCTGGCCGCGACCAACCGGCTGGACGTGATCGACCCCGCCCTGACCCGCCCCGGTCGTTTCGATCTGATCGTGGAGATCGGCCCCCCGGATGAAGCGGACCGGCGGGCGATCTTGTCCGTGCATACGCACAAGGCGGTACTGGAAGGCGACGTCGATCTGGATTGGCTGGCGTCACAAACGCAGGGTTTCGTGGGCGCTGACCTGGCTGAGCTGTGCCGCGAGGCAACCATGACCGCCATCCGGGAGTTCGTGACCGCGCCGCCCGAACAGTCGGTCGATGCGTTCAAGGTCGGACCGAAACATTTCGAGTCGTCACTGGCCGAGATGGCACGGAAGTCGCGCGATGTCTGAACCGGGAATCTATCTGTTCGCGGTCGCGGTGTCGGAGCGGTTCGGGAGCCGGTTGGCGATTCCCGCGCTGCCTGCCGAGTACGGCGATGTCGAAACGATAGTGATGGACGACATCGTCGCATTGGGCAGCGCCTACTGTGGGCCTGCGATAACAGAAATCCCACAGGCGGAAGTCGTTAGGCACCTCATGATGCATCAGCAGGTGATCGAAACTGCCGCGCGGCGTGACTACGTGTTGCCCGTACGGCTCGGCACCGTGATTCGCGACAAGGCTGCAGTGATTCAGCTTCTTCGAGCCGGCTCCGAACTGATTCACGACACCTCGTCGCGATTCGAGGGCCATGTTGAGATCGACGTGGCCGTTACCTGGGAGCTGGACCAGGTTCTCAAGGAGGTGTCTGGTGACCCTGAGGTGCTGTCGGCAAAGGAGGCGGTCGGCGCAGCTCCAGCCGATCAGCGATCCACGCTGACCCTGGACGTGGGCAGGCTGGTGGCAGCGAAACTGGACGAACGGCGCGCCTGCATCCAGGACACGCTCCTCGAAACGCTCGGACCGCACGTGCGGGACTTTCAAAACAACGCTCTGGTCAACGACACTCTGGTCTGCAATACGGCTTTCCTGATACGGGCGGAGGACGTGGATGCCTTCGACTCGGCGTTGCGGGCCGTCGACGCTGATCTGGCCGGCAGGTACAACTTCCGCCGGGTGGGCCCGTTGCCCCTGTACAGCTTCGCCACCCTGCACGTTCGCGAACTTGCCCAAGACCGACTCGAAGCCGCCCGGCTCTTACTCAAACTCCCCGGGGACTATGACGAGGCCACCGTGGACGAGAGCTTCCGCGCCCTGGCGGTCGTCCTGCATCCCGATTCCAACCCCGGCGACGAGGCTGCGGCGGATCGTTTCGAGCAGGTCGCGCGTGCCCGGGCGGACCTTGTCGCGGCCTGTCGTAACCGAGGGTCGGACACCGCGCCGGGGCCTGTTCTGTATTTGTCGGTCGAGCGAAGTCTCGGTAGGACCTGAGATGGCTAGCCCCGAAATGGTTACCTCGACTCGACCGGTGTATTTCTACGGCCTCGTCCGGGGCGATATCGCCGAGGCCGTGGCAGCCACACAGACGATCGATGGCGAGTCCGGGCTCTTCGGTGTCAGGCACGGGGAGATTACGGCTATCGTGAGCGACGCGCGAAACGAGCGGTATCAGGTTTCCCGCAAATTTATGCTTAGGCATGAGGCCGTGGTCGAGGCAGCGATGAACGTGCAGGATGTGCTGCCGGCACGTTTCGGCGTCGTACGTGAACTCACGTCCCTAGTGGACGATCTCCTCGCGCCTCACCATGGCGATCTGATGGTGGAGCTCGAGCGTATGGCCGGATGCGCCGAGTTCGGTGTGAAGATCTCCTGGAGGAACCTGCAGACGGTGGTCGCCGGCGTGGTCGCGGCCGATCCGGTGCTGCAGCGGGCCCGTGAGCGCCTCGGGCCCAGGACACCGCAACGAACCCGCCTGGACATCGGCAAGCGGGTCGAGGCCAAGATGGAGGCCGCGAAGACCCGAGAGGGCGAGGGGGCGGTATCCGCGATAACCGCATCGGGTCCTACCGTTGACGTGTCAATCGGGAAGATCATTGATGAGTTGATGGTCGTCAATGCTTCGTTCCTGGTGCGTCGCGCATGCGCCGACGAGTTCACTGCTGCAGTTGAGGCGTTCGACAGGGCAAGTGGCGACAAGTACCTGATCCAGATCATCGGGCCCTTGCCGCCCTACAGCTTCGTCACCTTCGGTCAAGAGGGGCGGCAATGAGCTTGCTTGGAATTGTCCTGACTCCGGTCACGATTGCGCCGCGCGGGCTGCTATGGGTGTTCGAGAAGGTGCAGGAGGAGGCCGACCGCGAACTCAATGACCCGGTGCGTTTGCGCGGGGAATTGATGACATTGCAGCGCCGCGCAGCGTCGGGTGAGCTCACCGACGCCCAGTACGAGGAGCAAGAGGAACTGATACTGGCCCGACTGGACAACATAGAACGGCGCCACGACGCCGATCCGGCCGCTTCCGCCGAACCGACGGGGCCGGCCAGGCGCCATAGCGCGCGGTCGGTACGTCGTCGCCGCATTCGCGCGCGCAGGGGGAGACCCTCATGACTCCTCCCGGCGCCCGTCCCCCAGGTGGCGGGATTCCCCGTGGTCGTCCTGGGCGGGTCCGCCGAACCGAGGACGTCGTGGCCTCGACGGAGGGCCTGCGCGAAGTCGCCGAACGCCTCGAGCCGATCGGTCAACGACTCGACGAGGTCCGTGCGGAGATCGCGGATCGGCTGCTAGCCGCGGGCATCCTCGAAGATGTCCGCGAGATCACGATCGAGATATTCGATGAGGGCGATGAGATCGTCGCCGTCACCCATCTGCCCGGCCTCACCGAAGCCGATATCGCCCTGGCCGTCGACGGTCGTGAGCTCACGATCGGTGGATCCAAACCGGATCACCGTCTGTCGGGAAGCGTGTTGCTGCCTGCGGATGTCATGCCCGGGTGGGCGGTCACAACGCGCAACGGGGTCGTTGAGATCCGATTTCGTAAACGAAAGGAAGCGACGTAATGCTGGCGATGGTGGAAGTCATCAAGAAGGCCCGCGCAGAGTTGGAATCGATAACCGGTAGCGAGGTCGAACGGGTCTACGGCGTCGACAAGGTCGATGACGGTTGGCACCTGCGGATGGAGGTTGTGGAGGTGTTGCGAACACCGAACACCCAGGATCTGTTGGCTATGTACGAAGTCGATTTGGCTCCCGACGGCGCGATCGCGGGCTTGAATCGGGTGGGGCTCCGCCTCCGTGCGGACGCCTTCACCGAAGAGCGAGAGTAGTGGGCGATGGCAGCTGAACCGGTCAACGATACGCGTGATTCCTTGGTTGACGTGATCGATGCCGTACTGGACAAGGGCCTTGTGATCAATGCCGACATCATGGTCTCCCTGGCAGGGGTTGAGTTGCTCGGGATCAAGATCCGGGCTGCCATGGCCTCATTCGAAACAGCGGCGCGATACGGACTCGAGTTCCCGTCTGGGACCAACATCACCACCCAGGCATGGAAAGAGGCGGAGATCGATAAGGCCTCCTGCCCGGACTGTGGCGAGCGATTCGTCACTGCGACCGAACTGCTTGACGTCGGCTGTCCCGCGTGCGGATGGCAGAGCGCTCGTGCCAGCGGTAAGCTCGGGCAGTACGCTCCCCGGGTGATTCCACCTCTGGTTCAGTAACCGCCCGCGATGGAACCGGTGAACAGCTACAACGCTGGCACAACCGATTTGTTGGAGCGGATCCTCGAGAAGGGGGTGATGCTGCGACTTGATCTGATCATCAGTGTCGCGGACATACCGCTGGTAGGCCTGCAGGTCCAACTCGCCGTGGCATCGATCGAGACGATGAACGCTTACGGCATGTTGGAAGGTTGGGATACCCAGACGCGTACGTCGTCCCCGGGCGGGCAAGGCGGCATGCGTCGCAGCGGCGAACTCGTATTCGAACCAGGCGAACATGTCGTGTTGGAGGAGTTCGCATCGGCCCGAGTCGAACTGGGCTGGACCAGATGGCGCCCAGGTCGACTGCATATCACCAACCGCCGGGTCATCCTGACGCGGGCCGTACCTGATGAGATTCTGTTCGAAACCCGGCTGGCGGACATCATGGCCGTTGGGACGGCCACCCACACGGCAGATGGGGTGGCTGCCGATGCCATACAGTTGCACTTGGTGGACGGCCGGAATGTGGTCCTGCGGTCGTCGCGTTCCGGCCTCCTGGAAGCGGGCATGCGCGACGTGCTGCGCCGAGCCGGCCACCACGTCGGGGAGTTGCCCGTCGACGATGTGGGCAATGACGATGGACACGGGGCGGAGGGGACGGACCGATGGTAGAGGTGCGTGAGGACGACCTCAAGCACGGGCTCCTAGGCCTGGTCATGGCCCTCGTCGAGATCATCCAGGAGGTGCTTGCCGACGCCGCCCTGAAACGGGTCGAAGGGGGCAGCCTGACCGACGAGGAGGTCGAGCGCCTCGGTGACGCGATGGCCGCCATCGAGGAAGCGATCGCCGATATCAAAGCCGAACTCGACGTCGAGGATGTGACCCAGGATATCCGCAACCAACTGGACGCCCTGGTGAACGATCTGGTGACGACGCTAAGTGAGTCGAATGCGGCGGCCAGCGCGCTGCTGGGCCGTTCGGTCCGGATAGCCTGATGCAGCCACTGTTGAGATCACAGGGCGCGTGCGCGACGCGTGCGCTCTCCGGGTGGCAGCTCGGATGGTGGGAGTTGACCGATCGCGCGCTGCGATTCGTTGGCCCCAACGGGAAGCCCATCGTCGACGCGCGCCTTGGCCGGATACTAGGGGTCGAGGTGGGCAAGCGGAAATTCCTCCTGACCACCAAACGGGTGTTGATCATCAGCTACGCCTCGGGTGAATCGATGAATCAGCACTCGTGCTGGTTGATCACCGCTGACGTTGAACAGTGGCGGGTTGAACTTTCCACCACAGTTCCCCAGCGCCGGTTCGCGGCCGATGCGCCTATCGAGGTCCATGTGGACTCAGACGGGGTCACCGTCATTATTGAACTGCACACGGGGGCCCGCAGCGACCCGCCGGTAGCCACGGTGGACCCCGACCGCCGACACCTCGTGCTCACATCGGCTACTGGCGCGCAACGCCTTGTGGATCTCCCCGCGGAGGTCGCCGACGTGGTCAGCGTGAACGTGAGCTCGACCGCCACGATGGTCGTGCGCCTGCGGCGAGTCGGCGCTAAGCAAGGGGTGCTCGGCGATGCCTGAGGGTGCCCCGCCGGGTTTGTACCTATATTGCATTGCGGCGGATCAGTCGCGGGGCGCCGCTTTAACCGTTTCCGCTCCGGCATTGGACGGTAGTGTTGTGCGGGTCGTCTCGCAGGACGGGCTGCTGGTTGCTGTTCATGCTTGTCCCGCCGAGCCTTACCAGGGGTCACCGGATGATGTGCATTCCTGGATCCTGGCACACAACAAGGTGGTGACCGAGGTCTGGGAAGGCGCCGGGACTGTCCTTCCCATGACGTTCGACTCCATCGTGACAGGTGGCGGGGGGCGTGACGCTGAATCGGCCTTGGCCGATTGGATCGGTGAGCACCGCGAGATACTCAAGGCGATGTTGACGGAGTTGGACGGGAAGGTGGAATTGGGGGTCCGGATCTACTACAACGATGTCCCCCTGGAGCGGAGTGAGCGGGTGGCGGTGGCGCGCGGTCGCGAGTATTTCCAAAACCAAATCTCGAAACGGCGCGAGGCGGCAGACCGGCAGCTTCGGTTGGATGCCGAGGCGAACCGGATTGTGGACAGCTTGGGAACGCTCGCCCACTCCATCCGGTTGAACCAACCCAACGCGACAGCGCAGACTCCCGACGAGGCCGACGGCCGGGAACTGCTGAGCGTGTCGTTGCTGGTCGAACGGCAGCGCGTGCCCGAGGTCGGATCGTTCCTCGACGCCGTCACTACCGAGGGCTATCGAGTCCGTTTCACCGGGCCGTGGCCTCCGTACAGCTTCGCCGACGCGTTGCGTGTGCCTGATCGGGGTGATAGCTAGTGGGTTCCGAGGACCAGTCCCGCCCGACGCCGGCCGTCGGTATCGACCTGGGCACGACCAACTCGCTGGCGGCGGTCATCGACGATGGTGAGCCGGTGGTGGTGCGAAACTCCGAAGGGCTGTTCCTGACACCCTCGGTGGTGGGTTTCCCGCCGTCCGGCGGCGTGCTCGTAGGCGAACTGGCCGTCAAGCTTGCACTGACTAACCCGGACCGGGTGGTCTCCTCGGTCAAGAGGCAGATGGGTACCGACTGGCACATCAAGGTCGACGACCGCGAATACGGTCCGCAAGAAGTGTCCGCCCGCATCCTGCAGAAGCTCAAACGCGACACCGAGGCCTTCATCGGCACCGGGATATCCAGCGCCGTGATCACGGTGCCGGCCTACTTTGACGACAAGCGCCGACAGGCCACCTACGAGGCCGGGCAGATCGCCGGCCTGGAAGTGCTACGTATCGTCAATGAACCGACAGCGGCCGCCCTGGCTTACGGGCTGGGCAAGGACGAGCACGAGACGGTGCTGGTCTTCGACCTCGGTGGTGGCACGCTGGATGTGTCCATACTCCACATGGCCGATGGTGTCTTCGAGGTCCGCGCCACGTGCGGCGACGTTGCACTCGGAGGTGATGACTGGGACGCCCGAATCCTGTCTTGGCTACTCGGGAAGATCGCCGATCTGCCCGACCGGGTTCCCGCCGACTCGATCCCCCATGAGGCGTTGCTGGCCGCGGCGAGGCGGGCCAAGATCGAATTGTCGACCCACGAGGTCGCACGCATGACGGTGCCGAACATGCCAGCCGAACTCTTATTGACGCGCCACGACTTCGAGGTGATGACCCTCGATCTTCTCGATTCGTGCCGGGTGCCGCTGGAGCGGGCGATGGCCGACGCACACTTGACCCAGGCCGACATCAACCAGGTCGTGCTCGTCGGGGGTGCCACGCGCATGCCTGCGGTACGTCACATGGTCGAGTCATTCTGTAGGCGCCGGCCGTGCACGGGCATCGATCCTGAACGCGTCGTGGCACTGGGGGCGGCGACGCAGGCGGGTGTCCTGTTAGGACGGCGTACCGGTGTTCTCCTGTTGGACGTGACGCCGTTGAGCCTCGGCGTCCAGACGTGGGGCGGGGTGATGACGCGACTCATCGACCGGAACACGACCGTCCCGGCCAAGGCGACGCAGACCTTCGCCACGGCCGCTGACAACCAGACTTCTTTCGAGATTCAGATCCTGCAAGGTGAACGTGAGATGGCGGCGGACAACATGCTGCTGGGCACCTTGGAGTTGGAAGACATTCCGCCGATGCCCCGCAGCCAGGCACATGTGACTGTGACCTTTGCCATCGACGCGAACGGCATCGTCGCTGTGACCGCGAAAGACGAAGTCACCGGCAGCGAGCGAAGGGTCACCCTCGCTGGTCCGACGACCCTGAGTGCCAACGACATCCAGACCATGCTGCGCGACGCCGAATTGCATGCCGAACTGGACCACGAGTTGCGCGTGGAGACGGGGGCCCGCAACGAAGCAGAATTGGCCCTCTATCACGCCGAGCAACTACTCTTAGAACATGGTCCCATGTTAGGTGAGTTCACTGCAGCCCTCACCGATGCGGTCGTGGCACTCCACCTAGCCTTGGAGACCGCCGAACCCGATGAGATCCGATCCGGGCACAAGACACTGCTCGACGTGCTACAGCGGGGCGCCCAGGATAACTGCTAGCTGGGGCTTGTCGTTCAGATGGATACCTTTGGACGGACATCCGAGCGGACCGGGACCAGTCCAGAACCGTTGCATTTCAAGCAATACAGCTGGGGGCCAACCCCCGGCTCCCGCCCGGTGGACCGACAATGATCGCATGGCGCAAGAGGTTCCCTCACGGTCTGGGCGCCCTTGCCGCGGCAGGCGCCGCAATTTAATCTACTGCCGGGTTGAACACCGCTGCCCGCGCAGAAGGCGCACACGACCCTTGGTTCGGGCACCCGGACATCCCCGGCGCCACCGCACACCGTGCAGGCCGACATCATCGCCATGATGCCGAATGGATCGGTTCCCTGACCATCGCAGAACGCGCAAACCACATAATCATCCGGATTGTCCATCACTTGCCACCTTTGCTTCGCGTGCCGCGATTTACCGCGACGACTTCACGTCGGGCGACCAACATGCGTGTTGAGGCCGCTATCTTCCGCGCTTGGGCGGTGCGCGCGGGCATTCGGACGGGTCCCGTAGCTTGCCGAGTACGCGTCGGAGCCGATCTCGTCGTGCGGATCATGCTGAGGCTGGGAATCTCGTCACAAGTCATCATCGTTCGTGACACGGTCATCTCCTATAGGCCTGGGCTGGACGTGTGACTTGGCGGTTCATCGACACTGTTCATCGCTTCTGTTAGCGCTGCCCGCGAAGTGTTGATCGCCAGAGCCTGACGTTGTTCCTGCGCTCCTGGGCATGACGATTCATCTGATCGGCCACGTCTGAACGAAGCTGCAACGCCTCCTGTCGGCGTTGAGTGGCGCTCTCGGCGGCAGCGGCCTTGCGAGTCAACCGGAGAACATCGAGCGTGGATCTCATGTCATCGCGCAGAGTGATCGTTCCGTCGCGCAATTCCTCGTCGCGATCCCTCGCCTCAGCCTTGCGCACCCCCTCTTCGGCAAGGCGGGCGTCCTTGTCGTCCTGAAGCTGCGGTACAAGATCTGCCAAGTCGATGCTGTCTGTCATTCTTTGCCTCCGCGCATGGCCGAATCGCGTCCATGCTCAAACCTGTACGCTACTCCCCACCAGTCTTGCTCGGCAACGCTTTTGGGTCATAATGATCAGCCCGTCTCGATTCCGATACCGCTGCGACGGCGTTCTAAGTCCCTGTACCCCGCGACCCCGCGATGTCGACATGCAGGTTCGGATTTTTCGACAGTTCCGGACAGCTCAATAGCGAGGACGTTGGCAAGTGGGGTTTCGATCCGTATCACGGGAGTTCCCTTTCTCTACCGCTTCCCATTTCGGGCATGAACTACCTTGCTAATCAGTCAATTTGGTGGCGCGCCTCTGCGTAAGGGTCTTTGGTCCGCAGTTCCAGCGGCGTTGGTCTTCGGCCAGCTTGCGCCGGGTGTGACCCTATTTGTCCAGGGTGACGGGCAGGCTGGACAAGCGCCGCCAGAAGGGGATCGGATGGACCTTCAGTTCAGCGGGTTCTACGGCCAGGTGCAGATTCGGGAAGCGCGTGATGAGGTTGGCTATCGCGATACGGGTCTCCATGCGGGCCAGGTTTGCGCCCAGGCAGAAGTGCGCTCCCTTGCTGAAGGCGATGTGCTGATTCGGGCTGCGGGTGATGTCGAATACCTCGGGGTTCTCGAACACGTCCGGGTCGCGGTTGGCCGAGGCCAGCAGCGGGATGACCATGGCCCCGCGCGGAATGGTGACGCCGTGCAGCTCGACATCATCAGAAGCGTAGTTGGGTTTGGTGCCGCCAATGGTGCCGGTGTAACGCAGGATCTCCTCAACCGCTGAATCGATCAGTTCCGGGTCTTTCTTGAGCAGCTGCAGCTGATCGGGGTGGGTGAGCAGGGCCGCGACTCCATTGGCGATCAGGTTGTAGGTGGTTTCGTAGCCGGCGACCACGAGTGTGAACACCATCGCCACAACCTCGTCCTCGGACAGGCTGTCGCCGTCCTCGCTCGCATGGATGAGCCCGGTCATGATGTCCTCGGCAGGATCATGGCGACGCCGCTCGATCAGTTCGCGGACGAAGTCGATGACCGGCTCCATCTTGGCCGCCATCTGCTCCAGCCCGAATTCGGCCATCCCGTTCATCACGAGATTCATTCCGTCGTGGAAGCGGCCCCGGTCGGCGTCGGGCACACCGACCATTTCACTGATGACGGTGACCGGGATGGGCAACGCATAGTCTTCGAGCACGTCGATCTGCTGTCCGGGGTTGAACCCGTCGAGTAACTCGCCGGTGATCTCCTCGGTGCGATCGGTCAGACGCGCAATCGCCCTGGGTGTGAACGCCCTGCTGACCAGCTTGCGCAGCCGCATGTGTTCCGGATCGTCCATCATGATCATGCCGTCAGTAGCTAAGAATCGCAGTGACTTGGGGATTGGCAGCGGAGCCGAACCCTCGACGACCCGGCGGAAACGCTCGTCGGTAGTGAGGTCTACGCAGTCTTTGTAGCGGGATAGCAGGTAGATGTCCTGATCGCCCACATAGGCCATGCGCGTGCAGAACACGGGCGCATCGCGACGTAGCCGTTCGTAGGTGGGGAACGGATCGGCCACGAATTCGGGGCTGTCCAGGGCGATCGACTCGCAGTTCGAGGCATCCTGGGTCGTGCTAATCATTGGCTCCTTGCGTTCCTGGTTCGGTAGCAGCGATCCTACGCGCGCCGCCCGGCCTGATCTGCTCACCAACTGCTCACCATCTGGTCACCGAGGGGAAGCCCATTCCAGTGAGTTCGGCCGGTCGGATACCCTGACGGCCGTGTCGGAAATGGAGCGCACGCCGCAGGTTGCTATCGAGGAGAACGAGATCTTCGAGGCCCACGAGGGTGGCAAGCTCTCGGTCGAATTGAAATCACCCCTGGATACCCAGCGGGCGTTGTCGATCGCCTATACCCCTGGGGTGGCGCAGGTCAGCCGTGCGATCGCCGTCGACGCCACGCTGGCGACACGGTACACATGGGCTAATCGGCTGGTAGCGGTGATCAGCGACGGCAGCGCCGTGCTCGGGCTCGGCGATATCGGGCCGGCAGCGTCGCTACCGGTGATGGAGGGCAAGAGCGCGCTGTTCAAGACTTTCGGCGGACTCGACTCCATCCCGATCGTGCTCGATACCAAAGATTCTGACGAGATCGTCGAGACTATTGTTCGGCTGCGTCCGACGTTTGGCGCGGTCAACCTCGAAGACATTTCGGCGCCTCGCTGCTTCGAGATCGAGCGCCGCGTGATCGAGGCCCTGGATTGCCCGGTGATGCACGACGATCAGCACGGCACCGCCATCGTGGTACTGGCCGCGCTGATGGGGGCCAGTGAAGTGCTCGGCCGTGACATGCACACGTTGAAGATCGTCATCTCCGGCGCTGGAGCCGCCGGCATCGCTTGCGCCAACATCCTGCTGGCCGCCGGGATCGGCGACGTCACGGTTCTCGACAGCAAGGGCATCGTCCACACCGAACGCGACGACATGAACCCGTTCAAGGCTGAGTTGGCCACCAGGAGCAATCCGCGCGCGCTCCGCGGCGGCACTGCCGAAGCACTGGTCGGCGCCGACGTGTTCATGGGCGTTTCGGCTGGGCTCGTGCCAGAGAAGTTGATCGCGACGATGGCGCCGGACTGCATCGTGTTCGCGATGTCCAACCCCGACCCCGAAATCCATCCGGACGTTGCGCGCAAATACGCCGCCGTCGTAGCCACCGGCCGCAGCGATTTCCCGAACCAGATCAACAACGTGCTGGCTTTCCCCGGCGTTTTCCGGGGTGCGTTGGACGCAGGTGCACGGCGCATCACCGAAACGATGAAGGTCGCCGCGGCCGAAGCCATTTTCTCGGTGGTCGGTGACGATCTGGCCGCCGACCACATCGTGCCGAGTGCGCTGGATCCGCGGGTTGGTCCCGCGGTGGCGGCTGCGGTCGCCGCGGCATCCCAGGGTTCGGGCGACTGAGTCCCGCGGGCAAACCCAGCCGACTGGCGTCCACGCTGGTCGCTGTGCTGGTCGCCGCGGGCTGCGGTGGCCAACCGCCCGCACCGTCTATCCCGGTCGGGGCCACCCCCGATCCAGAATCCGCGCTGGTGGCCCACCTGTATGCGGCCGCTCTGCGCTTCTATGGAAACCCGGCCCACGTCCAGACCGAACAGGATCCGGTCGGCCAACTCGACTCCGGCGAGGTCCGCGTCGCGCCTGGTTTCACCGGACGCCTGCTGCAGGAGTTCGATCCGGATGCGCTGGCACGATCGGACGTGCAGGTGTACCGCAACCTGGTTTCAGCGTTGCCCGAAGGCGTCGCCGCCGGCGACTACACCACTTCAGCGCAGGACAAACCCGCCCTCGCGGTGACCGAGCAGACCGCGTGGGACTGGGGCGGGCGCGGCGTGGCCGAGATTGTCCGGCGGTGCGAGGATTTGTCGGTCGGTGCGGTGACCGGTGCTCCGAAGCCTTTGTCGATTGGCGCCTGCATATTGCCCGAGGCACGCGAATTCACCGATGACAACGCACTGTTTGCCTCTCTGGAGTCTTCACAGATCGACGCTGCGTGGACGTCGACGGCCGCGCCGGACGTGCCCTCGCAGGTTGTGGTGTTGTCCGACAAGACCTCGCTGATCCGCGCGGAGAACCTGGTGCCGCTGTACAGGCGCAATGAGCTGACGGAGTCTCAAGTGCTCGCCCTCAACGAGATTGCCGGTGTGCTGGACACCGGATCGCTCACCGAGATGCGCCGCCAGGTCTCCGAGGGCGCCGATCCCGGCGCGGTGGCCGGGCAGTGGCTCGACGCCCACCCGCTCGGCGTCAGCAGCGGCTGAGGCTCATTTCTGCGCTGGCCGCTCAGATGGGTCAGCCGAGGGGATCAGTCCGATGCGGGGCGCTTGGCTCGCGCCAGTATCTTCGGCAGGAAGCGCTGAAACCCGGCCCCGGTCGCGCGGATGACCACGTTAAAGGCTTTCGCATCACGTCCGACCAGCACCTGCGGCTTCTTCTTGCCGACGCCTTCGAGGATGATGCGAGCCGCTTCCTCTGGCGTGAGCTTTGCGAGTTGAGTGTCGAAATCTCGCGCCAGGGCCTGCTTGTCGAGGCCGTCTGCCGTCGTCATGTTGCGGGCTATCGCAGTTTTGATCCCGCCGGGGTGAACACAGGTAACCGCCACCGGGTGGCCGGCCATCGCCATCTCCTGGCTCAGCGCTTCGGTGAATCCTCGCACCGCGAATTTGGCTGCGCAGTAGGCAGCTTGTCCCGGTACCCCGAGAAGGCCGAACAGGCTCGAAATGTTGATCACGTGGCCGTCACCGGAGGCGATGAGGTGAGGCAGGAAAGCTTTGGTCCCGTTAACCACACCCCAGAAGTCGACGTCGAACACCCGCTCGATGTCTTTGTATTCAGAGATCTCAACGTCTCCGGAGAATGCGATGCCTGCGTTGTTATAGATCTGGTTGACCTTGCCGAAACGCTCGGCGACGGCCTCGGCGTAGGCCTGAAATGTCTCGCGTTCAGTGACGTTGAGGCGGTCGGACATCACTTGGGCGCCGATCGCTGTGAGCATGTCCTCTGTGACGGCGAGGCCTTCGGTGTCGACGTCGCTGATGGCCAGATGGGCACCGGAGCGGCCCAGCTCGATTGCCAGCGCCTGACCGATCCCCGACCCGGCGCCCGTCACGACCGATACCTTGCCGGCAAAGCCCTCCATGAATACTCTCTCTCGTTTCGAAATGTCACGTGGCGGGGGACCGGCTGGCCACCCTTTACGGCTCAGCGGCGCCGGTGGGCACGGGTTCGGTCAGTGCACGGGCGGTAGGAACTTAGAGATGGCGCTCGAGAACAGTTTCTGATAGCGAGGCCCGGCCATTCGGACGACGAAATCCACTAACTTGGCGTCGGGCCCCACGAGCACCTGAGCCTTCTTCTTGCGCACTGCATCGAGGATCACCGTCGCGGCTTTCTCCGGCGTCGTCCTCGTGAGCCTCTGGTCGAAGAAGGTAGTCAGGTTCGTGCGATCGAATCCGTCCACGGCCGTTGAGTTGCGCAGTATCGCTGTTTTGATTCCGCCGGGGTGCACCCTGGTCACCGCCACCGGATGACCGTTGATCGCCATCTCTTGGTAGAGCGATTCGGTGAAGCCGCGCACCGCGAATTTCGCTGCGTTGTACGCGCTCTGGCCAGGCACTCCGAACAACCCGAACACGCTCGAGACGTTCACGACGTGTCCGTCGCCGGAGGCGATCAAGTGCGGCAGGAAGGACTTGGTGCCGTTCACGACACCCCAGAAATCAACATCGATCACCCGTTCGAAGTCCTTGAACTGGGTGACCTCGACGTCCCCGATGAACGCGATGCCCGCATTGTTATAGATCTGGTTGACCTTGCCGAAGTGTTCGGCGACCTCGTCGGCGTACAGCTGGAAAGTCTCGCGCTCGGCGACGTTGAGGCGGTCAGACTTCACCGGGGCGCCGATAGCGTTGAGGCGCCGTTCTGTCGTGGCTAGGCCCTCGGTGTCGATATCGCTGATCGCCACGTGGGCGCCGGAGCGGCCCAACTCGATTGCGAGCGCTTGGCCGATGCCAGAGCCGGCGCCTGTCACGACGGCCACTTTTCCGGCGAAGCCTTGCATATCCACTCCGTCCTGTCGGTGTACTGGTGTCGAGGTTAACCGGTACCCGAGGTCCCGTTTAGGTCAGGGCGATATGGCACCAACCCTTGGTGAAGTAATGGCAACGGGGTCGGCGGCGACAATCAAGTCATGAAGTTGATGCACTCAGCCGTTGCGGCGCTTGTCGCCTGGGCTGCGCTGGTGTCGGCGACGATGACCGCCGCGCCGGCTCAGGCAGATACCGGTCTGGATGTGTTCCTGCGGACACTCAACCGATATGGTCTCGGATCGATCGATCCGGCGACAGCAGCACGGGTCGGGGAGTCGGTGTGCCCGATGCTTGTCGAACCCGGGCAGAACGCCGCCAATGTCGCTGCGGGCGTCTCGGAGGCGCTGGGTCGTCCGCTGGGGCTTGCCACCATCTTCACCGGTATAGCGATTCAGGCTTTCTGCCCGCGCGCCGTCACCGCTTTGACCGACGGCAAACCGTTTTCATTCTTCTGACGGGTTCACCAGCGCTGGGTGTGATGAAACGCTCGCCCTCCGAAAGGATCCGCTTACCCGAACGCGTCGTCGATGATCTCCTGCTGTTCAACGGCGTGCACCTTCGATGAGCCCGACGACGGTGCCGACATCGCACGCCGAGAAATGCGTTTGATACCTGCAAGTTTATCCGGAAGCACCTCTGGTAACGCCAGCCCCAACGTCGGCCAGGCCCCCTGATTCGCCGGCTCCTCCTGGACCCAGAAATACTCGCTTGAATTGGGGTATTGATCCAGCGTCTCGCCTAGTCGCCGCTTCGGCAGGGGAGCCAGCTGCTCGATACGGACGATCGCCACATCTTCGCGGCCATCCTTGGCCTTGCGGGCCGCCAACTCGTAGTACAGCTTGCCGCTGGTCAACAGAATGCGCTTCACTTTGCCGCGGTCACCGATGCCCTCGGCGTAAGACGGCTCCTCAAGCACCGACCGGAACTTGATCTCAGTGAAGTCCTTGAGATCGCTGACGGCCGCCTTGTTGCGCAACATCGACTTCGGTGTGAAGACGACCAACGGCCGTTGGATCCCGTCGAGCCCGTGACGGCGCAGCAGATGAAAGTAGTTGGCGGGCGTCGATGGCACCGCGATCGTCATCGACCCCTCGGCCCACAGCGACAGGAACCGTTCGATGCGGCCCGACGTGTGGTCGGGTCCCTGGCCTTCATGGCCGTGCGGCAGCAGCAGCACCACCGAGGAGAGCTGACCCCACTTGGCTTCACCGGAACTGATGAACTCGTCGATGATCGGCTGCGCCCCGTTGACGAAGTCGCCGAACTGGGCCTCCCACAAGACCATTGCGTCGGGGTCGCCTACCGAGTAGCCGTATTCGAAACCGACCGCGGCGAACTCCGATAGCGCCGAGTCGTAGACCATGAACTTCCCGCCCGTCGGGTTGCCATCGGTGTCGACGGTGAGCAGGTCCAGCGGGGTGAACTCCCTACCGGTCTCATGGTCGATGATCACCGCATGGCGTTGGGTGAACGTGCCGCGCCGGGTGTCCTGGCCGGAGAACCGGACGGTCTTGCCCTCGGCCAGGAATGACCCCAATGCCAGCAACTCGGCAAATGCCCAGTCGACCTTGCCTTCGTAGGCCATTTCCCGTCGCCTTTGAAGGACGGGTTTCACCCGGGGATGGACGTTGAAGGCTTCGTCGAAACCCAGGTGGGCGTCACCGATGCGGGCCAGTAGCGACTTCTCCACCCCAGTATTCATTCCGGCCGGCAGCATCTGGTCGGACTCCACCGACTCGCTCGGCGCGGCCGCGTGCCTCTCGAGCTCACGGACCTCGTTGAAGACCCGTTCCAGCTGGCCCTGGTAGTCGCGCAACGCGTCCTCGGCCTCTTTCATCGAGATATCGCCGCGGCCGATCAGCGCTTCGGTGTAGCTCTTGCGCACACCGCGTTTAGTGTCGATGACTTCGTACATGGCAGGCTGGGTCATCGACGGGTCGTCGCCTTCATTGTGGCCGCGCCGCCGGTAGCACAGCATGTCGATGACGACGTCTTTCTTGAACCGCTGCCGGAAGTCGACGGCCAACTGTGCCACCCACATCGTGGCCTCGGGGTCATCGCCATTGACATGGAATATCGGTGCGCCGATCATCTTGGCGACGTCGGTGCAGTATTCCGAGGAGCGGGAGTCAACCGGCGAGGTGGTGAAACCGATCTGGTTGTTGACGACGATGTGGATGGTTCCGCCGGTGCGGTACCCGCGCAACAGTGCCAGGTTCAGCGTCTCGGCGACCACGCCCTGCCCGGCGAATGCGGCATCGCCGTGCAGCATCATCGGCATGACGGAAAAGACCGCGGATCCGTCGGCGTCCGTCTCGGCGGCAAGCATGTCCTGCTTGGCGCGCACTAATCCCTCGAGCACCGGGTCGACCGCCTCGAGGTGACTGGGGTTGGCGACCAGCGACACTTCGATGTCGTTCTCGCCGAACATCTGAATGTAGGTGCCGGTCGCGCCGAGATGGTATTTGACATCGCCGGAACCGTGCGCCTGCGACGGGTTGAGGTTGCCCTCGAACTCGGTGAATATCTGCGAGTACGGCTTGCCGACGATGTTGGCGAGCACGTTGAGCCGCCCCCGGTGGGGCATGCCGATAACGACCTCGTCGAGGCTGTGTTCGGCGGCCTGATCGATTGCCGCATCCATCATGGGGATGACAGTCTCGGCCCCTTCGAGCGAGAACCTTTTCTGCCCAACATATTTGGTCCCGAGGAAAGTCTCGAATGCCTCGGCTGCATTAAGCTTGCTCAGAATGTACTTCTGCTCGGCGACGGTTGGTTTCTCGTGCTTGACCTCGATGCGTTCCTGCAGCCACTTCTGCTGCTCGGGTTCGAGGATGTGCGCGTACTCCACACCAACGTGGCGGCAGTATGCGTCCCTCAGCAGGCCCAGCACGTCGCGTAGCTTCTTGGTGGTCGCGCCGCCGAAGCCGTTGACTTTGAACTCGCGGTCCAGATCCCACAGTGTGAGCCCGTGGGTGTTGACGTCGAGATCGGGGTGGCTGCGGAATCGGGTCTTGTCCAACCGCAGCGGGTCAATGTCGGCCATCAGATGACCGCGGCTGCGATAGGCCGCGATGAGCTCGATCACGCGGGCGTTTTTGTCCTCGATGGAATCGGGGTTGTCGATGCGCCACCGCACGGGCTCATAGGGGATTCCGAGTTCGCGGAATATCTCGTCCCAGAACTCGTCGTCGAGCAACAAATGGTGGATCGTGCGCAGGAAGTCACCCGACTCCGCACCCTGGATGACGCGGTGGTCGTAGGTTGACGTAAGCGTGATGAGCTTGCCGATACCCAGTTCTGCGATGCGTTCGTCGCTGGCGCCCTGGAACTCTGCCGGATACTCCATGGCGCCCGCGCCGATGATCGCGCCCTGCCCCTGCATCAGGCGCGGCACCGAATGCACCGTGCCGATGGTGCCGGGGTTGGTCAACGAAATCGTCACCCCGCCAAAGTCTTCAGCGGTGAGCTTGCCGTCGCGGGCCCTGCGCACGATGTCTTCGTAGGCCGCGATGAATTGACTGAACCGCATGGCTTCGCAGTGCTTGATTGCCGCCACGACGAGCTGCCGCTTGCCGTCCTTGCCCGGCAGATCGATCGCCAGACCTAGGTTCGTGTGAGCTGGTGTGACCGTATTCGGCTTGCCGTCCACCTCCGCGAAGTGGCGGTTCATGTTCGGGAATTTCTTGACCGCCCCCACGATCGCGAAACCCAGCAGATGGGTGAACGAGACCTTGCCGCCGCGGGTGCGCTTGAGGTGGTTGTTGATGACGATCCGGTTGTCGATCATGGCCTTGGCCGGAATGGCTCGCACGCTCGTTGCGGTCGGCACATCCAGCGAGGCGGACATGTTCTTTACCACCGCCGCCGCGGCGCCGCGCAACACCTGGGTCGTGTCGTCCTGGTTAACCGGGGCAGCCGGGACGTTCTTATTCGGCGCCTCGGAGGGTTTGGCTGCGACCTTCGGGGGTGCGGTGGCCTTTGGGGGGGACCTGTCGGCCTTCGTCTTGGCACCTTCTTCTTTGGCGGCTTCGTTGCCACTGGCCGGTGCGGGCGAAGTCGCCGGACCGGGCTCGGGTGTCGCCGCGGGTTGACCGTTGCCCCGTGGTTCGGCATCGCTGGTGGGTTCGGGGGAGTAGTCGACGAGGAACTCGTGCCAACTGGGGTCGACCGACGAGGGATCTTCGCGGAACTTGCGATACATCTCTTCGACCAACCACTCGTTCTGACCGAATGGTGAAGGTGAG
>JAHZKD010000315.1 GCA_022600605.1 Actinomycetes bacterium
CCGATCAGACCGCGATCGGATACCGGTAGCCCTCGTACCTCGCCGCAATCGCCACAACGAGCAATCCTCGCGGCAGCACACACAAGGCCGACAACTTGACGATGCCCTCATCGCGAGTCGGACTGGGATTCGTTGCCGTCACCGCTGGGGAGGAGGATTGGCGGCGTCGCGCCCGCGCCGAGGGGGCGCGGGTCGGGACAATCACCGAGTGCGGTGCAACTCGACCAGTCGGGTGCGCCGTTTGGCTTGCGCTGGACGGGAAGTGCCGCACCCACCGTCGTGGCGGGTCTTACGACGCACGCGCGTTACGAGTTACAAGCCGGACGGTGTATATCGCCGTAAAGCGTGTTATCGACTGGGTTCTTCGGGAAATCCAGCCTGTTGCCAGTAGCCGATGGGGGCGGCTGAAAGCCCTCTGTCCGGATGGCGTTGTCGTCGAAATAGATGCCCGCCAGGTAGCTGGGGTCAGATGGAAGCACCGACGAGATAGCCCCGCCCGAATAGCAGAAAGACGGTGAGGAACGCCACGATGAGGATGTCCCGCACCCACCAGACGGGCTGATCTCCTTTTATGAATCGGCGAGCGGGCGGGAGCAGAAGGTATAGGCCACCGATCACCACTAGCGCCGCGGCGACCAATGCGCTTACGAGTATGAGCACTCCCAGCCATGCTGGCTGAATAGAAGTCAAGCTGTCCTCCAATGTCGACAGTGAATAGCGGCAAAGCGTATCGGCCCGAAGTCAGAGTCTCACGGTTTGGACCGCCACCGTTGGAGGTCGGTGTGGACCGGGTGCTGGATATGCCCTCGACCGGTTGTGGCGGCAGCTAGCGGCGCCGCCGGCGGCGGGTCTGTGGAACAGTGAGCAGCCCACGTTAAACGGCGGCCCGTAAACCGTCGATCCGCACTCCCGGCACCACCACCACGTGTGTCCGCCAGCATGGTGGCAATGCGCAAACCCGACCAGCTCGCGGATCGTCTCGTAGCTCACTGTGACACCGCGTGCGAGCATCAGCTCCTCAACTTCACGAAAGCTCGCCGGGAACCTGAAGTACAGCCACACGCGGTGGATGATGATCTCGACCGGGTAGCGACGGCACCCGTTTCGGCGGCGCTGCGGTGCTCACCCCGTCGATTCTCCCAGGTCGCCCACACTCACCAACGCGACAGTGCCACCGATATGAACCCTGGTGAAGATGAAGATGAGTGGTCTCTCATGCATTGCTGCCCCGACGAGCCGCTGGTCGAAGCCCGACCGGAAAACCCGCTCTGACCATTGTCGGAGGTATGCCATGCCGCGGATGGCGGCGTGGAAACGCCTGGCTTTGGCCAGGAGGAAACGCCGCTTCTCCTTTCGGGGGGTTATCGCTGGGCCAAGTTTGGTCAGTCTCTCCGGCTTCCTTGCGCTCAAGTCCCCTTCGACACAGTTCCTCCCGGACCTAGACCTGGCCTAGCGGTCGACAGGCGTTGGAAATCGGACTCCAGTACGTTCCGCCCCAGCAGTTCAGCGGGACCAGTGGCGGCCTACACACGTTGGCCACAGGATCCCACCATTCGCCGTTGTGGCAATCGAGCGGTTGTGCGGAGCCCGCTGCCGGGTTCACTAGCGACAGGGCGGCGATGGGCGCAAGGGCAGCGATCAGGATTGCAGAACGGCGATCGCGTTTGGTCATTGCCTCAGGATGCCCTACCAGAATCGCCCTGGAACTGTTTTGGCCTCCTGACCTAAGAAATGAGGGACTGTGTACGGGGCGAATGACGACGAAGTCAAGATCCTGGAGGCCAGGTACCGCTACCGCCCGTGGTCTTGCAGAACGGCGTGACCGAAATTTCTTCGGCGCAAGCCGCGGCTGTCGTCATCGAGGTGGTACTGGCCAGGGAAGAAGATCACCTTGTGGGCCAGCAGTGCCGTGCGGATCTCGGCGACGGTGGCCTGTTCGAGGTCGTCTCCGAGGCGCACCCCGTCGATTCGGGCACCGATACGGCTACCCAACTTTGTCACGGTCATCGGTCGTGTTGAGGGCAGCGCGGCAGAGATGGTCATCGTTTTCCTCTCTAGGCCTAACTAACTGTAGTCATCTGACTACATCCGCTACTGTAGTCGTATGACTACAGAGTCGGCAACTCGGCGCCCAACCCAGCCCATCGGGCGGGAAGAACGCCCACCCCAGCCCATCGGGCGGGAAGAAGTGGCAGCGGCGATCTTGACCGCCGCCGCTGATCTGTTCGCCGAGCGCGGTCCGGCCGCGACGTCGATCCGCGACATTGCTTCCCGATCAAGGGTCAACCACGGACTCGTGTTTCGTCACTTCGGCACCAAGGAACAACTAGTTGGTGCCGTGCTCGATGACTTGAGCATGAACATGAGTACGCTCCTACGCTCCGGGGCTTCGGCCGATGCCATCGAGCGGGCCATCGACCTGCAGATGCAGGTCGTAGCCCGGGCGCTGCTCGACGGGTATCCGGCCGGGCAGCTACAGAAGCACTTTCCCAACGTCGAGAAGCTGTTCGACTGGGTCCGGCCACGCCATGACAGCGACTCCAGCGGCCGGCTGGCCATAGCGAATGCCCTTGCGCTGCAATTCGGCTGGCGACTGTTCGAGTCTTTCCTACGCTCGGCAGCGGGTATTGACGACATGACGGACGCAGACCTGCGGCAGGCGGTGAACGCCGAAGTGGCCAGGATCCTCGAACCGCACTGATCGCTGCGATTGAAGGAGTGGGAGCAGTCTTGCGGCTGGTCTCATGCCCCTTCGCGTTCGTGAGCGAGAGCCTCGATGACAGCCTCGACCTGTTGGTATCCGTTCTTAAGAAGGAATCCGGGGTGGGTGCCGTAACTCTTCATGCCGACCACGAAGAGCCGGCCACCAGGGTCGATTTGAAGCTCCGCCGCGCCGTATTCCATCGCATAAGCCGCCAGCTTGGCGCCGTCGACGGTGAGGGCGCTCCTTCCACCGGAGCCGGCGAGGCGTTTGGCGACTCCGATGGGGCAGCGTAATCGCGGGTCGATCTGGAGCTCCAACGAGTTGTAGAGATCGAGGTCGGGTTGGAATCCGATGTTGGCGACGATTTCATCGACGACGACCTCGTTTCCCGCTTCGGACCGGACAATGATCCGTGCTCCATCATCGGATCGGCAGCAGACCGACTCCACATTGAATTCGTTGATGATGTCCAGGGAGCC
>JAHZKD010000035.1 GCA_022600605.1 Actinomycetes bacterium
GTCATGACGCTCGGGACACCGTCGTGGATGCCGAACTGCGCATACGAGGAGCCACCGACGTGAAACAACGGCATCGACACCATGTTCTTGTCGCCCTCGTCGAATTCGAAGCCTTCGTGGGCGTTGACGGTGTGCGCGATCAGGTTGGCCTGTGTCAGCTCGACGCCCTTCGGCCGCCCGGTGGTGCCCGAGGAGTACATGATGATCGCGACGTCACCGGGGTCGACATCGTCGCTGCGCTGAGTCGGCGTCGCCGCCTCCAGCATCGCCTCGTATTCATCGTCGCCCTCAGGCGTGACCGAAATGACATGCTCGACGTGGACGAGCTTGTCGCGGATGTTGTCGATCGCCGGCTGAAATTCCTTCCCGAGAATCAGCACCTTGGCGCCCGAGTCGTTGAGGACGTAGTCGAGTTCGTCGGCGGCCAACCGGAAGTTGATGATCGCGGTGGCGGCGCCCAGCGACGCAGCGGCGAACGTCGTCTCAACACAGGCCGGGTGATTCTTGTCGAGGAACGCCACGACGTCCCCGCGCCGTACACCCCGATCCTTGAGTCCACCCGCAAGTCGACGGATCCGGTCATTCCACTGCGCCCAGTTCCAGGACCGTCCGAGGTAGTCCATGGCTTCGGCGTCGGGCGTGGTGCGCGCCCAGTGCGCGACGCGGTCATCGAGGAAACGGGGTTCGGGCAGATCGTTCATGGCCAAAAGGGTGCCACGCCACTGGTCGCTGCTGAACGATTTCGCCTAATCCGCCCATGCGATGTGTCGGCCTTGCGGCAACTGCGCGAACAACGTGGACCGCCCACATACCGGCGGGCAGATGGGCAGGGGCCGACTGCCTAGAATTGGAACACGTTCTAGTGTGGAGGGCATGAGCGACTTGCTGCGCCATCCCTTGCACTCAGGCCACCTCACTGTGGGCGCGCTAAAACGTCATAAGGACCGGCCAGTGCTGTTTCTCGGAGACACCACGATGACCGGCGGCGAACTCGCCGATCGGATCAGCCAGTACATTCAGGCCTTCGAGGCACTGGGGGCTGGAACCGGCGCGGGGGTGGGACTACTGGCCCTCAATCGGCCTGAAGTTCTGATGATCCTCGGGGCCGGCCAAACCCAGGGCTTCCGGCGTACGGCGCTGCACCCCCTCGGCTCGCTCGACGATCACGCCTATGTCCTGTCCGACGCCGAGGTGAGCACGCTGATCATCGACCCGAACCCGATGTTCGTCGAACGCGCGCTGGGCCTAGTGCAGAAAGTGCCCTCGCTCCGGCAGATCCTGACGATCGGCCCGGTGCCACCCGAGCTCGCCGACAGCGATGTCGCAACCGCGGACCTGAGCGCCGAAGCGGCGAAGCACGAATCCACACCGCTGGCCGCTGCCGACTTGCCGCCCGACCACATCGGGGGGCTCACCTACACCGGAGGCACCACCGGCAAGCCCAAGGGTGTCATCGGTACGACGCAATCCATTACGACGATGACGACGGTGCAGTTGGCCGAGTGGGAGTGGCCGGAGAATCCCCGCTTCCTGATGTGCACGCCGCTCTCGCACGCCGGTGCCGCCTTCTTCACCCCGGTGATCGTCAAAGGCGGCGAGCTGATCGTGCTGACGAAGTTCGATCCGGCCGAGGTGCTGCGCGTCATCGAGGAGCAGAAGATCACCGCGACGATGCTGGTGCCTTCGATGATCTACGCGCTGATGGATCATCCGGATTCGCATTCGCGAGATCTGTCGTCGCTGGAAACGGTGTACTACGGGGCTTCGGCGATGAACCCTGTCCGGCTTGCCGAGGCGATCAAGCGGTTCGGTCCGATCTTCGCGCAGTACTACGGCCAGTCGGAGGCTCCGATGGTGATCACCTACCTGGCCAAAAAGGACCACGACGAAAAACGGCTGACCTCATGCGGGCGGCCCACGCTGTTCGCCCGCACCGCCCTCTTGGGAGAGGACGGCCAGCCCGTTCCGCCTGGTGAGGTCGGCGAGATCTGCGTGTCAGGGCCGCTGCTGGCAGGCGGGTACTGGAAGCTGCCCGACGTCACCGCCGATACCTTCCGCGACGGGTGGATGCATACAGGCGACCTGGCGCGCGAGGACAGCGACGGGTTCTGGTTCATCGTCGACCGCACCAAGGACATGATCGTCACCGGCGGGTTCAACGTCTTCCCCCGCGAGGTGGAAGATGTTGTGGCCGAACATCCTTCGATCGCACAGGTGTGCGTTATCGGCACGCCCGACGAGAAGTGGGGCGAGGCGGTGACAGCCGTAGTGGTACTGCGCCCCGACGTACCCTGCGACGACGCCGCCGTCGCGGCGATGACTGCCGAGATTCAGGCGTCGGTCAAGGAGCGCAAAGGTTCGGTGCAGGCACCCAAGCAGGTGATCGTCGTCGACTCAGTGCCGGTGACCGCGCTGGGTAAGCCGGACAAGAAGGCGGTGCGGGCGCAGTTCTGGAAGGACGCCGAGCGGACCGTCGGGTGACGATGCGGGGTGAGGCACGAGCCCCGTGGAGGAACCCGACCATCCGACACCGTCGGGTGACGATGCGGGGTGAGGCACGAGCCCCGTGGAGGAACCCGACCATCCGACACCGTCGGGCGACGATGCGGGGTGAGGCACGAGCCCCGTGGAGGAACCCGACCATCCGACACCGTCGGGCGACGATGGCACTATCCGTTGCTGATGGGCTTCGGGTCGGGGTTGACTGCCTTGTAGCTGTAGGCGGCGATGACCGCGCCGAGGACTTGGGCAACCCAATAGACCCAGATGAATTTCCAGGCGAAGAAGCCTGACAACATCAACCCGAAGGTGATGGATGGGTTGAATGCCCCACCGGAGATGCCGCCGACGGCTACGACTCCGGCCGCTACGGTGAACCCGATGGCCAGACCGTAGAAGCTGTTGCCCTCGTTATCTTTGCTGGTAGCGGTATGTAAAACCACGTAGCACAGCGCGAAGCTGAAGACTAGTTCACCCACAAAAGCCGCCCAGACGTGGCCGCTGAGGTCGCCCGCGCCGACACCGAAGTAGCTATCACGCCAGAGCGCGAAACCCACCAGGAACGCCGCCAGTGACCCCAGCAGCTGAGCAGCGATGTAAGGCACGAGGTCGCCCAGCGGCAGGGCGCCCCGCAGATAAGCGGCAATCGATACCGCCGGGTTGAAATGCCCGCCGGAGACGTGCCCACCGGCATAGACCATCACCATGAGCACGGCGCCGACACCGATCGCCGTGGCCGCCGTGCTGGCCCCAGAAGAAACGATCCCCAGCACCGCGAACATGAATATGAACATGCCGATGAACTCAGCCAGGTACTTCCGCGCTGAACCGAACTCATGTGCCGACTGCCCGTCCGCCGTGTCGACCATGATGTCGTCCTTTCCGATGCCAGTGCCGGTGCCCACCCATGATCCACCGAATCCGGGCACTAGGGGTGCGAATTGGTGGCAGGACATGCGAGTTGGCGCTACTCGCCTTCGGGTCGCCCTTCGGTCATCACGCGATACCGGACTTCGCGGTGAGGTGATCGACGACGGAATCGAAGGCGTTGAGGGTGAACTGGTCGGTGTCAAGGTCGGACGAAACTGGCTGTGACGACTGCTTGACGATCGCGATGTGGTGTCGGCAGTCCACGTAGATCCATTGGCCGTGGACACCGATCGCGGTGAAGGCTTCCCGTCCCGGGGTATGCCTTATCCACCACTGCGCACGATAACTCCAGTCGCCGCCGGCCATCGGGCCGACAGCTTCCGGCCCGCGGGCAAAAGCTTCGCGACTGCCTCCTTGGGCCAACAGGTCGATGATGGCCGGTGCCACGATCTGGTCGGCACCAATTCGACCGCCGTTCAGCAGCATCATGGCGAACCGCGCCAGGTCACGTGGACCCGCGTTAAGGCCACCCCCGGCCACGAGTGTGCCCTGGGGGTCGAGCAGAACGTAGGTCTCGGCTTCTGTTCCCAGCCTCGACCACAGCAGGTCGGACATCTGATCTTGGAATGACGTGCCGGTGATCCTGTTGGTGGCCCAGTTGACCACGTCTGTCTTGGGCGTCTGGTACCGGAATATCTCACCGTGCTCATGGGCTGGGTCATCATCGAGCGTGACCAGAAAGTCGTACAGTCCGCCAGTCTTGGGCATATCCGCCGGTGTTGGCAGCCATCCGAGTATCTGTGCGTAGCGCACGATTCCCGATGTTGGATCTGCGTAGGCCTCGCTGAAGTCCATAGAGTTCACCATGTCGAGCACCTGGCCGAAGGTCGCCCCCGAGAAGGCCGACGCGGCTGACAGCTCGGGAACGATGTCGGTTATCGGCTGACTCTCATCCAGTCGGCCGTCAGCCACTGCGATCAGCGCGAAAAGGCCGGCGAAAGACTTAGTCACTGACATCATCTGATGCGGCTGTGCAGCATGCATGCCGTTGAAATACCGCTCATACACCAGCTGTTCTGGCGTCACGACCAGGAAAGAGTCGGTGTAGGTTTCGCGCAGGAATGTTGAGAAGTCGACGTCGGCCCCATCGGGGCGGGCAACCTTGAGTTCTGTTATCGCAGAATCGATTTCGACGCTTATTCTCTGGACAGACTCAGCGTTGCGGATCGGAGCCGATGGGTAGATGGTCCGCATGTTCTGATACGACCAGCGGTTGTAGGGAGGCTTCATTATCGCGTTGGAGCGATCGACCCGTTTGCTCACCGGCGGCGGGAAACCCACCATGAGGCCCAATTCCTGGGCGGTTGCGTAAGGGTCGCCGGACACCGATCAATCGTAGCGGTGCGCCGATGATGCCCGGCCGATATCGGCGCCCGGACGCTTTGATCCTCGCGCTCCCGTCGCTTGGGTTTCCGCGCTGCCGAGCACGGTGGATCCGAAGCGGCCGTGGCGGCTCATACGGACGAAAAAGGTGCAGAAAGTGGAGCTGACCGCCCAGAAGGGCGGCGTCCCGTTCGGCTTCGATAACGTTTCACGTGTGTGTGCTGCTGCGACCGACTCCGTGAGCAATCCGTTCGACGCCAACTTATGGGAGCCGGTGGCCGGATTCGGTGACCTCACCGACATCACATATCACCGCCACGTCGCCGACGGCGCGCACATGCCGACCGTGCGGGTGGCCTTCGACCGCCCCGAGGTGCGCAACGCATTCCGCCCGCACACCGTCGACGAGCTGTACCGCGTCCTGGACCACGCTCGAATGTCCTCCGATATCGGCGTCGTGTTGCTCACCGGCAACGGACCGTCACCCAAGGACGGCGGATGGGCATTCTGCTCCGGGGGCGACCAACGTATCCGCGGCCGCAGCGGCTACCAGTACGCCTCGGGCGAGACGGCCGATTCGGTGGATCCGGCCCGGGCTGGCCGGCTACACATCCTTGAGGTGCAGCGACTCATCCGGTTCACGCCTAAGCCCGTCATCTGTGTGGTCAACGGGTGGGCTGCCGGCGGCGGTCACTCGTTGCACGTTGTGTGCGACCTGACTGTGGCCAGCCGCGAACACGCCCGGTTCAAGCAGACCGACGCCGATGTCGGTAGCTTTGACGGCGGATTCGGCAGCGCATACCTGGCACGTCAGGCCGGACAAAAGTTCGCCCGCGAGATCTTCTTTCTGGGCCGCGCCTATACCGCCGAGCAGATGCGCGCGATGGGCGCTGTCAATGAAGTCGCCAACCATGCTGAACTGGAAGATGTTGCACTGCAATGGGCTTCAGAGATCAATGGAAAATCGCCGCAGGCGATCCGGATGCTGAAATACGCCTTCAACCTGATTGACGACGGACTGGTGGGCCAGCAACTGTTCGCCGGCGAGGCGACACGATTGGCGTACATGACCGATGAGGCAGTCGAGGGCCGCGACGCGTTCCTAGAGAAGCGAGATCCGAACTGGACCCCGTTCCCGCGCTATTACTGAGTCGGATTCGCCGAGATGGCCACTCGTCGAGGCTGACCGGATTGCAGTACAGCGCCGCGATCCACCTCCGTGGCCACCGTCGTATAGGCGGCGGTGAGGCGTTCACCGATACGGGTGGCGTACCAGAGGAAAAAACGATTGGCGAAACGAGCGAGTCCGGGACTGTCCGCAGCGGGGTTCGCGGCCCGCGGCCAGCCCGTCGTAAGTGACAATGGATATCGGCACATGCATTCGGGGAGGTAGATGATGCTGGTCGATCCCGAGGTCCTGAGAACCTTGGCTAGTCAGACAGATGCTGCGAGTTCGACGATTTCGTCTGCAGGCGTCGGTAAGAAGACAACGTCGGCGGCAGATGGCCTTCCTGGGTCAACCACTCAATGGTCCGCGCGAACCGTCGGCGAACATTTCGCGCAGATGGCCACCAAGCTGGCCGATAATGTCAGCAAGATGGGGCAGGCGGTCCGCGGCGCAGGGGATGCGTTCGAGGTGACGGATGACGCACTTGCCAGCGACTTCGACGCATTGTTCTAACCGATGTTGCCGTCTCGTCCCACCTTGATTGGTTGGAATCCAGACTCCTTGACCACGTCTGCAGCTGGGATCAAGTCGGCTGCCGCATCTGTTTCGGGTGCGGTGACTGGGATCAATCATGCGTGCCAGGAGATGCCGGAGGCGAAGTCCTGGTCGGGTCGGTCCCATGGTGCGGCCGCGGCGATGTTCATCCGTGCAGAGCGCGATGCCCTCAAATTTTCTGAGTATGCCGACGCGGTAGCGGCCGCGCTCAGCGGTGGCGCGGAGTCGATCGGGAGTGCGCGCAGGACGTTGCTTGCGAAGGCTGACGAGATCGACTCCGGGCCGCTGAATGTGACTGACCAGTGGGTGGTACTTGTTGACCCGTCGCTGATGTCAGAGGAGGAGATGGCCAAGCTGCACGCGCTGGCGTTGGAGGAGCAGGGGGCTATCAACCGCATGCTGATCGCAGTTGGAGACGCTGACGATGCGACGGCAAACGCGGTGGTGGCTGCTGGCCATGAGTTCGGGTACATCGAGCCGGGGCCGGCAACTGATCTCGGCGGTTTGTTGCTTCCGACGGCGCAGCGTCCTCCTGATCAGGTGCCTGACCCGACGAC
>JAHZKD010000316.1 GCA_022600605.1 Actinomycetes bacterium
AGCGTTCAGATCGACGATCCCGTGCAGACCTACCTCCCTGAGTTCAACCCGGCGAACGACCCGCGGCGAGCCAAGGTGACGCTGCGCATGCTGCTCACCCACACCTCAGGCATTGGCGGGGACCTGAGCCGCCAAGGCCCATGGGGACTGACGGCAGCGGATAGGGCGGACGGTATGCACCGTGCACTCACCGCCCCTTTGGAATTCGGTCCCGGCGAGGTCTTCCACTACTCCGACATCGGGTTCATCCTCCTCGGTGCGCTAGTCGAGAAGATCAGCGGCGAACCTCTGGACACCTATGCCCATGACAAGATCTTCACGCCCCTGGGCATGGCCGACACCCGGTATCTTCCCGCGTCCAAAGCCTGTGGTCCGCACCAGATCCGTGGCACAGCAATTGCTTTCGATTCCCATTCGTCAGAAACTTCCCAGTGTTCGGCAGAGTTGTGGAGCACGGATCTGCTGGCCCGTATCGCGCCCACCGCGCGCGACGGCGACACCCCTGGCATCAACCCCAACTTCGGCCGCCTCCTCCGGGGTACCGTCCACGACCCGACGGCACGCCGCATGGGCGGCGTGACCGGCAGTGCCGGAGTGTTCTCGACCACCGCAGACCTCGGCAAGTACGCGCAGGCCCTGCTCGACCGGCTTGCCGGGCGCCCAAGCCGGTTCCCGCTGCAACAGTCGACCCTGGAGTTGATGACGACGCCGCAGCAGCCCGGACACAGCCCCGGACAACTCGAAGCGGCGAACAATGCCAGCCGGGAGGCCATCGAAACGACTCCCAACACACAGGATCCGCTGCTGGCGCCGCACTATCCGGCGATCGCAGGGCAAGACCTCCGCGGACTCGGCTGGGATATCGACACCTACCAATCCGTCCCGCGCGGCTTGATCTTTCCGGTCGGCAGCTTCGGCCACAGCGGGTTCACCGGGGTGACACTGTGGATTGACCCGGGGTCGGACAGCTACGTGGTTGTGCTTGCGAATGTGATCCATCAGCGCGGCGGTCCACCCATTGTGAAGCTGAGTGGCGATGTCGCCACCATCGCAGCCCGGGCTCTACACCTCTACGGAAGTTGATAGCCGTCGGAGCCGGACTCAAAAATCAGCAAAAATCGATACAACTATCAACATTGTCTACCGTCGCCGCCGTGGTTGTGCGACGGTCGACTAGATGAGTGCACCGCCTCAGAACACCGATCGAATGGGCGGGGTCTACTGTGGCCAGGGCCGGCGCCGCGACTGTGGGCGATGGTGCTGGCGCGCAGCGTTCCGAGGCCCGCAAGAGGTGCTGACGCTCCAGGACTCCAAAACTGAACACGGGGGTTGATCGCAGATGAAGCGGCTTTCAGGTGTAGACGCGGCGTTTTGGCACGGTGAGACGGCAGGTTGGCACATGCACGTCGGGGCGCTGACAATCTGCGACCCCACTGACGCTCCGGACTTCAGCTTCGCACGGCTGCGCGAGCTGCTCATCGAGCGGCTGCGGGATATGCCGCAGTTGCGCTGGCGGGTCACCGATATCCCCTTAGGGCTGGACAAGCCATGGTTTGTTGAAGACGAAGATCTTGACCCGGACTTTCATATCCGTCGCATCGGCGTACCTGCCCCTGGAGGGCGCAAGGAACTCGAGGAGCTCGCGGGGCGGCTGATGTCCTACAAACTGGACCGCTCCCGGCCGCTGTGGGAGCTGTGGGTCATCGAAGGCGTGGAGGGTGGCCGGGTGGCCACACTGACCAAGATGCATCACGCCATCGTCGATGGAGTCTCGGGAGCAGGGCTGGGGGAGATACTTCTCGACGCCACCCCTGAGCCACGGCCGGCGTCAGATGACACGGTGGGGTCGCTGGTCGGGACAGGGTTTCCCAGCCCCGAACGTGTGGCGCTGGGAATGATGGTCAACATCGGCGTCAAGACTCCGTACCGAATTGCCCGACTGGTCGAGCAGACGGTGCGTCAGCAGCTTGCCACCCTAGGGATGGCCGGCAAGCCGCCCGGGTATTTCGAGGCGCCGCCCACCCGGTTCAACGCCAGCCTGTCTCCGCACCGACGGATCAGCTACGGCCAGCTTGAGCTGGGCCGCGTCAAAGCGGTCAAGGATGCCTTCGGGGTGAAGTTGAACGACGTGGTGCTGGCTGTGGTGGCCGGGGCCGTCCGCGACTATCTGTCCAAGCGGGGAGAACTGCCGGCCAAGCCCCTCATCGCGCAGATCCCCATGTCCACGCGCAGCGAGGAAGCCAGTGGCGACGTTGGTAACCAGATCAGCTCGATGACTGCCTCGCTCGCCACTGATATCGAGGACCCGGCCGAGCGGATCAATGTCATCCACGAGAGCACGCAGGGCGCAAAAGAGATGGCCAAGGCGCTCTCGGCGCACCAGATCATGGGGCTGACCGACACCACGCCACCCGGGCTGGTGCAGCTGGCCGCCCGCACATACACCGCGAGCGGCTTATCTAAGAGCCTGGCCCCGATCAACCTCGTTGTGTCCAACGTGCCTGGTCCGCCGATACCGCTATACATGGCCGGCGCAAAGCTTGAGCGACTGGTTCCGCTCGGGCCGCCGGTGATGGATGTGGCGCTCAACATCACCTGCGTGTCGTATGTGGACACCATCGACTTCGGCTTTGTGACCACTCCCGAGATAGCCGGCGACATTGACGAGATGGCCGATGCGCTCCAGCCTGCCCTCGCAGAATTGGAGCGCGCCGCGGGCATAGCTTGACGCGCCGCGGGCGCAGCTTGACGCGCCGCGGGCGCAGCTTGACGCGCCGCGGGCGCAGCTTGA
>JAHZKD010000317.1 GCA_022600605.1 Actinomycetes bacterium
ACGGACAGGCCGTCGGCAACGACAGGAACATGGGGCATCGTGTGCTTCTCCCTACGCCGGCATTACCCGGTCAGGTTCGTACGGTCGACGGGCCTACCCGTCCTCTCAGCGCGCTGGTACGCGCTCCCGTTTTGACGTTGCCACGCTAGCGCAGGCGCCGCGTGGTGGAAACCCGAGAGCCGATCCGCAGGAGGGTGGTGGTTCTGCGGGCGCTACCGATTACTGAGGTCTACCAGTACCGGGGCGTGGTCGCTGGGTTGCTTGCCCTTGCGCTCGTCGCGCACGATCTCGGCATAGCTGACTCGCTCGGCCAGACTGGGCGAGCCCATGATGAAGTCGATGCGCATGCCCCGGTTCTTCGGAAACCGCAGCTGCGTGTAATCCCAGTAGGTGAACACGGCTGGACCGGGAGTGAACGGACGCACCACGTCGGTGAAGCCGACATCGACGATGGAGCCGAAGGCGGCCCGTTCGGCCTCGGTGATGTGGGTGCTGCCCCGGAAGAACTCCACGTCCCATACGTCGGCATCGGTCGGGGCGATATTCCAGTCACCCGCCAGGGCGATCGGCGCTGATGGGTCGTCGGCCAGCCACGAGGCGGCGGTATCCCGAAGTGCGGCAAGCCATTGCAGCTTGTAGCTGTAATGCGCCGAGTCGACGGCACGGCCGTTGGGGATGTAGAGGCTCCACACCCGCACTCCGCCGCACGTCGCGGCCAGTGCCCGAGCCTCGGTGGCGGGTGCCACGCCGGGTTTGTCGCCCCATGCCGGCTGGCCATCGAAACCCACTTCGATGTCATCGACGCCGACCCGCGACGCGATGGCCACCCCGTTCCACTGGTTGAGCCCACAGTGCACGATCTCGTAGCCCAGCGCCGCGAACGGCATGGTGGGGAATTGGTCATCGGTGCACTTGGTCTCCTGCATCGCCAGCACATCGATGTCGGCACGCTGCAACCAGTCGGTGACGCGATCGACCCTGGTGCGGATCGAGTTGACGTTCCAGGTGGCAAGGCGCATGGGCATCAGCTTAGGGCGGGATTGTGCGACAACAGATCCTCGGCACGCACGTACCGCGAACGGTGGTGCGCCGTGAAACCCATCGACTCGTAGAGCGCCCGTGCGGCGGTGTTCTCGACGACAACCTGGACGTATGCGCGGCTCGCACCGCGCCCGCGCGCCCACTCCAGCAGCCCCGCGCACAGGGATCGGGCCAGCCCCTGCCGTCGCGCTACCTCGGACACCTGCACTGCGGACAGCCCGGCCCACCGGGTGCCGTCGGGTGCATCCGTCACCGCCACGCGGCCGACGGCCGCACCGGCGAGCTCACCGAAGGCCACTTCGCCGTCGACGACGGAGGTGAGGATCTCGTCGGGTATGTCGCGAAGATTGATTGCTCTCCACGCCGCGCTTGGTTGTGACGACATCTTCACGTTCGGTGACCCGTGTGACGACATCTTCACGTTCGGCGGAATCTGCGGCAGATCACTCGCCATGAGGACGGTTTCGGCGCACACGGGCACCCCCTCAGGCACCCGGAACAACCGGTCCGCCGCGGAAATCACGGCGGGCACGCCTCTCGACGCGTACCAGCGTGCCGCTCCGACCAGCTCGGTGTGTGAAGTGAAGCGCAGTGGCACTGCGGAATTGGCCCGGCGGGTCTTTCCCAGCCCGTAACGCAACAGCCAACCGTCCTGCCATTGCCATTCGGTACCGGGCCAGCCGAGGGCGGCGGCGTGTTCGAGGTTGCGGATCTCGCCGGTGCGCACCGGAAGCTCCGGCACGACCCGGACCGCCAGCACGTCGGTGGGCATGATGTCGACGATGTCACCGCGCCTTGTTCGAACGCGCACGGCCGGCTCGACCTCCACCAGGTGTCCGACCACATCGGTGTGCGGCGGCGTCGAGCCCGCCGGCAACCGGTATCGCAGGCTGACGCGCGTGCCGGGGGGCGGCAGGTCTGTCATCGATCAGGGGTGGCCGAACGGATCGGGACCTTCGCCCGGCATCCACGACAGTCCGGGCACACCCCAGCCCTGGGACTTGACCGCCCGTTTGGCGCTGCGGGCATTACGCCCGATCAGCCGGTCCAGATAGAGGTAGCCGTCGAGGTGGCCCGTCTCGTGCTGCAGCATCCGGGCGAACAGCCCGCTCCCTTCGAGCGTGATCGGTGTGCCGTCTGCATCCAGGCCGGTCGCGCGTGCCCAGGTGGCCCGGCCCGTCGGGAAGGACTCCCCGGGCACCGACAGGCAGCCCTCGTCGTCGTCCTCGGGATCAGGCATCGTCTCGGGCACCTCGGAGGTCTCCAGCACCGGGTTGACGATCACGCCGCGGCGACGAGTGGGATGGCCGCGCTCGTCGGCACAGTGGTAGACGAAGACCCGCTTGGCCACACCGATCTGGTTGGCCGCCAACCCGACCCCGTTGGCGGCGTCCATGGTGTCGTAGAGGTCGGTGACCAGATCCGACAGATCGGCGGGAAGCGAACCGTCGTCACCGACAGGCACCGGTTCGGTCGCGGTGTGCAGGACGGGATCTCCCACGATGCGGATGGGTACGACGGCCATGCTCGACAAGCTTAGTGCCGGGACCCGGCAGGGAGTTCGGGCGCCGACGCGCGGCGATGGATGGCAGCTTCGGCGACCATGCCGTGATTGAATACTCGCCGAAGCACTGCGATGTTATTGACGAGTGTCGGAAGGGTCCCGGGAGCGATATGGATGGCGCGATCGCGCGGACTGAGCACTGCGGGGACGGCGGCGACCTCGCCGACGGCCTGACCCGCCGAGAACATGACATCCTCTCCTTCGAGCGGCAATGGTGGAAGTACGCGGGATCCAAAGAGGACGCGATCAAGGAACTGTTCGCCATGTCGGCGACCCGCTATTACCAGGTGCTCAACGC
>JAHZKD010000318.1 GCA_022600605.1 Actinomycetes bacterium
CACGCTCCTTGGCGCGGGCCTTTTCCTCATCACGGCGTGCCCCGCCGAACGCGGCGTCGAACTTGTTCTCGCGGAGCGCACGAAGCAAGGTGACGGTTTGCATCGGATTGCGCGACGGAATGGTCTCAACTATCCGGCCCGCATCGATATCGTCCTGCACCTTGGCCACCACCAGACGCACGCCGGACTTCGCGACGAGTTCGTCGCGGGCGGCCAGCACTTCCTCGAAGTTGTGACCGGTATCGACGTGCATCACCGGGAACGGCAGCCTGCCCGGCCGGAAAGCCTTGAGCGCGAGGTGCAGCATGACGATCGAGTCCTTGCCGCCGGAGAACAGCAGAACCGGCCGCTCAAACTCGGCTGCCACCTCCCTGATGATGTGGATGGCTTCGGCCTCCAGCACGCGCAGATGGCTGAGCTCGTACTTAACGACGGGCTGCTCAAGGCTCGAGGTTGCCGTCATAGCTTTCTTGTAAATCTGGTAGATATTACCAAGTTTAAACGCATGGGCCGAGAAGTTACTCGTCGGGGCCGTTGGTGTCAATGTCGGTAGCGCACCCGTACGCGATGGCAGCGACGGCAACGACGGGATGTGGCCGAGGCTGACCCGGTGGGTGATCTTCTCCGAACCTCTGACACCCAGGCTCAGTTTCAATCGCGCTGGAAACGTCTATTCCCCGCGCGGCAACCGGACGACGAATTCCGTTCTGCCCGGCACACTGTGCACCTCGATCGCACCATCGTGCGCCCGTACGACAGCGTCGACAATCGCCAGGCCCAGCCCCGTACTACCGCCGAGCCGGGAGCGCGAGGAGTCACCGCGGGCGAACCGCTCGAAGATCTCGGGCAGCAGGCGAGCCGGGATACCGGGGCCGTTGTCGACGACCGCCAGCACCGCGTCGGCGTCGCCCAACGTCAGCGATGTGGTGATAGAAGTGCCCGGCGGCGTGTGGTTGCGCGCATTGGCCAGCAGGTTGCCCAGCACCTGATGCAGTCGGGCCTCGTCACCGACGACCACGACGGGTTTCTCGGGTAGGTCCAGTTCCCAGGTGTGGTCGAGGCCGGCTATGTGGGCGTCGCTGACCGCATCCACGACGAGCCGGGTCAGGTCGACCTGTCCGCGCTGCAGCGGCCGCCCAGTGTCCAGTCGGGCGAGTAACAGCATGTCCTCGACCAGTTGGGTCATGCGCCCAGTCTCCGATTCCACCCGGTTCATGGCGTGCGCGACGTCGTCGGGTAGCTGCCCGTGTTTACGTTGCGCCAGTTCGGTGTAGCCGCGGATGGCAGCCAGCGGTGTTCGCAATTCGTGGCTGGCATCGGCGACGAACCGGCGTACCCGGGTCTCACTGGCCTGTCGCGCAGACAGTGCCCCCGCGATGCGGTCGAGCATACGATTCAGCGCTGCGCCGAGTCGCCCCACTTCGGTGTCGGCGGCCGCCGGATCGACCTTGACGATGGGAGTGGGCAGCCGCACCTCGCCCCGGTCGAGTTCGAGGTCGGCGATCTGCTGCGCGGCCGCCGAAACCCGTGCCAGGGGGGCGAGTTGGCGACGAATGATGACGATGCCCGCCGTCGTAGCGGCCATCAAAGCGATGGCTGCAACGACACAGAAGATGACGAGTACCCGCAACAGCGTGGCATCGATGTCGGCGGTGGGCAGGCCGGTGACGATGGATTCGCCAGAGTGTCGGGCGGGAAAGCTCACCAACCGGTAGCGGCCCAATCCATCCAGTTCGACCGTTCTCGGCTTCATGTCAGCGGGGATATCGGCGAGTTGTTCAGCTGCCGAGGATGCGATCTCGGCACGGGCACCCTCTGTGGTGATGACGCCGGCTTCGATTGTCATTCCGTCCGCGACCACGGCGCCGACCGTGCGGGTGGCCTGGCCCGGCGCGTTCAGAAACTTCGGCCCCGGCCCCTCGTCGTCGCCGATCACTACCCGTCGGCCGGGTCCGGGGCGAGGCGGTCCCCTCGGGATATCGCGCGGTCTCATCCCGGGCCGGCCCATACCCGGAGGCGGCGGGGGCCCGAAGTCGAAGATGCCCGCCGAACGCCCGCCGGCCTCCACCACCTGACCGTCGAGTTGGTTCATCAATAAGCGGTGCAACGCAAACTCCGTCGCGATGCCGATACCCGCACACACCAACGCCAGCAGCACGACCTGCGTGACCAGTAGCCGCGTCCGCAATGTCCATCCGCGCGGCAAGCGCAGGGCCGACGAACTACCTGGGGAGCAATCCGCCGCCCGGGCGCGCTCAGCGCGCGGGCTTGAGGACATACCCCGCACCACGGAGCGTGTGAATCATCGGTTCTCGCCCGGTGTCGATTTTCTTGCGCAGGTAAGAAACATACAGTTCCACGATGTTGGACCGACCGCCGAAATCGTAGCTCCACACCCGATCGAGGATCTGCGCCTTGCTCAACACCCGCTTGGCATTGCGCATCATGAAGCGCAGCAATTCGAACTCAGTCGCGGTCAGTGCGATCATCTCGCCGGCACGCGTCACCTCGTGGCTATCTTCGTCGAGCACCAGATCTCCGACGACGATCTTGGCTCCACCGTCGTCGGTGGTGACCCCGGTCCGCCGCAACAGCGCCCGTAGTCGCAGCACCACCTCTTCGAGGCTGAACGGCTTCGTCACGTAGTCGTCTCCGCCGGCGGTCAGGCCCGCGATGCGGTCTTCGACCGAGTCCTTGGCGGTGAGGAGCAGCAGAGGCAGTCCGGGTATCTGATCGCGCAGCTTGCGCAGCACCTCCAAGCCGCTCATGTCCGGCAACATCACGTCGAGCACGACTACGTCCGGCGGGGTGTCGCGGGCCAGCGCGATGGCGGTCGCGCCATCACCGGCGGTCGCTATCTCCCAACCCTCGTAACGCAGCGCCATGGACACCAGCTCGGCCAGTACCGGTTCGTCGTCGACGACCAGCACGTGGATCGGGCTGCCGTCGGCCCTGCGCATCACCTCCCGCGTGGCGTCATCACCGCCGACTGCTGCCGCGGCGGATGCGGGGTAAGAGGCCACCGCCCCATTATGTGTCCGGGCCCTGGTCGCTGGCTATGCGATTCCTATGCCCGAGCTGTGAGAACCACGCATCTCCGGCACCTCGGCCAGCCGCTCGTGAGCCACGCCGGGAACACCTGAACGGGCTGTGTCAACAGATTTCTCATAACCTGTGCGGATGCAGATCAGCGGCGGAGTCATCACATGACCCGCTTTCTGGCGCGCCGCCTGCTCAACTACATCGTGCTGCTGGGGCTTGCTTCGTTCCTCACGTTCTGCCTTACGTCCTTGACGTTCGAGCCGCTCGATAGCCTGCTGGAACGCAACCCGCGACCTCCTCAGACCGTCATCGACGCCAAGGCGGCCGAACTTGACCTCGACAAGCCGATTCCCCTGCGCTACGCGAACTGGGCCTCAGGCGCCGTCCGAGGGGACTTCGGAACTACGGTCACCGGGCAACCAGTCAGCGCCGAACTGTGGCGGCGCATCGGGGTCAGCCTGCGGCTGGTGCTCATCGGATCGGTTGTCGGCACGGTCGTTGGGGTCGTGGTGGGCGCATGGGGCGCAATCCGCCAGTACCGGTTGTCGGACCGGTTCATCACCGTGCTGTCCCTGCTGATTTTGAGCACCCCCACCTTCGTCGTGGCCAACCTGCTGATCCTGGGCGCGCTGAAGGTGAACTCAACCCTGGGCGTCCAGCTGTTCGAGTACACCGGGGAGACATCGCCCGACGCGGTGGGCGGCACCTGGCAACAGTTCGTCGACCGCCTCCAGCACCTGGTTCTGCCCACCTTCACCCTCGCCCTGGCGTCCATCGCCGGATTCAGCCGCTACCAGCGAAACGCGATGCTCGACGTGCTCGGCCAGGACTTCATCCGCACCGCGCGGGCCAAGGGGCTGACCCGGCGCCGAGCACTGTTCAAGCACGGGCTGCGCACCGCGCTCATCCCGATGGCCACACTGTTCGCTTACGGTGTCAGCGCACTGGTCACCGGCGCGGTGTTCGTCGAGAAGATCTTCGGGTGGCACGGCATGGGTGAATGGGTGGTGCAGGGCGTCGCGTCCCAAGACACCAACATCATCGCGGCGATCACGGTGTTCTCCGGGGCGATGATCCTGCTGGCGGGCCTGCTCTCCGATGTGATCTACGCCGTACTCGACCCCCGGGTACGGGTGCGATGAGCGCCGGCGCGAAGAGCCGAGGACCCCGATGAGCGCCGGCGCGAAGAGCAGAGGGCCCCGATGAGCGAGATGCCCAACGAACACCGATTCGTGACTCGACGCACCCTGGTGGTGCGCCGGTTCCTGCGCAACCGGGCGGCCGTGGTGTCGCTTGTTGTGCTGTGTTTGTTGTTTGTCGGATGCTACGCACTGCCGCCATTGTTGCCCCACTCCTACAGCGACCTCGATTATTACTCGCTGCAGCAACCGCCCAACCCGACGCACTGGTTCGGCACGAATGCGCTGGGTCAGGACCTGTTGGCCCAGACTTTGCGCGGCATGCAGAAGTCTCTGCTGATCGGTGTGTGCGTCGCGTTCATCTCCACGGTCATCGCGGCCACCGTCGGCGCGGTCGCCGGCTACTTCGGTGGCTGGCGGGACCGGACCCTGATGTGGATCGTCGACCTGCTGCTGGTCGTTCCGAGCTTCATCCTGATCGCGATCGTCACCCCCCGAACCAAGCAGTCAGGCACCATTTTGTGGTTGATACTGCTGCTCGCGGCGTTCAGCTGGATGATCAGCTCCCGGATCGTGCGCGGGATGACGATGAGCCTGCGCGACCGCGAATTCGTGGTGGCCGCAAGGTATATGGGTGTCAGCCACTGGCGCATCATTATTCGCCACATCATCCCCAACGTGGCCTCTATCCTGATCATCGACACGGCGTTGAACGTCGGTATGGCGATCCTGGCGGAGACGGGTCTGAGTTTCCTGGGCTTCGGGGTGCAACCTCCCGATGTGTCGCTG
>JAHZKD010000319.1 GCA_022600605.1 Actinomycetes bacterium
CCGCGGCGCAGTTGGTGGGCAACGACATCGACCCGGATCTGGCTGACGGTGACACGTTGTCGGTGAACTCGGTGGAACCGCGCACTGGCGGAGTGGTGGTGCGTCATGCGGATGGATCGGTGACCTTCACCCCGGACGCCGCCTACACCGGTCCGGCCTCGTTCGGTTACCGGGTCGAAGATGCCACCGGGACCACCAGCGCCAACGTGGCCACAGTCAGCCTGACGGTCAATCCCGCATACAACGTCGCCTCAGTCGACGCGGCCACCGGTGTGGTGACGGGCAGCATCGACGTCATCGAGCCCAGTCACCCAGCCACATACACGCTGACGACATCCGTCGAGGCGGAACGCGGTGCCGTCGCAATCGAGCCCTCCACCGGCGCATGGACCTACACGCCGACCCTCCAAGCCCTGACACAGGCCGCCTTTGCTCCCGATCTCTACAACAAAGTGACCTTTACCGTGGACGCAGACGATGGCAGCAGCGTCATCCCGGTGGTGGTCGATGCACCGGTTGGGGTTTCCAACGATGCGCTAGTCGACATCTACGAACAGAAAAACGGCCCCATAGCCGCGGGCTTCTTTGCGACCGTTCTCAATCTCGGTCTGGCGGAGATTCTAGGTATTCCCGGTGTATAGCCGTTCGCCAATGTGCGGTCAGGGGTGTTCTTCGGCCCTCGCATGACGATGAACCCCAATCGGCTCGGAATTCCGACCTCGGTCCCGATGATCTGTTGCATCCGATCAGCCTGGGCGGCAACTCCCTGGCCGATAAGGTGAGGTCCGTGGCGGCCCCAGTGAGCGCACCCCATGCCGCGGAGCGCTGGTTTCTCGACCGGGGCCTGCCCTCGGTGTTGACGCGGGCCGGCTTGTTGCGCGCAGTGTGGTCGCGCTCGGCGCCTGGTCTGGCCGGCTTCGCCACCGTCGCTGTCTGCTTGCTGCTGATCTATCTCCTGACCGGGCATCCCGGCCGCGACATCCCCGACCATCCCATCACCAAGGGGTGGGTCGAGCTGGCAGTTATCGTCCTGGCATTGCCACTGGCCGGTGCCGTCGGCTGGATTGTTGCTCGAATGACTACCAACCGTGCGCAGTTCATCGCTTCCGCAGTGGCGGCGGGGGTAGCCGTCTCGGCTGCGGTGATCGGCGACGAGATCACCTGGGGCCTCACTGCCGGCGTGATCGTGTTGATGCTGGCGTTGACCGCGTCGGGCATCGGCTCGGTGCTCGGCTGGGCAGTCCGACTGACGTTGTGGGAGTTCTCTGCCGTAGGTGCCCTGCTAATGCGGTCGCTGCCCATGGTGCTACTTACCTTCTTGGTCTTCTTCAACACCCCTATGTGGCAGATGGCGTCCCATGAGTCCCGGCCCCGGATGTGGATGGCCTTGGCATTTCTGTTCATAATCGCTTGCGCTTTCCTGGTCTCCGGCACCCTGGAGCGGGTGCGGCCGTTGATGACGTCGGCCGATCCGCCACAGGAGCATGCGGATCAACTGGTCGGTACGCCCTTCGAGCAGATGCCGGATCTACCGGCCAATGAGCCGCTGAATCTGGGTGAACGCGTGAACGTGGTGTTTGTGATCACCGCAACCCAGATCGTGCAGGTCTCGATGGTCGCTGCCGTCACCGCCGGAATCTTCTTCGTGCTGGGGCTGATCCTGCTGAACCCGGGAGTGCTCGCGGCATGGAGTGAAGGCGGCTCCAGCCACGGGACGGTGTTCGGTATGGACGTTCCGGTGCCGAACTCGTTGATCCAGATCGTGATGTTCATGGCGGCGCTGACATTTATGAACATCACCGCCCGCGCGGTCGGCGACGGCGAATACCGGTCCCAATACCTCGACCCACTGATCGACGACTTGAAGGTAACTCTGCTGGCCCGCAACCGCTATCGCCATGTGACGAGCCAGCCCAAAAAAACTAACTGAGATCTCAGTCAAACCACCATTCCCGCCAACTTCGATTCCGCAACCAGAACACGAGTTGGGCTGTGAGCGGCGCCGACCATGTGGCTACGCGACCCATGCGCGGGAGGCCATGTCGCGCAACCGAACCGAAGGTATTGCCGGCGTGGACCAAGAACGGTTGCCGGAAAACGCTGCCCGCCTAAGACTTCCGAGTGCATCCCCATGTTGAACGCGTGACCCTCTTGCATGGCTGGAGATGGCCCTTATTGCGCACCGTCGGCGTCGTGGAGTCCCCGGAAGTGCTTAAGGTATTGCTGCCAATTCCAGGTCGTGAGGAATTCCTTCACAGCCGAGTATCCGTTGTTGTACAGCGTTCTAGCGTCGTCGTCGCTGACGGCGAAGTTGAGCACGCCAACGTGGGCGGAGTCGACTTCGATGGTTCGTACCTTGACCCACGGGAGGCCGAGATACGCGCGGTCGTGGCCGCCCAGCATGGTGGTTATCAAGTTTTCCAGCAGGGTGTAGTTGTTGCGCAGTGGCGGCGCCCATGTCGGGATCATTGTGGCGATCGTTGAGAGGGGCAGGTACGGAAGCACCGTGACGCCAAAAGTCGGCCACCGCGGTGCTTTACGGTCTGGGCGGTCGAACGAGTCGATCGGGAAGTTGGACAGCACACCCCCATCAACGAGCGTGGACTCCTGGCCTGTGCCGCTGGCCAAGGTGACCGGGCGGTAGAAGAACGGGATGGCCATCGAGGCCTGTACCGCTTCGGCTACCGACTGTTCGTCGGGGTCGAGTCCATAAACTCGGCGGTAGTCCCACGGAAGCCGCACCAGTTGCCCGGTCGTCAAGTCAGCGACGGTGACGACTAGTCGGTAGCGCCGTTCGGGTAATAGCCGGTTGTCGTCGATGGCTAGATCGCCGAATGTGCGCACGCCGAGGTTCCGCAGCTCGCTTTCCACCCACTGGCGGGCGAAGTCGCCGCGGTAGAGGCCCGTATCGCGCAGCAGGCCCCATGCCGGCCCGATGAGGGGCAGCCCGCCGACCGATCTGCTGTCACGAAACTTCTGGTACTGCACACTCAACGCAAGTTCTCTGAGCTGATTGCCGTCTAGCTGATCGCCATGTGCAGCGGCGGCGACGATGGCGCCCACGAAGGAGCCCGCCGAAGTTCCCGATACCCGCTGAATCGAATAACCCGCGTCTTTCAACGCCACGGCTGCCCCCATCAGCCCGATGCCCTTGACGCCGCCACCGGAAAGGACAAGGTCAGCCTCAAGCCGCTGCTGATTGGGCGATCCATCGTCGCGCATAGGTCCAGGGTGGCATGCGGTCGGGCTGGTGCGCTGCCAGCGGCCAGGATCCGGCCCGGTGCCGCTGCGCGCCGGCATGTGGCCCGTGTCAGCCCTCCATTGCGGCCAGCTCGCGCTTGAGGATCTTGCCCGACGGGTTTCGCGGCAGGTCGTCGAGGAACACCACCTCGCGCGGGGCCTTGTAGCGCGCCAGGTTGTCTTTGACGAACTGCTGTATCTCCTCGGCTGTGATGCTGCCCTCGCCCAGGACGACGAACGCCTTCAACCGCTGGCCGAAATCCGCGTCCTCGACGCCGATCACGGCCACATCATCTATCGCCGAGTGGGTGAGGAGCAGCTCCTCGACCTCACGCGGGAACACGTTTTCCCCGCCGGAGACAATCATCTCGTCGTCGCGGCCGTCGATGTACAGCCGCCCAGCGTCGTCGAAGTGACCAACGTCGCCGGTCGCCATCAAGCCGTCGATGATGTCCTTGCCGCCGCCGCCGGTGTACCCCTCGAAGGGCGAGGTGGTTCCGACGAAGATGCGCCCGGTCTCGCCCTTGGCGACCGCTTTGCCGTGGTCGTCGAAGAGCTTGACTTTGACCCCGAGCATCGGTTTGCCGACCGATGTCGGCGCGGCGCGGATATCGGCCGGCGTCGTCATCGTCGCAAGCGACACCTCGGTTGTCCCGTACATGTTGTAGATCACGTCGCCCAGCACGTCCATCGACCTGACCGCAACCTCGGCCGGTAGCTGTGAGCCGGCACAGAACACGACCCGCAGATTGGACAGGTCCCGGCGGCGGATCTCGTCCTCGCCGAGCGCAAGCACGCGTTGCAGCATGATCGGCACGACGCACCAGGTTGTTGCGCCATGCGCGGCTGAATCATCAAGGAAGCGCGCAGCGTCGAACTTGCTGCGCAGGACGAGCTTGGATCCCAGGCCGATCGAGAGCAGCGCGACCGTTAAGCCAGTGCCGTGATACAGCGGCGGGCCGATCATGGCAGCCTCGCGGGCACGCATCGGCATCCGCTCGAGCAACGCACCAGGCAAGGTGAAACCGCGCGGCTCCGACCGGGGCGCCCCCTTCGGCGTTCCCGTGGTTCCGCTCGTTAGCAGGACCATCTTGCCCGGACGTCCCGGCGCAGGCGGAGGAGTCGGATCACCACCGGCGATGAGCTGCTCGAGTTGGTCGGCGGCGGGATCGGCGGTAGCAGTAACAACCTTCCCGTGAGCAGGCTCGACGCCGGCCGCGGCCTCGGCCAACGCCTCGTCGTAGACGAGCAGCTCCACGCCTTCGCGTTCGGCGACCTCCTTAGCCTGGCGTGCCGAGAACGCGGTGTTCAGCCAGATCCCCTTCATCCCCATGCGCGAAGCAGCGAAGCCGGCGATCAGCGGAGAGCGATGATTGCGGCACAAGATACCGAGGCTTGACCCGGCACCCAGCCCTTTGGCACG
>JAHZKD010000320.1 GCA_022600605.1 Actinomycetes bacterium
CGCCGCTGGAGCGCGTACTGACAGACATCGTTAACAAGCTTCTGCACAAGCCAGATCTGGGTATCGACGACGATTTCTTCGCCTCCGGAGGAGATTCTGTCTCGGCGACCACCGCGGTCTCCTGGATCAGGACTTGGCTTGACGATCCGCCACTCATGGTCGCCGACATCTTTGCCACTCGCACGATCTCCGCGCTCGCCGAGGTGTTGCGCGATCGCGACCCACTCCTCGAACAGGTCGCCGAGGTCGCCCTTGAGGTTGGTGCAATGGATATCGCAGAGTTGGGTGCCGCAGTCATCGACAGCGGCCCGACCCAGATCTCACAGCGGATAGCGCCCCTCAATTTCTCACCCTGGATCAGACGGTTCACAGCTTCTACGACCATCTCGCCCGTCATGGCCGCTGACGCCGGGCGCGCGCCACGGCCTCAAACAGGAGACGGAGTCGGCACCATCGTCGTCTTTCCGCATGCCGGCGGCGACGCGGCCACCTATCGGCGACTCGCCACGGCCTTCGCAGCGGCCGGAAGCGAGGTATTCGTGATGCAGTATCCGCAGCATCCAGGACGGTTCTCGGAGCCGGCGGCGCAGACGATAGCCGAACTCGCAGAAGGACTCTTCGACGCTGGCCCCTGGGAGAACCTAGGCCCAATACAGTTGTTCGGACACTGCATGGGCTCGGTGGTGGCATTCGAGTTCGCCAAGATCGCCGAACGGCATGGTGTGGTGATCTCCACGTTGTGGGTGTCGGGGGGAGCGGCCCCATCGGTGCTAGCCGACCTTCCGCTGTTACCGACCAGCGATGATGCGGTACTGGCCGATATCACCGAGCTCGGGGGAACCGATTCCCGCCTCCTGGAGGACCCCGAGTTCCTCGACCTTCTCATTCCAGCGGTACGGGCCGATTACGTCGCGTTGAACCAATATTCAGCCGCGCGAAACGATGTGGTCACGGCCGACATCACCGCGATTATCGGCTGCCGCGACGAACGCATCGGAATCGATTCGCTGCGCCAGTGGGCTTTGCACACGAGTGGGCGATACACCTTGCACTCGCTGGACGGAGGGCACTTCTTCCTATTCGATCATGTCGACGCGGTACGTCGGCTCGTTCATACCCATGTCTGATCGTCCGACTCGCGATCCCGATCCGGTGGTGATCACTGGAATGGCATTGGAAGCACCTGGTGGCACGGACACGCCCGACAAGTACTGGGAGTCGCTGTCCCGCGGACAAGAACTGCTTTCGCCCTTTCCCGATGATCGTGGCTGGCGCATCGCTGAACTGATGTCAGAGTCGCGGCGTGAGGGAAACAAGCCGATCTGCAACAGCGGCGGGTTCCTCAGCAGTGCAGCGGAGTTCGATCCCGAGTTCTTCGGTATCTCGCCGCGGGAAGCGGTGGCGATGGACCCACAACAGCGGGTTGCCTTGCGGGTTTCATGGCGTGCGCTGGAGAACGCCGGTATGAACCCCGACAGCCTCGCCGGTCACGATGTGGGCTGCTACATCGGGGCATCGGCTACCGGCTACGGACCAGACCTGGCCGAGTTCTCAGCTAGCACCGGCCATTTGATGGCCGGGACCGCCATGGGCGTTGTCTCCGGACGGATCGCCTACACGCTCGGCCTGGCCGGTCCGGCACTGACCATCGACGCTTCGTGTACGTCGTCGATGACTGCGCTGCACCTTGCCGTTCAGGCGATCCGGGCAGGCGACTGCGATCTGGCCTTGACCGGCGGTGTGTGCGTGATGGGATCCCCCGGCTACTTTGTCGAGTTCTCCAAACAGCACGCCCTCTCCGACGACGGACACTGCCGCCCCTACAGTTCCGACGCCAGCGGCACCGTTTGGGCCGAAGGTGCGGCGATATTCGTTCTGCAACGCAGGTCGGCGGCCCTGCGAGCCGGGCGCCGGGTCTATGCGGAAGTGCTGGCAAGTTGCGTGAATCAGGACGGCCGCAGTGCCGGATTGGCCGCACCGAACGGTGATGCTCAAACGCGGTTGTTTCATCGCGCCATGACCACCGCGGGGGTAGGTGCAGAACAGGTGGGCATGATCGAGGGCCATGGCACCGGCACGCGAGTGGGCGATCGAACCGAGCTGCAATCGTTGGCCAAAACCTACGGTGCAGCTCCACCGGGGGCTGGTCCGCTACTCGGGTCGGTTAAATCAAACCTGGGGCATGCGCAGGCGGCCGCCGGTGCGCTCGGTCTGGCCAAGGTGCTGGTCGCAGCTGAGCACGGTGCCGTGCCACCTACACTGCACTGCGCGCAGGCGAGTCGCGAGATCCACTGGGAAAAACAGGGTCTGCGCCTGGCAGGAGAACTCACTCCGTGGCCGGCAGCCGAAGGCCGCAGGGTAGCCGCCGTATCAGCGTTCGGATTGAGTGGCACCAACGCTCATGCGGTCCTTGCGTGCCCGGAGCTGGTGGCATGACCGGCCTCGGAACACTGCCCGATGACCGCACTCCCGTGTTGCTGTCGGCGCACGAAGAGTCGCTCATCTCCCAGGACGCCACAGCGATCTTGAGATATATGGAGCAACGGCCGTCGGTGTCCATGGTTTCGGCAACATTGCTGTGCACGAGACGAATCCGCGGTTGCCGTGCTGCGGTTCGAGCCGCAGATCGAGACGAACTCATTACCGGACTACGTGCCCTCGCGGCCGCCACCGAACACCCGCTGGTGGCTCGTTCGACGGGTAACTCGGCACCGCGAACCGCTTTCGTCTTCCCGGGGCAGGGCAACCATTGGCCGGGAATGGGTAGCGACGCATATCACCGCCTCGAGGCCTACCGTGCGGAGGCGGACGCCTGCGAGGAGATATTCAGTGCCGTGGGATCGCCGTCACCGGTGGCGTACTTGACCGGTGAGGGCGAGTGCTGGACGCAAGTCCAAACTCAGGCCGCTCAATTCACACATGCGGTGGCATTGGCGCGAGTGTGGCAGTCGCTTGGCGTGCACCCGCAGCTGACAATCGGGCACAGCTTGGGGGAGATCGCCGCAGCCTACGTCGCGGGCGCAGTTCGACTCAGCGATGCGATCGGCGTTGTCACCGCCCGTGCGGCCGTGGTAGTGGGCATCGGGGGACGCTACGGAATGGCGGTTGTCGGTGTGAGTGCGGGCGCGGCGGCAGCGCTGGCCGCAACGACGCCGGGCTGGCTAGAGGTCGCGGTGGTCAACTCGCCGTCCTCGACGGTGATCTCGGGGGAAATCGAAAGCATCGCCGATGTAGTACGACGATTGACCGACCGCGGCGTGTTCGCACGCGAGATCCCTGTCAACTACCCGGCACACACCAGCGCGTTGGGCCCGCTCCGCGACTCCTTCCTACGACGCCTACCTGACAGCTCATTCAGCGACGCGGCTATCGAGTTTGTCGGTACTGCCCGCGGGTCGGTGGTGCCCGCGGGCAGCGACTTTCGCGAGTACTGGTTCGAGAACCTGCGCAACACAGCTCGGTTCGACCGAGCAGTGGCCGCTGCTCGGGACCTCGGCGCGGTCAGATTCGTCGAGTTGTCCGCACATCCTGCATTGATGCTGCCGCTGGCGGAGCTATTGGACAACGCCGCACACGATACCGGCCAACCGATCCTGCTGGACTCGTCGCGCCGTGATCGACCGCTGCTGGACCATCTGTCGGCGTCGGTCACCGAGGCCGCCGTGGCCGATCCGGATTACCGGTGGGCTGATCTGGTCCCTACTCCGACGGACCCGCCACTGCCGCGGTTCCCCAACGCTCCGATGAAGGCTACGCGGTTATGGGCATGTCTCGATCGAGCGCGCCGCGACGTAGCCGTCGATCCGCTGGTGGCAGTGGAGGCCTGGGAGCCAACGGTGGCTTCCCAGCGGCCAGTTACCTGCCGCATCGCCGTGGTCGGCACAGCCGGTGCCGACGCGGCGGTAGTGGAGAAGCTCGGCGCTGCGGTAGTCCGAAATCGCTACGCGCAGCCGAGCACGGTATCCGCTGCCGACGTCGTCGCTGTCGTCGGACCCGTGTCCGGGAGGCTGGATCCCTCTCAAGCCGCGGAAGAGTTGACCCGACTGGTCGATCGTGGAGTGCTCGACTACGCCGAAGCTGCTTGCTGCCAGGCGATGTGGCTCATCACCGCTGCCGGAGAGCGGAGCCGGCCCAAGGACACGCAGCTGTGCCCACTTCAATCGGCTCTCGCCGCCATGCACCGCAGCATGGGTTTCGAGCATGCCGACACGGCCTTCGCGCATCTGGATCTTCCAGACTGGGATATCGATGACGACATGGCTGGGCGTGCGGCGGAAGCGTTGCTCGGCGCCCCGGGGGAGGTGGCGCTGCGCGACTCCGGTATCAGGTACGAACGGAGGCTGCTTTTTGATACTGCACCGACGCAGCCCCTGCCGGTCGCCGCGTTGGAGAACGTCGTCATCACCGGTGGAAGTGGCGCTGTGGGAACGGAATTAGCCCGGAAATGCGTAGAGCTTGGTGCGCGCCGGATAACGTTGCTCAGCCGCGGCGGCGCCGACCCTGCAGCAATCGAGGTGCACCGGCCAGGGGTCGAAGTAGTCGCCGTCTGTTGCGATGTGACCGATCCGGCCGCAGTCACCGCAGCCGCTCGCCAAGCCGGAGCTGATGCGTCGCTGCTGATCCACGCGGCCGGGGCAGCCGTCCTGCGCCCACATCGAAAGATCGCTGTTGATGACGTGCAAAACACTCTGGCCGCCAAGGTCGGCGGGCTGGCAACAATGCTGGAACGCTGGCCGCTACGCACCGACTGCCGTATCGTGCTGTGCTCCTCGGCCTCGGCGGTGTGGGGTGGCCACGGGCACGTCGCCTACTCGGCGGCCAACAGAATGCTCGACGTTATCGCAGCGCGGCTTCGGGCCGGCGGGCGCCATGCGGTGTCTGTTCGATCGGGGCTGTGGGAAACGACCGGCATCATAGGCAGCGAAGAAATTGTACGCATCGAGCGCTCCGGTCTGACTGCGATGTCGCCCGCTGCCGCCGCCGATATCCTTCTGGCGGCCAACGGAACTGACCCCTTGGTGTTCTCCGCGGACCTGGACCGCCTGCAGCTGGTGCTCGACAGCAACTCGATCAGCGCTCATTTCGGCAAGCACGCCGTCCCTGCTGTGGGAGGCGATGATCAGCCTTTCCGAAACGTGCGTGAGACCGTCCGTGCCGAGGTGGCGGCGGTTCTCGGTCTGGCCCCCAACAGAGTCGACCTCGAGGCGGCACTGACCGACATTGGAGTGGATTCGTTGCTGGCACTCGACCTGCGCCGGCGCCTGCGACTCTCGACGGGGCGGCCGGTCTCGTTAGCCCCGCTGCTCGGAGGCATCTCGGGCGCCGAGCTGGCCCAGAACCTAGATGACGCAGAAGGAGTTGGAATTCGGTCATGACCCATTTCTCCGATCTGAGTGCTGGCCCCGGCATAGGCGCGCAACGGCTTTCCGTGCTGAGAACCAAGTTGGCAGAGCGCGGCCTGCTGGATCGGCATGAGGAATCCACTGATGCGGGCGAATCGATGAGCGACGCGCAGCGCCGGATGTGGTTCGTGCACTCGGCAGATCCGACCGGCATCTTGCTCAACGTATGTGTGGCCTATCGGTTGACCGGCACGATCGACGCCGAGCATTTGCACACCGCGGTCAATGCCGTCGCCAGCCGACATCCGAGTCTCCGCACGACCTACCCACCGGCAGCCGACGGTGCGCCGCATCCGGTCGAGCAGTCTGAGATTGTTCCCGCATGGTCAGTCCACAACCTGTCAGGGATCGGCGCACAGGCTCGCCAGTTACGCCTCGAGGTGATTGCACGGCGCGAGTTCAGCGAGCCGTTCGACCTGAGTACCGACTCGCCGCTGCGAATCACGCTCGTCCAGACCGGTCCCGAGGAACACGTGCTCGTGCTCGTCGCCCACCACATCGCATGGGATGACGCGTCCTGGGAGGTGTTCTTCGCCGATTTGACCACCGCCTACGTCAATGTCTACCGCGATGCCCACCGCGATGCCCACCGCGACCTCTGCGATGCCCACCGCAATGTACATCCCGATGTCCAGCGCAATGCCCACCGCGACCTCCGCAATGGCGACGCGGTGCCGGCCTCGGTCGGAAAGAAGGCCCAAACCGTAAGCGATCCACCCGCCGACCTCGAGGCTGACCTGAGATACTGGCGAGAGTTAATGTCGGATCTACCGGATCCGCTTGAGCTACCCGGCCCGTGTGGTTCGGCCGTTCCGTCGACCTGGCGAGCGCAGCGGTGCCGAACACACTTGGACGCGGGCACGGTGGAACGCGTCATGGCGCTGGCGAGCGAGACAGGCGGCACCCCCTACGGGGTCTTGTTGGCCGTGTTTTCGGCTCTGCTGCACCGCTATACCCATGCCGACGACTTCTTGGTCGCCGTGCCCGTGCTGGATCGGGGGGCGGCCGCCGACGGCCAGATAGGCTACTTCGGCAACACCGTGGCGCTACGGATGGAGCCGCGCTCCGATCAGAGCTTCGGGGACCTAGTCCGGGCCACCCGCGACGTCACGCTGGGAGCCTTCGCCCACCAGCGGATTACGTTGGACCGCGTCGTTGCCGAGCTCAACCCAGACCGTCGTTACGGGGTGGAACGGATGGCCCGGGTGAGTTTCGGCTTCCGCGAGCCCGACGGTCCGGGCTTCTGCCCACCAGGCGTACGTAGTGAGCGCATCGACCTTCGCAGCCCCGTCGCACAGCTTCCGCTGACGGCGATGATCGAGTTCGATGGACGGAACCCGGCCGCCGGGGCTGAGGTGGAGTTCGAGTACCTGGTAGAGGTTCTCGATTCGGCACTGGCTGCCAGAATCCTGGACAGCTTTTGCGCGCTGTTGCACAGTGCACTCGCCGAACCGGGCCAGCGGCTGGCCCAGCTGACGGTACTCGCACCCGAGGAGGACGAATGGCTGCGCCAGATCTCGCATGGGGAGGTTTTCGACGTTCCAGCTGCCACGATTGGTGAGCTGGTCAGTGCGCAGGCGGCCCGCACGCCAGATGAGATCGCCGTCGTCTACGAGGAAACCCGATACACCTACCGTGACGTCGACCTGGCCGCCAACCGCGTCGCCAACTGGCTTATTGCGCAGGGCGTGTCCACCGAGGACAGGGTTGCGGTCGTGCTGGACAAGTCGCCGGAGCTGGTGATCACTGCCCTTGGAATCCTCAAGGCGGGAGCGGTGTACACCCCGGTCGACCCCACGTATCCGCCCGACCGAATCGACTACATCCTGTCGGACTGCAACGCAGCCCTGATCGTGCGCGAGCCGGTCGGTGATCTCGACAACCACTCGGCGGATCCGCCAGCCCGCCGAGCACGTGCCGACAACACGTCCTACCTGATCTATACCTCCGGATCGACCGGTCTGCCCAAGGGCGTGGCGGTGCCGCACGCGCCGGTGGCCGAGTACTTCCGATGGTTCGGCGAAGAGTACGCTGTGGGCAACGGCGACCGGCTGCTCCAGGTGGCTTCACCCAGCTTCGACGTGTCCATCGGGGAGATCTTCGGCACGTTGACATGCGGTGCGCGGCTGGTGATTCCGCGGCCAGATGGATTGCGCGACATCGGATACCTCACCGACTTGCTGCAGCGTGAGCGCATCACGTCGATGCATTTTGTCCCGTCGCTGCTCGGGTTGTTCCTGTCGCTGCCCGGTGTACAACAGTGGCGGACCCTGCGGCGTGTGCCCATCGGCGGCGAGGCGTTGCCGGGTGAGCTGGCCGACCGCTTTCACGCCATGTTCGACGCGCTGCTGCACAACTTCTACGGACCCACCGAGACGGTGGTCAACGCCACTCGATATCCGGTCGAAGGTCGCCAGGGGCAACGCACGGTGCCGATCGGCAGGCCGAAGATCAATACCGCCGTGTATCTGCTCGATGACTCTTTACAGCCCGTGCCGGTCGGCGTGATCGGTGAAATCTATATTGGAGGAACTCATCTTGCGCACGGCTACCACCGACGGAAAGCACTGACAGCGGAGCGCTTCGTAGCCGACCCGTTCTCCGCGGGGGGCCGGCTGTACCGCACAGGGGATCTGGCCAGACGCAACAGCGACGGGGATCTGGAATTCATCGGCCGCGCTGACGATCAGGTCAAGATCCGGGGATTTCGAATCGAACTGGGTGAAGTTGCCGCAGCGGTCGCCGTGGATCCCAGCGTCGGCCAGGCCGCGGTCGTCGCCAGTGATCTGCCTTCGCTGGGCATGAGCCTGGTCGCGTACGTGACACCGGCGACGGGCGAACAGGTTGACATAGCGCGGATCAAGACACGGGTCGCCGAGGCGTTGCCGGACTACATGACGCCCGCCTGCTACATCACGGTTGGCGAGATTCCGATGACCCCCAACGGCAAGATCGACCGCGACGCACTGCCCGAACCGCAGGTTGAGATGAGCGTTGAGTGTGACACCGTCTACCGAGAACCGGCAGAGGGCACCGAGCGCTCGGTTGCCGCCTTGTTCGAACGGTTCCTCGAGCGCGGCCGGATCGGTGCCGACGACTCTTTCTTCGGTTTAGGGGGCCATTCGTTGTTGGCCGTGCGGATGATCGCGACCATCCGATCGGAGTTCGGAGTGGACGTGGACGTGCGCGAGATTTTCGACCATGGTTCGGTTGCCGAGCTTGCCAGCCTCATTGAGCGCCGGCAGGCCGGCGAAAAAATCCCTCCGCGAACTGCTTTGGTGGCACTGCCGGGGGATTTTCCCAAGCCGTTGTCCGCCTCGCAACTGAGAAGCTGGTTCGCCTACCGGGTGGAGGGACCCAGCCCGATCAGCAATATCCCGTTCGCCGCAGAGCTGAGCGGCCCGTGTGATGTCGAGGCATTGACGATGGCTCTCACCGATGTGATCATGCGCCATGAGATCTTGCGCACCACCTACCGCGAGATTGACGGTGTCCCATTCCAGATCGTCAGCAACGAGTTCAACAACGGCGCTGAAGCGGCGTTGCGCCACATCAGAACCGACGATCCCGCAGAAGTAGCTTCGCGACTCCGCGCTGAACGGCGTCACAGCTTCGTCCTCGAGGACGAAGTGCCGGTGCGCGCTGCGCTCGTGTCGACGCAATCGATACCGGACGACGCTTCATCTGCCGTTGACCGGCACGTGCTGTCGTTGGTGGTGCACCACATCGCAGCCGACCATTGGTCGGCAGGATTGTTGTTCGGCGACCTGCTGACGGCCTACCGGGCCCGCATGAACGGAAAAGCTCCTGGCTGGCCACCTTTGGCTGTCCAGTACGGCGATTACGCCGCCTGGCAGACCGAACTGCTCGAGCGGGATGGCGCCATCGTCACCAAGCAGTCTGCCTACTGGAGGAAACAACTTGCCGGTCTGCCGGAGGCCTCCGGCCTGGCGGCCGACTACCCCCGGCCTGCGGTACTGAGTGGCTTGGCGAACACGATTTCCTTCGCGATCGACGCGACCACCCGCGCCAGGCTGGCCGCGCTAGGTCGCGATGTCGGTGCCACCCCGTTCATGCTGTTGCAAGCGGCGGTGGCGGTGTTGCTGAACCGGGCGGGCGCCGGGGCGGACATCCCGGTCGGCACCCCGGTTGCCGGACGCACCGATGTCGCGCTCGATCAGCTCGTCGGTTTCTTTATCAACATCCTGGTCCTGCGTAATGATCTTGCCGGTAATCCGACGCTGCGCGAAGTGCTGACCCGCGCGAGAGAAACTGCGCTGGGCGCGTACTCGCACCAGGACCTGCCGTTCGACCGAGTGGTCTCCGCCGTTCGGCCAACGCGGTCATTGTCGCGCAACCCGCTGTTCTCGGTTGTGGTACACGTTCGCGAGCAGTGGCCGACATCCCACGTGGTCGACATCGGCGAAGAACGCGCCACCACGTTCACTGCGTTGGAGCCGACGTTCGACATGGCGCACGCCGACCTCAGCTTCAACTTCTTCGCCACCGACGATGCTTACACCGGCAGCGTGATGTACCGGCCCGAGCTGTATCGGCACGAAACTATCGAGCGCCTGGTTCGCTGGTTGCTCCGCGTGCTGTCGATGTTCGCTGATTCTCCTGATATCAGGCTGCGCGACGCAAGTCTGAGTGACGACGCTGAACGACAGCGCATCCTTGAGAAGTGGGGTTGCGGAGAGGTATTCGTCCTCGACGACGCGCTGAATCCGGCCCCTGTCGGCGTAGTTGGCGAGGTGTACCGTGGCGGCGTGCAGGCTCGGAGAGGGGACTGCCAGCATGCGGCGGCCACCGCTGCCCGCTTCGTCGCCAACCCTTACGCCGACACACCCGGAGCGCGGTTGTACTCCAGCGGCGAGCTAGCCCGTTGGACCGACGACGGGCGCCTCGAACTCATCGAGCGGACCCCCCGACAAGACGCCACAAAGGGCGATGGCGCCCGGGCCGGCATCGACAGTGCGGCCGTGCCACCACAAAGCCACACCGAGCGGTGGTTAGCCGACGCCTTCGAACATCTCCTGGGTGTCGCTGATGTCGGTTGTCATGACGACTTCTTCATGCTGGGTGGCGACAGCATTCTTGCGGTGCAACTCGCGGCACGCGCTCGCGACGAAGGGCTGGCGCTGCGTACACGAATGATATTCGAGTACCCGACGCTGGAACAGTTGGCGGCGGCGGTCGACGCCGCCGAAACCATGTCCGACAAGGACGACGTAAACCACGACCCGATGAGCACATCGGGGTTGTCCGATCACCAGCTTGCCGCATTGACGACGTCCTGGAACGGGTCTCGGAGGTTGTGACATGCAGATGACCGACACAGCGATCGAAGACGTGATGAGTCTCAGTCCCCTTCAAAAGGGGTTGTTCTCGCGCGGTGTGTTGAGGGATGCTGACGGGGCGGATCCGTACGTGATCACGATGGCAGCCGATGTGAGCGGACCGCTCGACGTTGCCCTGCTCCGTCAGTGTGTCGGTGTGATGCTGGTGCGCCACCCGAACCTGAGGGTCAGCTTTGCCTACCACGACCTTCCGCATCCGGTGCAGATCGTCCCGTCGCACGCCGAGCCGCCGTGGCGACATGTCAGGACGACCCCCGAACGGCTGGCAGCAGTGGAGGCCGACGAGCGTCAGCGACCATTCGAACTCGAAAACGGACCGTTGATCCGGTTTCTGCTGGTCGAGATGAGCTCGCAGAGCTGGCGTTTCGTGATCACCGCCCACCACATCGTCATCGACGGATGGTCGCTGCCGTTGCTTGTCGCTGAAGTGCTCACGCTCTATCAGGCAGGTGGAGACACGTATTGCTTAGGGCCCGCGCCACGACCTTATCGTGACTATATCGGCTGGCTCGCCCGCCGAGACGGGAACTCTAGCGCCCAGCTCTGGCGCGGGTACCTGGCAGACCTGCCCGGCCCGACGCTGCTGTCCCCGGCGTTGGCCCTGGAGGAGCCCCGTGGCCTGGCCACCCGGTCCGAGATCGTGCTGGGTCGGACCGAAACGGAAAGCATCGTCGCTGCGGCGCGCGTACGTGGCATCACGTTGAGCACCGTCCTGCAGTTGGCCTGGGCAGTCGTGCTGGCCCGGTTCACCGACAGAGACGATGTCGTCTTCGGCGTCACGGTCTCGGGCAGACCCCCAGAGTTGTCTGCGGTGGAAACCATGGTGGGCCTGTTCATCAACACCATCCCACTACGGGTACGAGTGGATCCCGACATTCCGGTGGCGCGGTTGTGCGAATCGGTCCAGCGTGACGCGGCCCGCCTACGCGACCACAGTCATCTCACCCATGCCGAATTACGTTCGCTGGGTGGGGTTGGTGAAATGTTCGACACCCTGCTGGTGTACGAGAACTTTCCACCGGGCACGGTCGTCGGGCGGGACGAATTCCGTGCCGGTGCGGTGACCTTCCGACCGGCGGCACTGGAGAGCCTGGCGCACTTCCCGATCACGATCGCGGGCAACCTCATGGATGGGCGGCTGCACCTCATGGTGGAAGCGGTCGAGCATGCGTTGGGAGTCACCGATCCTCGGGTACTGGGCCGTCGCCTCGCGGCCACGGTGACCAGGCTGCTGGCCCAGTGGGACCGGCGGGTCGGCGACATCGACGTCCTGATGCCGGGGGAGACCCTTGAGCTACGCGATGCGGTCGGTGTCGCATCAAGCGGCGGATTCACTGACCGGTTGGCGGAGGTCGCCGCGGCGAATCCCGATGTGGTAGCACTGAGTTGGTCTGATGGACAGCTGAGCTATTGCGAGCTCGACGCGGCTGTCGAGAGCGCGGCCGCCAGACTGGCCGCACTCGGGGTGGGACCGGAGGTGCCGGCTGCCGTGCGGCTCAGGCGCGGACTGGACTACGTCGTGGCGATGCTGGCCGTCCTGCGGGCCGGCGGCGTGTGCGTTCCGCTGGAAATTGATACACCCGAGGACAGGGTCTGCACAATCCTGCGGCAGACCGGTGCCGCTGTGCTCGTCGACAAGCCGATACAGCCGATGGCAAGCGAGTCGAGATTGCAACGATCACAAGCCCATTTGGACCAGGCCGCCTACATCGTGTTCACCTCGGGCACAACCGGTGAACCCAAGGGGGTGATCGGCACGAACCGCGCACTTCTGGCCTACGCACAAGATCACGTCGAGCGTGTGCTAAAGCCCGCGGCGAACCGCCTCGGCCGGCGGCTGCGCGTCGCACACACGTGGTCGTTCGCATTCGACGCCGCCTGGCAACCGCTGGCCGCGCTGCTGGAAGGGCACACCGTGCACATCGTCGATGAGCGGGATCGCCGCGACGCCGAGGCGCTGGTGGAGATCTTCAAGGCGCACCGGATCGACATGCTCGACACCACACCTTCAATGTTCGGGCAGTTGCGCACGTGCGGTCTGCTCGACGAGGTGCCCCTGGCGGTGTTGGCCCTCGGTGGCGAGGCGCTGGGGCCGAAAGCGTGGACAGACATCGGATATGCGTGTTCGAACTTCGGCATGGACGCCTTCAACTGCTACGGCCCCACCGAGACCACTGTTGAGGCCGTTGTGGCCGCCGTCAGCGACCACGAGATCCCGATGATCGGCGATCCGACCCGTGGGATGTCAGTGATGGTGCTCGACTCCAGGCTCCGCCCGGCACCCGAGGGTGCGGTCGGTGAGCTCTATCTGGCCGGGGATCAGCTCACCCGCGGCTACGTGGGCCGACCGGCCGAGACGGCACTGCGGTACGTGGCAATATCCGACGGCCGCCGCATGTACCGCACCGGTGACCTCGTCCGCTGCCACCCAGGCCGGGCACTGCAGTTTCTCGGCCGGGCCGACTCACAGGTGAAGGTTCGCGGTTACCGGGTAGAACCCGCCGAGATCGAGGCGGCGCTGGTGGCCCAGGCCGCGGTGGGCAGCGCCTGTGTGCTTGCCGATGAGGGACCTACCGGTCCGAAGCTCGTTGCGTTCGTCACCGGGGCAGTGGCGGTGCCAGAACTCAGGGCGATGCTGCGGGAGCGATTGCCGCGATACATGATGCCGCACCGCATCGTGATAGTCGACGACATCCCGCTCACCAGCAACGGCAAGCCTGACGCCGCCGTCCTGCGGGCACGGCACACCGGGCCGACACACCTTGCCGAACCGGAGACGGAAACCGAAAAACTCTTGACGCAAGTTCTTCTCGAGCTCCTCGGTCAACCGGTGGACGACGTGGACGCCGACCTCCTGCAGCTGGGTTTGGATAGCATCAGCGCGCTGTCTGTCGTGCAGGCCGTTCGCCAGCGCGGAGTTCCCCTGCGAGCGCGCATGATCGCAGGGTGCGCCTCGCTGCGCGAGTTGGCAGCCGCAGTCGATGCCGCGCCGCAAGCCTGTCGCGGCGATGCAGGCGGCGCGCCATCAGATCAAGCCATACCGTTATTGCCGGCCGCGCGCTGGCTCTACGACTACGGCGACCCACGTCGCCTTGCGCAGACGACTGTGCTTCGGCTACCCGCCGGCGTCACCGCCGTCCAGATACAGGCGATGCTGAACGCGGTCGTTGCAGCGCACCCGATCCTGCGCTGTCAGCTGGATCGCGTGACCATGACAATGACACCGGCATGTGGCCCAGCCTGGCCGGTCAACGAGGCGGCGCTGATCGGCGACGAGTTCTCGGCAATCAGCCGCCATGCGGCCGAGGCACTGGAAACGATTGACCCGGAGAACGGTTCCCTGCTGGCTGCCGTTTGGCTCCGCGCGCCTCAGCGACCGGGAATTCTCATTCTGACAACCCATGTGCTTGCCATGGATCCTGCTTCCTGGCGGGTGGTTATTGCCGAACTCGACGCCGGGTGGCGTTCGATCGAGTCAGGTGACCTGCCTAGTCTGCCCGGTGAACACACCACATACCGAGCCTGGGCGAACCATCTCCTGGCGCGGTCGGCCCAAATTGACACGCTGGGCTTCTGGACCGAGCAGCTCGACGGCGACGATCCGCTCCTGGGCGCCCGGCGAGTGGACCCGACTACCGACCTCGCCGGAGATCTGGTGCTGTCCATGACGATCGCGGATGACGTTCTCACCGCTGCGCTGTTGCAGGCACGTTCACCCCTGCAACACGTTCTGATCGCCGCTACCCTGCGCACCGTGTCGAAATGGCGGCTGGAGCGCGGCCAATCGCTTGCCGAACCGTTGCTGGCGTTGGAAACGCATGGGCGCGCCGACAGCATCGTGGCTGATTGCGACACGTCCGACACAGTCGGATTGCTGACGTCGATCTACCCGCTGCGCTTCGGACCCCACGGCACGCTCGACGATGTAGCCGAACGGCTTGCTGCTGTACCAGGCGAGGTACTCGACTACGGCCTGCTGCGCTACCTCAGCCCCACTGGGGGAGAACACCTCCGCAGGCTCGGCGAACCGCAGATACTTCTGAACTATCTGGGGCGCACCGACATCGACAACCACGGCCCTTTGCGAATCAGTCACCAGCTGTCGGCAGGGGCTCCCGCGATCCCAGAGCCGAATGCGGCGGTCCGTCACGAGCTATGGCTCGTCGCAGGCATCATGCGGGTCGACGGTGGGCTGAGGCTCGCCGTACAGTGGCGCACCATGCTCGATATCTTCTCCCGCCGGGATGTTGAACGCCTGCAGGCTATCTGGAGCGAGTCCCTGCAGACATTGGCGGACGAGATGGCACGATGACGCCCCGTCTTGCTGTCATCGGGGCCGGCGCCAAGGCAGTTGCGGTTGCTGCCAAGGCGGCAGCTCTGCGGGAAATGGGTCTTCCGGCACCGGACATCGTCGCCATCGAACGCACCGGAGTGGCAGCCAACTGGCAAGCCGAAGGCGGGTGGACCGACGGACTACACCGGCTCGGTACCAGCCCGGAGAAGGACGTCGGCTTCCCTTACCGGTCGACGCTGGCCCGCGGACGCAATGCCGAACTCGACCATGCGATGCAGCGACTCAGCTGGCAGGCCCATCTGGTCGCGGCCAATCGGTTCGCCGACTGGATCGACCGTGGGCGGCCGGCACCGACGCATCGAAGCTGGGCGCGGTACCTGCAATGGGTCGCAGATGCTGCAGGTCTGGAGGTGATTCGGGGCGATGTAGACCGCATCGCCGTCGACGGCCGCCAGTGGGTGCTGGGGGCGGCGGGGGCCGAAGTGCTTGCGGAAGCAGTGATGGTGACCGGGCCTGGACAGCCCCAGCAATCAATTCTGACAGGCCATCCCCAAGTGTGGTCGATAGCGGATTTCTGGCGCCACGCAGCGGCGCACGACCGAATCAAGGCGGAGCGCATCGCGGTGATCGGCGGTGGGGAAACAGCGGCGGCGATGCTTCACGAACTCTTTGGTCACCGAGTATCGGCCATCACGGTAATCTCACCACAAGTGACGCTGTTCACCCGCGGTGAGAGTTTCTTCGAGAATCGGTTGTTCTCCGACCCCACAGATTGGGACACCCTGCCGCTCGCGGAGCGTCAGGACGCACTGGCCCGAACTGACCGGGGGGTCTTCTCTGGCGAGGTGCAGCACGCTCTACTGGCCGATGACCGGATCAGGCACCTGCGCGGCCGGGTTGCCCACGCCGTGGGCGTAGACGGCCGAATCAGGCTGACGCTCAGCAACACCCGCGGTGGTGAGCAGTTGGAAACCGTGCACGGTTTCGATCTCGTCATCGACGGATCCGGCGCGGACCCACTGTGGTTTCTCTCATTGCTCAGCCAGGATGCCCGTGATCTCATCGAGTTAGCTCTGGGCGGACCAGTGACCGCCGAACGGCTAGAGAAGTCGATAGGTCATGACCTAGCCGTCGAGGGCCTGAACCCGAAACTGTTCCTGCCTACGCTTTCCGGCCTCACCCAGGGTCCAGGATTCCCCAATTTGAGCTCTCTGGGGTTGCTGTCGGACCGCGTACTAGGCGCCTATATCCACCAATCCGACAATCCAAGGAGAACAATCGGTGAGTACCAACCCGTTCGATGACGACAATGGCGTGTTCTACGTTCTCGTCAATGAAGAGGACCAGCACAGCCTTTGGCCGACTTTCGCCGATATCCCGTCAGGTTGGCGGGTGGCGTTCGGTGAAGACACTCGGGCCGCCTGCCTCGAGTACGTCGAGAAGAATTGGACGGACATAAGGCCGCGCAGCCTCCGAGAAGCGATGCGAGCCGAGTGACGCCAGTCGCTCAATGGCTCCGCGTGACGCCAGTCCCTCCGTGATTCCGCAGTTCGGCAGGTGCGCTGTGTCTACCTGCAGCCGCCGAAGCATGGGCGCTCGCCACCGGCCAGGGCAGCACTGCGAGTGCGTCCCCGACCGGTACCGGTGGGGGCTCCAGCTGTTCGGCGGATGACGGTTTCATCACCTCCAGCGCCGGGCGGTGCCGACCAGACTCCGGTGTGATCCCGTCGATCGGCAACCTGCGGGTGGGTCGATCTGCGGTTACCAGTGCGCAGGCGACGCTGACCTGGGGTCCGTTTCGTCCATCAGTGAATTCGATTGCTGTCCAGGTTTGTTCGGCGGGCAACTGGTGTATCTGCTCAAGAACCTCGGGAAGAGCCAGGGTGACGGTTATTCGATAGGCGGCGACATACCCGGATCCCGACTGTACCGCCCGCCACCGCTCACGGATGGTTCCTTCGGGCACGGGTGACTCTGCGTCTTGTACGCAGTCCACCGTCCAGCCGATTTCGCGCAGATGATCGGCCAACCTGCGCCGCAGCACCGAGGCGGTCTCACACAGGGGCAGACTCGAGGAGCGACCCTGGAGTGCTGTGAGATTATCGGCAGCCCCGACTGTCAGGCTTATCCACGTGACACGGTCCGGGTCGCGACTGGTTACCCGAATCGACCTGCAGCGGATTCCGTAGCGGTCCAGATAACTCCTGATGACCGGCAGCGGCAGGCTGTGATCAATTCCGGAGTCGATCCGCAGCATCACGGTTGTGCGGAGGTCATCTCGCCGGGCGCCGTGGCGCCGCCAGCCCCGATTGCGCCCGATAAGCGCCAAAAGCCTTGCCCCCATTGTCGTCAAATACAGCCCGCGCCACCAGGCGAACAGAGCGATAAGGGGGATCGCGGCGCCGGCCAGCCACCAGCGGTTCGAAACATCCTCGATGCGCACCGCCGCTGCCGCCACCGCTATCACCACGACAGCAGCCGTGTAGAAGCGCAAGGCGCCCGGTCTCCTCGGAGGGTGAAATGTCATGTCTGGTCATCTGTTCGACGTCGGGCCGCAACTACCGCGGTGAGTAGGACTGCGGCGGCGAGGACCCCGGTGGCGGCGAACGCGACGCGCATCGGTATGGGATTGTCGAGCGGTGGGGTAGGAGGTAGAGAAATCCGTTGCACTGCAGCGATTCTCCGAGTTGTGGCGGGGAGGTCCCAAGTCAGTGCCGCGACTGGGTCGACGATTCCGGCGCCGAGCAGGTTCGAGGGCGAACGCGCCGGATTGCGGGCGGTGAGGCTGATTCGTTCAACCACTTGCGATGCCGTGAGCTGGGGGTAGCGGCTGCGCACCAATGCGGCTACACCCGACACATACGCCGCTGCGTAGCCGGTGCCGCTGATCGGCGCCAGCCGCCCGTCGTGGTTCGGTAATCCGTTGGCCAGCGCAGTGCCGTCGCTGTTGCTCACCGACACGATCGCCTCACCCGGGGCCGCTGCGCCGACCCACGGACCAGCCACGCTGAAAGCCGACGGCCGCCCATCAGGGTTCACCGAGCCGACTGACAGCACGTAGGGCTGCCACCATGCCGGCGTAGACAGCGAGAACGCTCCGGCCCAATTGCGGGGGTCCTCGGGCCGGCTGAGATCGGTCAACGGGTTGGATTCGCAAGCGAACGCCAATCCCGATGCGCCGGTGTTTCCAGCAGCGGCGACGAGAACCACATCTTTGTCGATCACGGCGTAGCGGATCGCCGCCCCCAGCATCGCTTGGTCGATGTGCCTGTCTGCGGGAACACAGAAAAATACAGGAACGCTGATCACCCGCGCCCCGAGGTTCGCTGCGTGCACGATTGCGCGCGATAACGTCTCCACCGCATGCCTTGTGCGCTCCTCGGACGGATCCGAACTGCCGACGGTACGAAGGTCATACATCGCAGAGGTCTGCCGGAGGGACAATATCCGGGCATCGGGAGCGACACCGGCGAATTCGTCGTGCCCGCCCGGCTGGCCGGCGATGATCCCGGCGACTAACGTCCCATGGCCGTCGCAGTCGAGGAGTCCGTCCGTGGAACCGACATAGTCACCCCCCGCGTCGACGTTCGGCAAACGCGAACCTGGTTGCACGCCGGTGTCGATCACCGCGACTGTTTCACCCTCGCCGCGGCTGAACCTCCAGGCGGCGGGCAAATCGAGCATCGCCTGGCTGGGGCTGGCGAGAAGCGGCGTTGTGCCGGCAACCACACCCGCAGTCACGCAATCTGAGCGCTGGACCATCGCCGAAGGGCTAGGCGCAGAATCGGATGGCAGCGCCGCCGGGTCGGCGACCGGCGGGGCCACGGCAGCGGCGCTTGCGCACGGGAACAGCATGGCGGCGAGTGCTGCCGCACCCCACCGGGCGACTCTTAGTGCCCGAGAGCTCACCGGTTGAGCACCCATGAGAACAACCCCAACAGGTAGACGATGACAGGGATGAGGGACGCGTCGACGCCGGCGGCCAGGAACCCCACAGCACGGCGTGCCGGCAGCGAATAGGTCTCAGCCGCGGCGATCCGTGGATTCATGGCGACAACCACCCAGACCACCGCCTGGGCTGCCAAAGCAACCAGCGTCCACCACGCGGCGTCGTACCGACTGTCGATGGCGAAGACCGTCAACAGTGCGATGCCAAGCAGTAGCGGGTGCGCTAACAGCCAGGCTTTGCACGGCGCCGAATCCCATATGCGCGCGCGCAGGACCGCGGCCAGCGCGGTGGCCACGATGACATACCAGCCCCATGGCCCGGGTGTGTCGAGGGCAATGGCCAGTGATCCGAACACGGCCAACACGACTGTAGCAGCGATGAAGCCGCTCTGATAGGCGTCGCAGCTTCGGACTCGGCGAGGAAGGTCGGTCAGAACGGGCAGCGCGGGAGGCTGCGGCACCGGATCGCCCGGGGCAGGAATCGTCGGCAGCGGGAACCGTGCGCACATGGCAGCCAATTGCGGGGTTCGCACGGTGACGATCAGCGCCAACACGATCAGCCCGCAGCCGATACTGCGTAGCGAAACCTCCCAGACCGCTGCGATTCCAGCCGCGACCATCACACCCAGTCCGACCGCTGCGGCTGCGCTGAACCCCGCGATCGCGGTGGTGCCCAAAAAGAGGCAGATCAGCGACCACGCCGCAACGCCGGCCGCGGCCAGCAGAACCTGAGCGCTGGGGTCTCCCTGAACGGCCATCGTGAACGCGGCGGCGATCGGAGCGAGTGCAGCCGCGGACAGCTCGGCAGAAATGCGCAGTGACCGCGTCGCGGCCAGCAGCCCCCCCAGCATCGCGATTGCGCTAAGCCCCGCGGCGACGAACAGCCCACCGAGGCCTCCCACCGCCACGTGGTAGAGCACAGACAATGCCGTCGACACCAGGACCAAACCGATGGCAACGACACGCGCAGCGATGCCGAGGTGTGCCGTGTTCCATGGACGCCGTCGCGACTCGGAGAAGATCACTGCGGCGTCGGCGACATCCTCGACGATGCCCGGAGCCGCCGGCCCTAACGGAACCGGTCGCAACGCAAGCAGATCGCCGTCGACCACGCCTACGGTGTCGAGCGTCGCATCCAGACTGAACGGGCTACCGCCGACCGGTGCCAGGCTCAGCGGGTCCGACGGGGATTGTTGTTCGGCACCGACCAACCGGAGCAAGGCCGGAATAATTTCCCGCAGAGGCAGTTCGGTCGGCAGGACGACTTCCACCAACTTGGCGTTGGCCAGCACGGCGACCCGGGCGGAGGGCATCGCGATCGTCTGCTCGGTCATGGCTTTCTTCTTCTCTCTGTGTGCCGTGATTCGGCTCTACGATGATTCGGCGAAGTCGCGGGTGAGTCTGGCGGCCGGGAACCACGGGCCGCCCGGCAGTGCGGCAGTGAGTCGATCGACCGCCACCGCGATCGCCCACGTCTCGGCAGGGGCAAAGGTAGAGATCCATTGACCGTCGGAGGCCTGGGCCGGGCTGACCAGGATCCGCCCGGCAGTGGTATCGACAACGCTCACGCCGACCTCGCTGGCGGTGTGGACTCCGTCGTGCCGCTGCCCGGCTACGATCTCCACGTAGCGGCGAGGTCCGGTGAAAACTGCTTCCACTGCCGAACGCGCATCCGGTGGGACTCCGAGGAAATCGAGGGTGCCTGCGAGGTCCGCGCCTGCACGCAGCCGGTCGTCGGCGCGGGCGCCGGCCCGAGCCGGAATTGCAAACTCCGGGAAGTCAGCCGGGTGCCGGCATGGGAGCCCGCACTGGACGATCGGCACCAGCGCACCCGGGTGATCCACCGTCATGGAGGTGACAGTCACAAGATCGCCGTCACGCAGTGCGACGACGGTGCGATCTCCTTCATGGTCTTGGCGGCGAGCGACGATTCCCCGCATCAGCTGCGATGGCGTCGAACCGATGAAACGCAGCTCGAGCCATCGGTTGCAGTAACAGACAATCTGTATCCAGTCGGCTACCGAGGGGTCGATACGTCCGTTGGGGTCAATCACACCCGACCGGGTCAAACTATCGAACTGAGTGGTCTCGAATTCCGCTCGATGGGCGGCGTCGCTGTAGGGCGGGGTGATGGCCAGGACCCAGGGGAAGGTTCCGGCTCCGACGGAGTCAGCGATGAACCAGGCTTGCTCCACGGTCAATTCGACCGCGTCGGCTAGCCCCACTTCGCGCCTTCGGCGGCATCACGGGCTTGCATAGACGTCGTGTTCATCTCGTGGGTTCCCGCCATCGCGCGGTAGGCGCGGACGAGGTCATCCATAGCCTGGTTCCACTGCGCTTGCCACGCTTGGTAGGTCATGCCGGTGTCACCTTGCCATGTCCCCGCAAGCGCCGCCTGCTCACTGGCGATGTCCGCTCCAACGGTTGCCAGCGCACCCGCACACGCGTTCATCTCGCCGGCGTGCGCCACCATCGCCGGATAGTTGTACATGATCTGGCCCATGTCGAGTCCTTTCCGCTGAGCTGGTTGTCAGAATCCGGTGTAGCGACTGGCGGCGGCGGCATCCTCGGCGACGTAGGCGGCGCCGGCCTCCCCGATGTTGGACTGCCCGATGTCGAGCAGCGTGTTGACTTTGGCCGCCACTTCGAGGAAACGGGCGTGAGCGGCCTGGAAGGCGGCCGACGACTCGCCGACATGGAATGCCTGTGCCGACATCGCAGCCTGCTCTGCCTGGGCGATTGTGCTGCGCATCAGAGCGGCCTTGGCGCCGAAGGCTGCTTCTGAGGAGACAAGTTGGGGAATGTGGGCGTCGAGCATGCTCATTGTCGTTCTGCCTTTCGTTTGAGTACGGTTCTGGTGCGGTCGCGATCAGCTGTTTGCTCCTCCTTCCCGGCCGGACTCATCGTCGGTCGGCTGCCACGTACTCGGCATCATCGGCACTTGGGGGCTGTCGTCGAAAGCGTTGCCGCTCAAGGTGGTGAGGCCACCGGGCGTAGCCTTGTCCAATCTCGACGCGGTCCCGGCGAAGCCCATCGGGCCAGCACCGTGCTGCGACGCCGACACATTCGAGGGCGTCTCCTGGTCATCGGCCGGTGGCCCTGAGTCGAGATCCATGAATTGGTCACCGCGGTCCTGTTCGGCGGCAACGCGTTTGCGCCGGGCACGGCGCCGCCGCTGGGCAGTCGTGCCCACCGCAGCTGCCGCTGCTGCCGCTGGGATATCAGAGGATGGTGCTTTGGCGCCAGAACGGTCGGTGATCGTCGGGGGAACCCCCTCATCTGGGTGGCCACCACCCACCGCGTATCCAAACCCCTCGGCGGCACCGGCTGCCGGCGGTGCGGTTCCGCTTGCAGCCGGCGTCGTGGGTGCGGGGGGCGCCGGCGCACCGGCGGGAGCAGGTGCCGGTGGCGCGAGCCCGGCGGCGGGCCAAGGTGCGGGACGCGCATTGACCGGTGCAGCGCCACCTGGCGCCGGCTCGGCCGGAGGCCGTGCCCGCTCGGCGACGTCGTTGATTCCGTTGATTCCCAGCCCCAGTACTACCGGCAGCCACGCAGGTGTGCTGAGGATGACCCCCCATGTGGGCCAGCCGAGCAGGTTGGTCAGCGCTTGATAGCCGAAGAAGGACAGTAGCGGAAACCAAGTCACCAGCGCGCCGAGGGGATCCTCGAGGAAGTCTTTGATGATCTGCTCGAGCGTGCTGATCGGATCTTTGAAGAACTTGATGAGTTCATCGATCAACCGCCGCCAGAAGTTGCCACCTTGATCGGCACGATCAAGGTGGGTACCGGCAGCGGCGGCCTGTGCATATGCACCGGCCTGGCTGGTCTCCGCGGCTGCGGTGCCGGCTTCGCCGACGCCGGGCGCCAACAACATCGGTGCCGGTGCCCCGATCTGAATGCCGGCCAGTGCTGAGGTGGACACAGCCTGGTAGACCGACATCGTCGTGGCGGCTTGGATCCACATTCGGACGTAGTCGGCTTCGGTCAACGCGATGGGAATGGTGTTGATCCCGAAGAAGTTCGTGGCCAACAATGCCGCATGTGTGGCGTGGTTGGCTGCCAACTGCGCCAAGGTCGGCATCGTGGCCAAGGCCGTATTGTAGGCCGCGGCCGCGGTCTCGTGCCGCGTGGCCGCGAGCGAGCTGTCGATGCTCTGCTGAGCGAGCCAGGCTATGTAGGGGGCATGGCTGGCCAGATATCGCTCGGCGCTGGGTCCTTGCCAGGCACCGGATTGAACGGCGGCGAGGGTACCGGTGAGTTCACCAGCAGCCGCGGTGTATTCGGCGCTCAGTTGGCGCCAAGCGCCGGCGGCGGCCAGTAGCGGTCCGGACCCGGGGCCGGCACTCAGCAGAGCCGAATGCACCTCAGGTGGCGAGGCCATCCATAGAGGCGTCATCGGCCGCGAGCCAGAAGATAGACCGTGGCGGCATCTGCGTCGCCGCTGGCGTAGCTGAGACCGGACTGGCCAATGCCCAGCCCCGCGCGACCCAAGTTGGCGACACCCGCGGTGGCCACCGTATTGTGTTGTGCGCCGTGGGCACTCAAAGCCAGAGCATTCTGCAGTGACACCGGGTCAGCTGCTGGTGCGACGACCGTTGTTGTCAGGGCGGTAGCACTGGTGTGTGCCGCGACCAGTCGGGCGGTGAGCGCTTCCACCGCGGCCGCCGCGGATGCCAATCCTTCGGGAACCACACGCAAGGTCATTGGGGGTACTCCTTTCCGTGCACAGTGCGGCCGACCTGCAGCGGATTGATGAGCTGCAGAAAGGTTGGAATATCGTTGTCTGTCAGGAGCATTGCCCGCCCCGGCGGCAGCCGCATGAAGCGGTGTCCGCGAGTCTTGCCGCCGTCGGTGGGGCTACCGGAGAGCATCAATATCCCTGACTGCAGTTCGTTGAGTCGACGCAGCAGCGGATTCGTCATCAACGAGTGCCCCGAGCCCGCGGCTCGACCTGTCACAACAACCCGCAATCCGAGATCACCAGCCTCGGCGAGCAAGTCGATCAATGGTGTCCACGGTCGCTGGCCGACATAGGGGCCGGCGATGGCCGGGCCGTCGGGAATTTGGTCAATGTCATCGATGATCAGGTAGTGCCGCTGCATGGACCGTGACCGTGCCGACCAGTCTGCCAGTTCACGTGTGGAGAGTCCGGCCGGCGGACGGCGCGCTGCCACCAGGGCTGACAGACCGAGCATCGCCGGCGTTATCCGGTCAAGGTTCGGTGTGTACTCGTTGTCCGGGAACAGCGGCTCGTCGAGGAGGTGTAGGCGGCGGTCGATCACGGTGAACGCGACCTGTTCGGCCGTGCTGTTCTCGCGCAAAGTGCGTATCAGATGCCGCAGCAGTGTGGACTTCCCGGACTTGTTGTCGCCCAGCACCATCAGCAACGGGCTCGCGTTGAAATCCACCGCCAATGCCGAGAGGTCGTCTTCTCGTTGCCCGATGACCACGGTCTCCGGTGCGGGATACAGTGGGCCCAGCTGGGCAGGATCCAGGCTGGCGGGAAGCAGTCGAACCCGGGGCGCCGTTACGCTGGGATGGCGGGCATTGATCGTATCGACCGCCGTACCCAGCGCTTCTGGCAATTGCTCAGCAGAATCCACATCGTCAAGTCTGGGCGCGGCGATCAGCATTTGCTCGGCTGCCATCGTCAAGCCGCGCCCAGGCTGATCGGCGGGGACACTCGCGGCTGGGCGGCGTACGTCGCCGATGGTACGTACGTTGCTGTCCTGCGGGTCATGCAATCGCAGCTCGAGTCGGAGTCCCAATCCGTCGCGCATCGCCAGCGGAATCTCGATCCAGTTCGGGGTCGTTATCACCACATGGATTCCATAGCTCAGTCCCGCATTGACGAGTTCGGTAACCTTGGACAGCAGCGGATTTCGGGTGTTGAATGGATCGTTGTTGTCGTGACTGAATGCGTAGAGGTTGTCGATCACCAAGAACACTTCACCGAACCCATCGTCGAGATCGGGTTCGACGGTGCGACGCTCACGGAACTGATCGACCGAGACCACATTCTGCTCGCGGAACAGGCGCTGTCGAGAGGCTAGGAGCAGTTCGAGTTCCCCGAACGTCCGTCGGATCCGTTCATCCTCCAACGGTGACGCAATGCTGCCTACGTGTGCCAGATCGGCCAGCGCCCGCAGTTGCCCGCCGCCGTAGTCGAGGCAGTAGAACGTGACCTCGCGCGGAGTGTGCAAGGCGGCCGCCGACATGATGAATGTCTGTAATGCAGTGGATTTTCCGGACTTGGGCCCTCCGTGGATAACGGCATTGCCCGAAGCGGACCTAGCATCGAATACCAGCGGATCGCGGCGCATGTGGAACGGCCGGTCGATCTCGCCTAGCGGCCAACACCACGATGCAGCTGGTACCGGGTGTCGGGCGAGCAGGGCGCCGAGTGCGACCGGCTCATCCAGGGGGGGCAGCCACAGTCGCGGTGCTCGAGGGCCGTACTGGGCCAGTTGATCACCTATGGTTGCGATGAGTTTCTTGGGAATAGGGGAAGGGGAGTGCGAGCTCGAAGTATCGGGATCCTTGATGATGACGGTATCTGGCTCCCGCTCAACCGGGGCGGCGGTGAAGATCTGGGGGGTGGGGGTCGAGCGCAATACAATGGTTCGCTTACCGCGCGGAGGTGTGTACACGCCGTCGACGTAGACGCTGCGGAACTTGATCGGCATTGCACCAGGTGAGGGCACGAGGAAACCGACGCCTTTGTGTTCTCGTCCCGATTCTATGTGGTACGCGTCATCGACCCCGATGACCTGGCGCGACACTGCGGGGCTGGCTACTTTGAGACCGATGCGATACGAGGTGTTCTTGTCTATGTCCTTTATTCGTCCCACGTCCAGTGTCTGTGAAGCGAACAAGATGTGGATGCGAAATGATCGGCCTTTGCGGGCCACGAAGTCGAACAGGTCGGCGTACTCCGGATGATCAGCCAACATCAGGCTGAACTCGTCGGCCACCACGAATAGTGTGGGGATCGGCGGCAAGTCGAAGCCAGAGGCTTGTCCGCCTTGTATCGCAGCCTCGTACTCGGCCACCGAATTGAAAGCGCTGCCCTGTACCTGCCGGCCGGCTTCCATGAGCAACCGCTCACGCCTGGCCACCTCGCCGCGCAAGGTATCGGCGAACCTATCTGCGAGCGAATGCTTCTCAGCCATGTTCGAGATGATGGCCACCACTTGGGGAAAATTGCGAAAGATGTCCGCGCCGGCTTCACCTTTGAAATCGGCGTATATGACGATGAGCCTATCGGCGGAATGCGTTGCCAGTAATGACAACAGGATTGCCATCAACATCTGGGACTTTCCCGAGCCGGTCATGCCGATCATCAAGCCGTGGGGCCCCATGCCGCCCTCGGCCTCGTCCTTGAGATCGAAGAACAGCGGCTGACCGCTCGGATCGATTCCGATGGGCACGCGTAGTTCGTCATCGCGGCTTCGGGGCGACCATAACGCTGGAACGTCGAGGCGCGAGGCATCCTCGATTCCCATCAGTGCCGAAAAGGTGGCCCCACGGTTGGCCGCAGAGCGTAAACCGGCATGGGCAGGGTTGGAGTCCCAACGTGACAGGCGGCGGGCCACATGTCGTGCCTCGTCGACGCTGAGCGTGTCGCTGGTATCCACGTAGCGCTGCCAGTGGCCCGACTGCCACAGGTCAATCCGGCCGTCTGCAATCCTGAGGATCGGGCGCTCCGGGTCGTGGTACTGGTCTCCGTCGGGCGCCGTGTCGGTGAGGTGAACGACAGTCACCCCCGCGAGTCCGGCGGCGGGAACCGTCACGGCCGAGCACTCGGGATTGTGCTGCTGATCATCGACGATCATCAGCACATGCTTGCGGGGGTGGTCGGTGGTTGCAGCTGAGAACGGCGCGCGGTCGCCCAACAAGCCGGCGAGGACGGTGTCGAGGTCCTCGTAGCTTTCGCTCAGGTAGCGGGCCGGCCCAGCGCCGTCCAGCTCGCCGGGAATATCCGTGTGGGGCAACCATTTCAGCCAGGACCAGGAAGCGGTATCGAGATCGGGCGAGGCCATCGCTACTGTCAGCACGCTGGGGTCATGCCAGGTCACTGCCTGTGCGATCCAGGCACGCAAGGAGGCCCGAACTTCGTCTCGGTCACCGGTGACGGTGATCTGTGACAGTTTTGCGAAGTCCATGGCTCGAGGTGCGTCCCGCACGGTCCGCTGTGTGTCGAGGAGGCTACGCAGGGCAGCATGCGAAACCGGCTCGAGGTCGATCTCATCCGCTGCGTCTTTTACCCGCAGGGCCGTGTCGAGTGCAACGTCGTGTCGGCCCGCCCTGATCACCAAGACGTCCGGGTCGTGTGGATCACGTTCCCATTGCCGCGGTGTGCCGGGGATGACGCTCAGGGACCGCGGATCGGGATGTGACCACTCAAGGGCTTCCCGCTGTTGCGTTGCGCGGACTCGAATGTTCTCGCGGATCACCGCCAGGTAGCGCAGGTAGTCGGCACGTTCGGCATCGATCTCCTCAGTACGGAGCTTGTTGTCGGTCCCGCGGTAGAGCGCCGTCGCCGCCAGCAACAGTACAAACGGAAAGAACAGCATCTGGGGTGAGATGAGCCGCATGCCTGTCGCGAAGAGGGCGATGATCATCCCCACGATGAGAATCACGATCATATAGGGCAGTGCGCGCCGGAGCAGCGACGGAGGGACCAAACGAGGCAACTCGGGCGGCGGTTCGATGGCGATGGCACCCTTAGGCGCGGGTGGAGGTTGCTGTCGCGGATGCGCGTCGAAGATCAGTCTGCTCATGGGTGCCCCTGAACTCGGCGAGCAGGCTGTGGGCCGGGCGCCAGGCCATCGTGCGCCAGTAGGGCATCGGCGCGCGACAGGGTGGGTCCGGGGGCGAACAATGACAGTATCGCCGGCGCTATCGGAAGCGGCGGTGCCTCCAGTCCCAGGGCTGCGGCGGGGTCGAAGGTGGGATCGTCAGCGGCGATCCCGTATCGAACACCCGTGTCGGACAACCAGAACTGGCCGGCGGTAGTGGCCACGAAGTACCCGCTGCCGGGTGGCATCGCCACCTGATGTGCTACCCCGCTAGGTCCTCCGCTGACGAGTTCCACCGTCTGCGACGAATCAGTCAGCGGCAGTGAGGAGCCCGAGAGAAGCGTGAGAGTGGGGATGCTGGCCTCCTGTTGCCAGGTCCATCGCGCGCACGTCACCGGTGCGATTTCGGGGTTGGTGAGGTTTACCTGCTGGGCAGGGTAGGCACTTGTGTCGATTGCCTCCGAGACCGGCATCCGCGCTACTTCGTCTGCACTGAGCCGTGGTGGCTGAGTCAGACCGTAGGAGTCGACGTTGCGAAGCATCGTCGCCAGTACCCGGCTTATAGGTTGAAGTCCCTCCGGCAGCACTGCGTAGTACAGCGACGTGCTGTCGGGAGCGTAGGCCGTCACGACCGCACCGACCGGTGCCGCAACCGGAAGCTCAAATCGTGGCTGACTGCCGGCCTCCGTGATGACCGGAGTTGTGAGCGCGGGGGCCTCCGGAATCAGGTTAAACAGTCCGATGTCGATCGCGAGTGGCGGTGCCACCATGTCCAGCCCCAATGCGGTCGTCACCGCCCGGTCGTTCAGATTGATTGGGCTGCGCCGACCGTCCCAGAGCAGCCATGTGTTCTCGGGGGCGGCGACGGCGAGGATGCCGCCCCCTGGGGGAAGATCGGTTGCCCGGCCGTTGCTCATATGGGGCGGGCCGGCGATTACGGTAGTGCCCTCGCGGCCGTCGCATACGGTCCAGTCGGAGTCCCGTGTCGAGTTCTGGACCACCCGGTTGGGTGCCCCCGGGATGCCCACAAGGTTTCCACGGACGAACTGATCGAGTTCGGTGCTGCGAACCATGGTGGGGTTGACCGCGGATCCAGCGATGAGACGGCCTGATGTGAGGTTGAGCAACGGGTGTAGGCGATCGCCGAGGTGAACGTAGAGCGCTGAGGTGGACCTGTCTGCCAAGACGATGTCGTTACCGGGGTCGCTGTTTGGGCGGATCAACGAAAATACGAAGCTTCCGACGAGGCCAGTGATCGCCAAAAGAGCGCCGACCGCGACCGCACGCGACTGGGTGCGTAATGGGTCGACGAGCATCCGCGCATCGTGGAGCGCTACACCAGAGGCGATGCGGCGCATGACGAACCGCCAACCCGACACCTGATGGCGAGTGACGAATCCACGGCGATAGCGCACACGCTCGGGTTCTGAACTGGCCGGGGTTCGAGACGTGAAGGACCGTCGCTGGGAGTCTTGATCATTCACGAAGGTACCCGTAGCCCGAGTCCACTCAGCAGAGCCGCGATCGATGTCCGCACGTCATCGATAGTGATCGTCATCAGTTCCTGATCGGTGAGGTCCTCCCCGCCGGCGATGGACTCGGCGGGCGGACGTGTGTCCAATCGGTGCTCGCGTTCTTCTTCGGACCGCTCCACGATGTTGCGGACGAAACGTCCGTTGCCCGCGATATCGATGCGGCGCCGCTCAATTCCGCGGGTGTCCGGGCTTTCCGATGCACAAAGCGCGTCGAATACCGCGAGCATTTCCGTACAGGCGGCGTCGTCGAAAACACTGTCTCTTGCTTTGGCCATCGCGGTGGCAATCTCCACCAGCTCGGAAGGACTGTAGGAAGGGAAGTCGATGGACCGGGTGAATCGGGAGCGGAGGCCCTCATTGGTGTCGAGGAAGTGATCCAATTCGCTGCGATAGCCCGCAACGATGACGACCAGGCGGTCGCGGTCGTTTTCCATCCGCGCCAGCATGGTGTCGATGGCCACCAGCCCGAAGTCGTTCTTCGCCCCGGTTGACACCAACGCATACGCCTCGTCGAGGAAAAGAACCCCGTCGAGTGCACTGTCGATCACGGCGTTCGTCTTGGCTTCGGTTTCGCCGATGTGCTGTCCCACCAGGTCCGCCCGGTGCACCTCGCGGACGTTCTCGCGCTTCAGCAGTCCCAGGCCGCAGTAGATCTTGGCGACCACCCGGGCAATGGTGGTCTTTCCGGTGCCCGGCGGTCCGGCGAACACAAGATGGTGGGTTCGCTGGGCTACCGCGAGCCCTCGTTGCTGGCGGAGCAGTGACATCGCGACCGAGCTCTTCAGCCGGGCGACTTGTGTTTTCACTTCGTCGAGGCCGATGAACTCGGCGAGTTGCTGTTCGGCAAGTGACAGCAGCTCAGCCTTGCGCTCCTTTGCGCCAGGGTCGATGAAATCGGCTTCGCTGGGCTCGGTGGCGGGGTCCCAGGCATCGCTGCGGGCCGCGATACGCGCTGCGGTGGTCGTGACGAAGCCGAAGGTGGGATCTGCCAGTGCTTCTTCGATCATGGCGTGGTCTGGGTGACTGGCATACAGCTCGTGCAGCACGTCGGCTGCTTCCTCGTCCGCGCCGTGGCTGCGCAGGGCCAAAGCCTTGGCGAGCTTTCCGTCGATAGCGGCTAGCTCGATCGGGCCCGACGGATCTTCGAGGTATGACAACGCGGGTGCGAACATGCCCAGGCGCGCCAGCGAGATTCCCAGCGTTATCCGAACGGCATGTGCGACCAGCGTATCCAGAGCGGGCTTTGCCTCACCCACCAACGGCGTCAGCAACGCGACCACATCCGACCACCGCTGGGCCCGGTAATGGACTGCGGCATGCATCCAACGTGCTTCGATCGAGAAAGTACTACGCGAGGCGACGTCGACGATCAGACCATGTGCGTGGGCGAGCTTCCCGCGCCGAACCGCATTTGCTGCCAGTGCCAACGCGAAACCGTCCGGCTCACATGCCCGGAACTGAAGGTACAACCCGCTGTCGTAGCCGAAACCGAGCGCATCGGGACTAAGGCCTACTTCCTCTCGCAGAGCGCCGGCGGTGTGGGCGGTACTGCAGATGGCGCTGAGCACGTGCTCGTTGATGTCCCCAGCCACGGCCAGCCCCACCCAGCCATCGCACTGGTCATGTGCAACGCTGGTGAGAGCGGCGAAGCCGGACCGGGCTGCATCCAAGTCGGCAGGCCGGCGACGACCTTTGACAGACAGGCCCAGGGCCAGGCAGCACGTCGCGAAGCGGCTTGCGGTGTCGGGGTCTACCCGCGTTGTCGGCGCAGCCGCCACGCTTCCTCCCTGCCCTCGTCAGATCCGGTCGACAGTCCCCACTCGACATTAGTGTTGGATAACCTAACATCTAGATCCTAGGCAGAGGTTATGCTGCCCTAATTTCTTAGATGCGAGAGGGGGTGCGGATGGCTGTGGCCAATGCATCGAGGGGGTGGCAGGGCGCGGTGCTCAAGTTGATGCGCGCCGGCGATTACGAGCTGACCGTGAAAGGAACTCGCCGTATCAGTGACAACTACTTACAGTTGAAATTTGCTGGCGGTGGATTCCTGACCGATCGTGAGCCCCATCCGACGATGTGGATCAGGATGTGGTTCCCCGATGGTGAGCGGGTGCACCAACGCGGTTACACGATTGTCAACCCAGACCCGGCGACCGACTGCTTCGACGTCGAGTTCGCCCTGCACGACGGTATTGCATCCAGATGGGCCGAGAAGGCGCAAGCTGGCGACACCATCTCGGCGACGGCATTGGGCAGTAACTTCAGCCTCCCAGAGCCCCGGCCGGCCGGTTATGTGATTGTCGGTGACACCGCGTCGCTGCCGGCTGTCAATTCGTTGTTGGAAGCGATCGGTGAGGTCCCGGCGAAAGTGTTCCTCGAGGCCGGGCGCGATAGCGACCGGGATCTGCCGGTGGTCGGCGGCGCGGATGTGGCGTGGATCGACCGGGTGAACTCCGGTGAAGCCTTGGTGCGGGCGGTCAGCGCGGGGAGCTTTGACGCTCCGGATTATTTCGGTTGGGTCGCCTGTGACAACCGGACCACCCGCGCGGTGGCCAGGGTGCTGCGCGATGAGTACCGGATTTCGCGCCGCGCGATCAAGGCCCAGGCCTATTGGGTGGCGTAGCGATCCGCCGGTGTGGTGCCCCTGAGGCAGTTGCTGGGTCAGATCACAGTGTTCGCAACGGGTTCCGTGCACAAACGCTCGAGATGACGGCTGCCGCCTCGTCGCTGATCGCCGGGTCGAGTTCGTAGGTTGTATCGGATGTCGCTCTTATGTTCAACAAGATTCGCACAATGGTCTCAGCACAGGTCAATACGTCTTCGTCGCTCAGTTCTCGTGCGGCTAGATGATTGGTGCCGATCCGCAAACCGCTGGCGACAGCGGCTGGACGGTGGTCATTGGGTACGCGGTTTCTGTTTGCAAGGCATCCGCACTGCTCCAACGCTTTCTCGGCGAGATATCCGCTGATGCTCAGAGTGTCTCGTAAGTCCACCACCAGAAGATGAGTATCGGTGCCAGAAGTGAGGAGATCTAGGCCAGCAGCACAGAAATGACTGGCGAGAAGACTCGCATCGTCTACCACCTTGCGCACCCAAGAGCTGAAGCCGGGTCTCCTCGCTTTCTCGAATGCAACGCACTTGGCCGCTATGTTGGAGAAACTGGGTGTCCCCTGGGTGCCTGGGAATACTGATTTGTCAATGCTCCGTGACCACGTCAGACCAACATCTCCGAGAGCTCGGTCGAAAGCACGGTCTGGGCCGCGTTCGCCCAACAGTATGAGTCCGCCGCGCGGGCCGCGCAGCTGCTTGTACGTGCTGGTGGTGGTGAAGTCCGCGATATCGATCGGGCTCGGATGCTCGCCGGCGACGACAAGCCCAGCGATATGGCTGATGTCGGCGAGTAGCAGCGCGCCGGCTTCGTCGGCGATCTCCCGGAAGGCGGCGAAATCGATTTTTCGAGGATAGGCGCTCGCACCGCAGATGATCAGCCGCGGACGATGTTTCAGTGCTTTGGTGCGGACTTGCTCCAGATCGATGTGCCCTGAGGCATCGAGGCCATAATGAACGGTCCGGAAGTACTTACCGGTTACTGATGCGTGCGCCCCGTGCGTGAGGTGCCCGCCCGAATCCAGGTGTAGGCCCAGTACCGTTTCGCCCGGATTCAGTATGGAGAACATGACCGCCAAATTTGCCGAGGAGCCTGAGTGCGGCTGCACGTTCGCATGGCGTGCAGAGAAAATCCGCTTGGCCCTTTCGGCAGCCAAGTCCTCTAGGGCGTCGGCATTCTCAGCGCCAGAATGGAAGCGTCGGCCGGGATACCCCTCAGCCGTCACCGCTGGGAAGCTGATGCCGCCCGCTATCGCGGTGGAAGCATCCGACGGACTTGAGGCAGCCAGCATATTCAGAGTACGAGATTGGTATCGGTGCTCCTCCAGCAGTAGGTTCGCGATCTGTGGGTCGGCTTCGTATAGGTCTTCGATGGCAAGCTCGGCCAGTGCAGTCAGTTCCCGACGCTTCGAGAGGTGCGTCACGTTGACGCTAGCTGGCGCCGCAATGGGCGAGTACGCACGTTCTGTGGCCACCAGAACCAGCGGCCGAGCAGCGCTGCGATGGATGGCGTCATGAAGGCCCGGACCACCAACGTATCGAACAACAAGCCCAGCCCGATCGTGGTACCTACTTGCCCGATCACGACGAGTTCGCTTACCGCCATTGACATCATCGTGAAGGAGAAGACCAGTCCGGCGGCGGTCACCACCGAACCGCTTCCACCCATGGCGCGGATGATTCCGGTTTTCAACCCCGCGTGGATCTCCTCCTTGAGGCGCGACACCAGTAGCAGGTTGTAGTCGGCCCCGACGGCCAGCAGGATTATCACCGACATCGGGAGCACCAGCCAATGTAGGTCGATTCCCAGGATGTGTTGCCAGATGAGCACTGAGATACCGAACGACGTGCCCAGCGACAAGGCCACGGTGCCCACGATGACGGCGGCGGCCACCAGACTTCGGGTGATGATGAGCATGATGATGAATATCAAACTCAGCGAGGCGATTCCGGCGATCAGCAGATCGTATCTGTTCCCATCCGACATGTCCTTGAGAATCGAGGCGGTGCCGGCCAGGTATATTCTCGAGCCCTCCAACGGCGATCCCTTGATGGCCTGCTTAGCGGCGTTCTTGATCGCGTCGACCCGAGCCATGGCATCGGGTGACATTGGATTGCCTTCGTGGAAGACAATGAACTGCACCGCGTTCCCGTTGGGTGACAGGAACATCTCCATTCCGCGCTGGAACTCCTCGTTCTCGAATGCCTCCGGAGGCAGGTAGAACGAGTCGTCGTTGTTGGCGGTGTCGAAGGCCTTGCCCATCGCGGAGGAGTTGTCCATCATCGCGTCGATCTGGTCCTGCAGCCCACCCATGGTGGCCTGCATGGTCAGCATCATCACCCTCATGCTCTTCATGGTGGAGATCATCGGCGGCACCAGCGTCAGCATCTGCGGCATCAGCGCGTTCAGTTGTTGCATGTCGGGCAGCATTTTCTGTAAGTCATCGGTCATCGTGTTGATGCCGTCGATGGAGTCGTACAGCGACCGCAGCGCCCAGCAAATGGGGATGTTGTAGCAGTGCGGTTCCCAGTAGAAGTAGTTTCGGATAGGCCGGAAGAAATCGTCGAAATTTGCCACCTGATCTCTTATGTCGGCGACATTTTCGGCCATTGTCTGCATCTTGCCGGTCATGGAATCAGTGGAACTGGCCATCTGTCTCATCAGCTCGAGCATCGCCTCCATGCTGTTGATCACGGTCAGCATCTGGTCACCCATGTCGCGCATGTCGGCAACGCGATCGCGCATATACGGCATGTTCATCGCCATCGGTACGCCCGCCATGCTGAGCTGGAAGGGGATAGACGCCTGACCGATAGGGGTCCCCTGGGGCCTGGTGACCGCTTGCACCTGGGAAATTCCGTCCAGATTGAAGACTGACTTGGCGATTTTCTCGATGACCAGGAAGTCGGCCGGGTTTCGCAAATCGTGGTCGCTTTCGACCATGAGGAGTTCGGGATTCATCCGGGCCGGGGAGAAGTGTCGTTCTGCGGCAGCGTAACCCTGGTTTGCGGGCAGATCTGCGGGCAGGTAGTTCCGGTCGTTGTAACTGGCTTCATAGCCCGGCAACGCAAGCAGGCCGATCAGAGAGAGTCCAGTTGCCACAATCAGGATCGGGCCGGGCCAACGTGCCACGGCGGCGCCGACCTTACGCCAACCCCGCACCCGGAGCTGCCGTTTCGGTTCAAGCAGACCGAACCGGCTGGCCACGGTGACCATCGCAGCCCCCAACGTCAGCGCGACCAGCACCACCACGACCATGGCGACGGCCAACGGGATCGCTAACGAGCGTAGGTAGGGCAGGCGGGTGAACTGCAAGCAGAAAATTGCCCCCGCGATGGTGAGCCCCGAGGCGAGCACCACGTGAGCTGTTCCGCGGAACATGGTGTAGTAGGCAGATTCCGGATCTTGGCCGCTGGAGCGTGCCTCCTGATAGCGACCGATCAAGAAGATGGCGTAATCGGTTGTGGCCGCGACTCCCGCTGTCACCACAAGCGTAGTGGCAAGCGTGGAGAGTCCGATGAACTCGTGATAACCCAAGAAGGCGACGGCGCCGCGAGCAGCCGCGAGCGATAACACGACCATGCCCAAGACCAGCGCGACCGTGACAAGTGATCGGAAGAAGTACAACAGCATTGCTGTGATCACCACGAAGGTGACTATTTCGACCACTCGTAGGCTTCGGTCACCGGCGATCTGTTGATCAGCGACGAGCGCGGCCGGGCCGGTAACGTGGACTTTCACCCCTTCCGGCGGCGGAATACCTGCCACGATCTCCTGCACGGCGGCAACGGATTCGTTGGCCAGCATCTGGCCCTGTTTACCGGCCAGATAGACCTGTAGGTTTACCGCTTTCCCATCCGGGCTCTGTGCGCTCGCCTCGGTGAGGGGTTCCCCCCAGAAGTCCTGCACGGCTTCGACATGCTGGGAGTCAGCTTCGAGGGCGGCAACCATCTGATCATAGAAAAGTTGCGCTTCTTCCCCGAGTTCTTGCTCGCCTTCCAGAACGATCATGATCGCGCTGTCAGATTGAAACTCGTTGAATACGTCACCGATTCGCTTCATCGCGATGACTGACGGCGCATCTTCGGGGCTCATCGCCACTGCGCGCATCTGGCCGACAATCTCTAGCTGCGGAACGCTGATATTGAGCACGCCGATGAGGACGGTCCAGGCGAGGATGATCGGCACCGCCAGGCGGCGGATGAGCAGCGCGATACCTGTCCGGTCCGCGTGCTTCGGCGCCGCTGGGGCGTCGGTGGACATTCGGTTCTTCGGCTCTGTCACGCAGACTTCACCAAGCAAAACGTCTGGCTGTTTACGCCATTGGAGACCTTCTCATCTTTGACTTTCCCGTCGATGATGATCCGACACCCGATGGAGGTGCTGTTACCCTGCGCGACGACGTTGGCAACTGCCGACGGCGCTGTGGTGCTCAGTGTCAGTTCCCACGGCAGCGCCGCGTCTTCCACGCCTTGCGCCTCGATGTCGGGGTCGAGGTAGTTGATGTCGGCCACGGACCCCGGCGGACCGAAGACCTCGTAGGTGATTGTTTTCGGATCGAGCGACGTAGATTCGGTGGCGACGGTGTCGGGCGCGACCATCACTGGTTCAGAGCCGAAGAATCCACGGACTCGGTTCACGGTGAATCCCGCGATGGCCACTACCACCACGATCACCAGCGGCAGCCATACCCTCCCCAACAAACCCATGACCGTTTCACCGGGACCAATGGCACGTCAGGGTCGACAGTGGTAGCGACAATCTCGCCTGGCCTGAGATCACCATCGTTGGGCGCACCCGAACTCCTTCGATGTCATGGACCTGCGCTGAATTTAGGCTAGCCTAGGCTATCAGGCGTATCGTCTGGCTCGCGCTGGGGAGGACCCCTCGCGATCAGCAGGGGCCCTCGGGCACTTTGTGCGCTCAGCCAGTGGCTTCACCGTTTGGCAATGATGAGAGGGGACGGGTCATGCGTATCGTGTCGTTCGGTTTTCAGACCTGGGGACGCGAGACCCTCCAAGCGTTGATCGATCTTGGCCACGAGGTCCCGCTCGCTGTGACCCATCCGGCCAGCGAACAGTCCTACAAAGCTATCTGGTCGTCATCTGTTGAAGAGCTCGCGCGGGAACAGGGAATACCGGTGCATCTGACCGAGCGGGTCGATGCTGAGACCATCGAGGTAGTCAAGCGCGCCCGACCCGACGTCATCATCGTCAACAGCTGGTACAGCTGGATGCCTCCGGAGCTGTACGCATTTCCGCC
>JAHZKD010000321.1 GCA_022600605.1 Actinomycetes bacterium
GTTCGCGATAGGTCTGAAGTTTCGATGGAACTACGACGACTCGCTCGACGTCGTCGGCGTGCACTTCGTCGGCGGCGTCGTCGGTGTCGTGCTGATCGGGCTGCTGGCCACCGAGGTGATGACCGAGGGGCCCCAGGGTCTCCTCTACGGTGGCGGCTTCCTCCAGCTCGGCAAGCAGGTGTTTGCCGCGGTCGTCGTAGCGCTATACGCGTTTGCGGTGTCCTATCTATTGGCCAAGCTGATCGACCGGGTGCTCGGATTCCGAGTCAGCGCCGAAGACGAGACCGCCGGCGTCGACTTCGCCCAGCACGCAGAAACCGCGTACGCCGAGGGCGTGCACGGGCACCTTCCGTCGCGCCGTCCGGGAATACCTGGCGTGCGCCCGGAGAGCCTCGACGAAATCTGACCGAGGGCTCCGCGCAAGCTCAAGCCGAGCGGCGCGGTTGTGGTTGGCTCCAGAAGGGGCGAATCGGGGCCCCAGCTAACGCCGTCGGGTGTAACGACGCAGCTGTTGGGAACGATGAAGTATCTAGTCGCGGGCTTTTTGTGACCGAAGATGCGACGACGCTGGATAGCTAGCAGCAAATATAGACGGAGGGTTCGTGGATATCGTATTAGGTGTGTCCTTGACGCCTACGACGGTCCGCATGGTGCTGGTCGAGGGTGAAAATGCTGACGGGGTGACCGTCGATCACGATGTGTTCGATGTCGCATCGGCGGAGGGTTCAGCAAACGTCGCCGCTCAAGTTGTCTCGGCGGTGCTTGGTACCAAAGAGAGCGCACAAGCGGCAGGACATCACCTCAAGTCGATCGGCGTCTGCTGTAGTGACCCCGCCGGAGCGGCCGCGCTACGCGATGCGTTGGCCGCCGATGGCATCGACGAGGTGATGCTGTGCCCCGAGGGGCGCGCTGCCGCTTCACTCGCACAGGCCGTCGGTAGGGCTGTCGGGTATGACACGACCGCGCTGCTCTTCGTCAATCGTGACATCGCGACGCTGTCGGTGGTTCAGAGCGACGACGGTTCAGTGGTCAACGTGCTCAGCCGCACACTGCACGGCGCGGGTCCATCCGCAGTGCTGGCCGAGCTAGCTGAGGCTGTGGTTGCCCAGGAGGCTCCGCCACAAGGAGTGTTCGTAGTCGGCTCCGGCGTCGAGGTCAGCTCGGTGAAGGCACACCTCGAGCGTCTTGTGGCCCTCCCAATCAATGCACCCGAAGACGCCGAGTTGGCGTTGGCCCGTGGAGCGGCGCTGGCCTCGGCTACGGCGCCCATTTTTGAGACGTCCACAGTTGGCCTGGCGTACTCCAAGGATCCCGAAGGCATCACAGCCGGGCCGGGGCATGCCAGCCTGGCCGGTGCCGAAACGCAACTGGCCCCGTTGGGTGCCCAACGCGTAGACGGCAGGGTCGACGAGTATGCACAAACTGAAGCACGGCCGGCAGAGGAAGATCGCAAACCTTTTCTACTGGTCGGCAGCGCACTGACCTCCGTTTTCGTTATCGGCGTTGTGGCCCTGGCCATTTCGTTGGCTATCACCATCCGCCCGACGGCCGACCAACGCCCCAGCCCGGCTCAGAGCAACATCGTGCCCAGCAGTCGGGTTCCGGAACCCGCCCAGGCGGCTCAACGGCCGGTCGATTCGCCGCCGGCCGAAACCATCAGACCGCCGGTGCCCGTGGCTCAGCAGGTGCCGCGGACGGTGTTCGTGGAGCAGGCTCCCGCACTGGTCGCGCCTGCCCTACCAGCTCGCGCACCGGTCGTGCCGCCCCCCGCCCCCGCAGCACCACCCCCGGCGGCCACTCCCCCCGTTGCCCTCCCCCCGGTGGTGTTGCCGCCGCCGGTGATCGTGCTGCCAGACCCCCAGTGGCCGCAGTGGGCAGCGCCACAGCTCAGCTCGCCTGGGCTTCCGAGCGCACCGGAGGCACCGTCGGAACCCGAATCGCCGGACCCGCAAGTGCCTGAAGTGCCGCAAGTGCCTGAGGTGTCCGAGGTGTCCGAGGTGCCCGAGGTGCCGGAAGTGCCTGAGGTGCCGGAAGTGCCGCAAGTGCCGGAGGTTCCTGAAGTGCCGCAGATTCCGGAGGTTCCTGAAGTGCCGCAGGTTCCTGAGGCTCCGGAAGTGCCGCAGGTTCCTGAGGTGTCTGAAGCGGCGCAACCCCCCCAGACTCCGCAGTCACCCCAAGCGACGCAGGGGCCGCAGTCACCCCAAGCGACGCAGGGGCCGCAGTCGCCGCAGCCGGCACAGGCAGCAAGCGGCAGTCCCAGCCCCAATCCCGGTGGTGGGTCGAGTTCCGCCGGTGGTGCCAGTTCCGGTGGGTCCAGTTCCGGTGGGTCCAGTTCCGCCGGTGGTGGGTCCAGTTCCGGTGGTGGGTCGAGTTCCGCCGGTGGTGCCAGTTCCGGTGGTGGGTCGAGTTCCGCCGGTGGTGCCAGCTCGGGCTCATCAAGCAGCGGTGGCAGCGAATTGTTTGAGGACTTCGGCGACGGTTGACCTTACGCGCGTCCGGCGAGCATTTGTCACCTACTGTTGGCCCGCTGCTCAGTGTCGCGTACCTGCGCGCTCACCGCGGTTGCCTATAGAAGCAGTATGAGATGCACCGTCTTTGGCACTGGGTACCTGGGCGCCACCCACGCGGTGGGGATGGCGGAGTTGGGCCACCACGTCGTTGGTGTCGATATCGACCCAGGCAAGGTCGCGA
>JAHZKD010000322.1 GCA_022600605.1 Actinomycetes bacterium
GCCAGCTCCACCACGTCCTCGTCGGTGATACAGAACCGGGCGCGGTCGGCCTTCGGTGTGGGGATGTTGCGTACCGGGTCCTTCGTCCCGCCCTCGACGAAAATCATCTTCACCGCTTTATCGCCGATGAGACGGCGCAGCACAGCGCGGTGGCCGGCCAGGTAGGTCGGCTTATGGACGTAAAACTCGTCGGGGTCGACGGCGCCCTGAACGACATTCTCACCGAGACCGTAGGCGCCCGTGATGAACACGACGTCGGGAAAGCCCGACTCGGTGTCGATGGAGAACATCACACCCGACGAAGAGATGTCGGAGCGCACCATCTTCATTACGCCGATCGACAGCGCCACCTTGAAGTGGTCGAAGCCCTGGTCGATGCGGTAGTGGATAGCGCGATCGGTGAACAGGCTGGCGAAACAACGGCGGCACGCGTCCAGAAGACTCTCGGCACCCTTGACGTTCAGATAGGTGTCCTGCTGGCCGGCGAAACTCGCCGTTGGCAGGTCTTCGGCGGTCGCCGAGCTTCGTACCGCGAGACTGACGTCCTCGCCGTACTCGTCCCGGAGCCTGCGGTAGCCGTCCAGGATTTGAGCGGCCAGGTCATCGGGGAGCCCGGCGCCGTAGACGATCTCTCGGGCGCGTTTGGCCTTGCGCGCCAGCGCGGTGACATCGTCCGGGTCGATCTCGTCAAGCTCGGCGTGCAGCCGATCCCAGGCACCCGCACTCTCCAACATGTAGCGGTAGGCCTCGGCGGTTGTGGCGAACCCGTTGGGGATGCGGACCCCCTGCCCGGACAGCTTCTGGTACATCTCGCCGAGCGAGGCGTTCTTGCCGCCGACGAGCGGCACGTCGTCGATGCCGACTTCCTCGAAGAAGCGAACGTATTGTGACCCACCCATGTCTGCCATTCAGTGTCCTCTCGTAGCGTCGGCCCGCTGCCGCTACCCAACCCCAACCTCCCACGGCGCCAGGTAAGCAGCCAGGGTCGAAGGTCACTCGTATCGGTCGCGATCTGATCGCTGGCGACTCAGAAGGTCGGACTCGGCCAGCGGCGGTGGATCGAGTGTGATTGCTACGGAGAGCTTTCCGGCTCTGTGATGACCTTCGCCTCTATCGTGGGTTCTCAGCCGCAACTACGGTCAGCAGTATGACGACCGCTAGATCGATGAGGCCGGAGGCGATGTCTGTAGCGTCTTGGGGCGCGTCGGAATACGACGAGCTGTCGTGGAAGTTTCTGAAGTCGCAGTTCGCCCGCGGCACCTACGGGAATTGGCCGATCGAGCGTCGACTCGACGCCTACCTTCGGCAGCACGAACTGTTGGATTTCCTCAAGGACGGCACCGCCTACGGCAGGCTGCTGGAATCGGTTCTGAGTAACATTGGTCCCGCTCATCGGCGCGGAATTCTTGGGCTGCGATGACTGCGATGACACTGCCGCGCGGCCATTACAGACATTGTCCCTATGGGTTGAGGACTTGCGACCCTGCCACGATGACCGACCTAAGGCGCATGGTCAGGCTATGGAGCATCTGACCTCCCTTGATGCCAGCTTCCTTCAGGCCGAGGATTCTGATCCCCACGTGAGTCTTGCGGTCGGTGCCGTATCGATCATCGAAGGTCCGCCTCCTGACTACGGTGAGCTTGTGTCCGCGTTCGGTGAACGCGCACGGGCAACTCCACGATTCATGCAGGTGCTTCACACCCGGCCATTCGATCTGGGCGCGCCGGAATGGGTCGATGATGCCCATTTCGACATCGCGCATCATCTCCATCGCATCGCGCTGCCACACCCAGGTGACGAGGCCGAGCTGTTCACGATGATTGCCAGCATCATGGAGCGACGACTCGACCGGGACCGGCCGCTATGGGAGTGCTGGATCATCGAGGGGCTGGCGGATAACCGGTGGGCGATGCTGGTGAAGATCCACCACTGCATCGCCGACGGTATCGCCGCGACGCAGATGCTCGCGAAAATGAGCGACGGACACGGCGGCGACACTTTTGCCAGCGATGTCGGCGTCGCGCGAGAATCGCGGCCCTCCATCATTGGCCTGCTACGCCCCAGGCTCAACCCGTTCACCTGGATGAACGACGCTTGGCGTGCGACGCTCGCCGCCACCAGCACCGCCGAACACGCGGTGGTCGGCGCCGCCGAGCTGGTGGCCCGCGTGCTGAGCGCCGACCAGGAGTCCTCGCTGAACGGACCAGTCACCGGGATGCGCCGCTACCGCGCCGCGATCGTTGACCTCGCAGTCATGAACAAGGTGTGCCGGGACTTCGACGTGACACTCAACGACGTGGCGTTGGCGGCCATCACCAGCAGTTATCGGACCATGTTGCTCGAACGCGGTGAGACACCCGGACCGCACGCACTGCGCACGTTGGTACCGGTATCGATGCGCTCGGCAGACGACTTCGACGTCACCGACAACCAGGTGTCGGCGATGCTGCCCCTGCTGCCGGTGGATGAACCTGACCCGATCAAGCAGCTGGAGATCGTGCACCGACGGCTGATTGAGGCCAAAGAGAGCGGCCAACGAGAGGGCGGCGGCGCCGTGGTCGCCGCTGCCGGCAACATTCCTTTTGCCCTCTCGGCGTGGGCGATTCGACTCCTCACCCGAATGCCGCAGAAGTCGGTAACGGCATTGGCGACTAATGTGCCGGGCCCCCGCGGGCGGCAACGAGTACTGGGTCGCGAGGTGTTAGACATCCTGCCGATACCGCCGATCGCGCTCCAACTGCGCACCGGTATTGCGATGCTCAGCTACGCCGGTCGGTTCTCCTTCGGCATCACCGCTGACTACGACGGTGCACCCGATGTCGATGCGCTCGCCCGCGGGATCGAAGAGGGGGTGCGGCGCCTCGCGGATGGACCGGCGCGGCTCAATGGTGAGCCCCAATGACGGAGTTCATGCGCAACAGCGATGCCTTCACCTGGGCGATGGAGAGCGATCCGCGACTACGGTCGACGGTGGTCACGGTGATCCTGCTTGACCGATCACCGGACTGGGGCGAGGTGCGTGATCGCTTCGGCCTGGTCTCCGGCACAGTGCCGATGCTGCGACAGCGAGTTGTCCCGTCTCCACCACCTGCGCCACCCAGGTGGGAAGACGCCCCGGACTTCGACCTCGACTTCCACATGCGTAGAGTCACCGCACCTCCACCGGCCACCATAGATACGGTGCTGGAAATGGCACGTGTCGCGGCAATGGAGGACTTCGACCGGGCCCGCCCGCTCTGGGAAGCCACGCTGGTAGATGGACTCGAAAATGGCAGTGCAGCAATGGTCCTCAAGTTTCATCACGCGCTGACCGACGGGGTCGGTGGCGTCCAGATTGCGATGACTCTCTTCGACTTGTCGGAGGTACACGAGCGGCCCGCACCGGTGGCGGCACTGCCCGAAGTGCCCGAGCCGCCGTGGCTGCGCGGATACCGCGAAACCGCGCGATACGACGCCCGCTTGGTCAGCAACGTGTTAACGGGCACTCTGAAGGCGGCTCCGAAGCTTCCAAAGCTTCTGTCCCAGAGCGTCTTGCGGCCGGTCGAGACTGTGTCCTCGGCGGTCGAACTGGCTGCATCGGTCTACCGGACGATGCGACCGGTGAACCGTAGAGGCTCGCCGTTGATGAGCAAACGCAGCCTGGTCCGTCAGCTCGGTGTACTTGAGGTCCCCTTTGCGCAAATGCGGGCCGCTGCCCATAAGGGCGGCGGAGCGTTGAACGACGCCTTCGTCGCGGGGGTAGCCGGAGGGCTGCGGCGCTACCACGAAAAGCACGGCGTAGCAGTCGGCGAACTTCACCTGACGATGCCGATGAGCTTGCGTGCGGAGGGCGACGCGATAGGCGGCAATCGGATCACCATCATGCGGTTCGATGTGCCGGCCGGCATTGCCGATCCGGTGCAAAGGATTCGCGAGGTACACGAGAGAACCGGCAAGGTGCGGCACGAGAAGTCGCTGCCCTACACGCAGTGGATCGCCGGCGCGCTGAACATGATGCCACGGTGGTACATAGGTTCGATCCTGCGAAACGTCGACTTCCTCTGCAGCGACGTGCCGGGGATTCCGGTGCCGGTATTTCTAGGTGGGGCAAAGGTGTTGACTCAGTACGCATTCGGCCCGACCATCGGCTCGGCGGTGAACGTTACGCTGTTGACCTACGTCGACATGTGCACGTTGGGCGTTGATGTGGACACCGGTGCTATTCCAGACTACGAGGTGTTCCTCGACTGCCTGGCGGCCGGTTTCGATGAGGTGTTGGAGCTTGGCCTCAGCTGAGGCCAAGCGGTGCGGCCGGATTGCGCATCGTCTCCGCGGCGACTCGGCGCTTGATTCCCAGCAACAGTCCTCGAGTTACCAGTGCGATCACCGGACCGGCCAGTTCGACAGCGAGGACCTCCCCAGGGTGCCGCAGGCGTGTGCGGGTACGCACCAGCAATCGGCAGCGATCCTGCCAGCGGGGAAGGAGGTGCACCGACCACACCGTCTCCCAAGGAAAAGTTGGCCGAGTTCCGCGGAGTACGAGGGTGCTCTCATCCACCACCTGCACTATCTCCAAAGTGATTCCGTGACGTAAACCCATCCAGCCCATCGGCGCGAGTCGAACAGTGTCCCCCGGAGCGAGGAGTTGCCATTCGGCATGAATCCGGTCGGCGGTGTCGTAGTCCAGGCCGATGAGTTTCTCAAGCTTCTCGAAGCCGTACAAGCCGGCGCGGTCCTGTCCGATCTGAGCGATCCAGGGCCAGACCGCTGCCGGCGGAGCGTCGATCCATATCCCTTCGGTGGACTGCACGGAGGGGCGACGGACCAACTCATCACCGGGAAGGCTCATGCCGCACTCTTCCTTGGTGGTGCCCCAGTTTCTGTAGTACCGACGCGCCGCATAGAGAACGGCGGCTGCTCCGGCGAGTCGAAACACGTAGGTGGCCATGACCAGACTCTGCGCTCTCGCCGAACTTCAGGCTAGGGCCGGTAGTCCCTGATCGCGGAGCCTGGCTGTGTTTCGGCAGCGCGGCGGGTTATTGGGGACTGACCTCGCCGTCGCGGCGGAAACAGAATCGCCGGCCTGAAACCCGCGTCGGCAGCACTCGGATGTAGTGGTCCTTGACCGTCGCGGTCCACGGGCGGAGTTGGGCGCGCTCGGCTTCTTCGATCTCCTCGTCTGTGCGCAGGCTGCGGGTCACCCCTTTGATGATCACGCTCCAACCTTCGTCCACGCCGTATTCGTCGGCCTCGAACAGCACCTCTTTGTTGATGGCACTGGTGACGAGCTTTGCCCCCTCTGCGGTGCGGAACAGCACTGTGCGGTCCTGGACGGCGAAGTTGATGGGAAAGATCTCGGGCATACCGTCGGCAGCGGTCACTAGCCGGCCAATCGGAGTGCTTGAGAGTAATTGCCAGCATTCACTTTCGGGCAGGATGGTTACCGGGCGGTCGGTTGTGTCATTGCTCATGGTGGTTCCCAATCATGGAGCGTCGGCCCTCGATCTCACAGGGCGTTGACAAGCACGCTAGCCGAATACAGCCCATGGTCGATGAGGCATTAGTTCTCTTGCACGAGGGACCAAAGGTACTACTCGTGATCCCTTGGGCGCGGCGTTGGTCCCCGCTTGAGTGGGCTTGGGTTCTCGGCGGCAAAGAGCGAACCCGAGTCGGGTGCTTCGGCCAGATGGCTAGATGATGAGGCCCCATGCCGCGGCGTAGTGGCACAGTGCGGCCGCGGCGGTGAATGCGTGAAAGAACTCGTGGTGGCCGAACGTTAGCGGCCAGGGGTTCGGCCAGCGGAAGCCGTAGAAAACGGCGCCGATGCTATAAAACGCACCCCCGAGGGCCAACAGAGCGACTACGGCAAGACCTGCACCGTCGACCAGAGTTCCGGCGAACCAGATCGCGGTATAGCCGAGCAACAGGTACAGCGGCAGGCCCACCCAACGGGGGGCCGAAGGCCACCACATCTTGAGTACGACACCGGCGGTTGCTCCGGCCCAGACAAGCGTGAGAACTTCGGCGCCGGTGGGCGCCGGCATCGCCAACAGCGCGAAGGGGGTGTAGCTGGCCGCGATGAAAACGAAGATCGCCGAATGGTCGAACCGCATCATCCACTTTTGCGTCGCCGGTGTGCGCCAGTGCAGCCGGTGGTAGGCGGCGCTGATTCCGAACATCGCCACGATTCCCAGGGAGTAGACCAGGGTTGCCCAACCGGCCCTCGGGGACACCGTGACCCATGCGATGGGCACCAGTGCAGCACCGGCGACAATCGCCGCGGCTGCCGAATAGACGTGGATCCAGCCCCGGGCCCGCGGCGCCCCAATGAACGCGGAGACGGGATGGGGCGCGCCGACTGGCTGGCAGGTCACCCAGTACTCATCGGCGATAGACGATTTATCAGGAAGCCTCCATTGTCGATGCCGGTGCCCAGCATAGGGCCAGTTCCCCGTCTTGCGCGCCAAGCGCGACGTAGACACCGACTCAAGACCCGGTGTCAGGCCTAGTTTGGTCAGGCCTAGGTTTGGTCAGGCCTAGGTTTGGTCAGGCCTCGGTTTGGTCAGGCCTAGGTTTGCCGGGGCTCGAAGTTCGAAATCCGCTTTGATAAGGCGGCGCGAGCGGCCTACGGTTCGATGCGATGGATTCAAGCTCGTCGACGGCGCCCGGCGGTACACCGAGGAGTGTCGCCACGTTCTCGCCTTCCGCGCAGTCGCAGGATGGGCCGGTGGCCCCGCCGGTGGACGACCAGGAGAAACCCGGCCGTCAACTCCATGGTTGGACAAACCGGCTGGTTGCTGTCGTCGCGTTCGC
>JAHZKD010000323.1 GCA_022600605.1 Actinomycetes bacterium
CCGGCTCTGTCGGGGCGACGCTCACAACTGGTCCAGAACACACCCATGGGTGCGGTGATGAAATGTGTTGCCGTCTACCCTCAGCCATTCTGGCGCCAGCATGGGCTGAACGGTATTTCCATCTCACCGTACGACACCGTCTCAATGACCTTCGACAACTCTCCGCCTGACGGAGAAGACGGCATGCTCGTCGGTTTCATCGAAGGCCGCCACGCCCGCGAGGTCAGTGCACTGTCCTCGGCCGACCGTCGCACTCTCGTGATCGATCACTTCGCCAGGTGCTTCGGGCAACCAGCGAAGAACCCCATCGACTACGTGGACAAGGACTGGACTGCTGATGTCTGGAGTGGAGGGTGCTACGGAGCGCATCTGACCCCCAGCGTATGGACACAACTCGGCCCGCAACTTCGCGAGCCTCATGGTCTGGTGCACTGGGCGGGCACCGAAACAGCAACGCACTGGAACGGATACATCGACGGCGCGATCTCGTCGGGTAAGCGTGCCGCGCAAGAGGTGTCGGCGAAATTGTCGACCACTTGAACCGGCCCAGATGAAGCGCTGCCGGGGTCTAGCCGGCGATCCGAGAGCGCGTAGAGGTTGTGATCCATCGCCGGGTAGTTGCCTGATCAGCCACTAACAACGCGGCCTCGCACGCCCCCGGCACCCACACATCATTGGCACCCGGATTCACCACGTAGACCATGCTGTTGTCATCATTGACTGTCACCCCGGCCGGGTTGGCGCCAGTGTCGAGGGTGTCGAATGGTGTTGTACCTACCGCGGCTGGGATTGGTGGCAATGACGGACATCGTGTTGCTGCCGTAGTTGGTGACGTAACCCCTGCCGCCGTTGGGGCTCACCGCGACATTGTGCGGACCGTCACCGACCCCGCTGATGGTGGTCAGGACCGAGTTGGTCACCTGTTGCTTCTTGGTGTCGATCACCGACACTGTGGCGTTGGCCACGGCATTCTGGGCGTTGGTCACGTAAGCGGTGCTGCTGTCCGGGGTCAACACGACCGCGGTCGGCGCGTCGCCGACGGAAATCACGGGCGCTGATGGAGCGAGCAGCGCTGTCGGCGCGAGCGGTGGTGACGGCGGCGCCGGGGGCAGCAGCGGGAAGATGCTGGTGTCGACGCCGGTGATCTTGGCGACGATGCGCGCGGGGATGTTGGTCACCATGTAAATGAGATCGCCGATGATTTGGACCGGCACCGTTATCAACTCAGCGAACGGGCTGGGGAGGATCTCCTCAACTGCGGCGACGATGTCGTTGGTGAAGTTGTACACAAGGTAGGGCCCTGTGGCGAAGATCGTGCGCCAGGTCAGGTTCCACTGGGTGACGACGTCGGGGTAGCCGTACATCCCGATCGCGTCCAGCAGCGCCGGCCGCAGACCGTCGGGATCGACAGGTTTGACGGTGCTGGCATCGTGCTCGGACAGGGGCACGCCCTCGTACCAGGTCGGCGGAAGGTCGGGACCGCCGAAGAGATCGAGAACCGTGGGCGAGGTATCGATGATCGAGTACTGATTGTTGATCGCCCCGGGCTCGAAAATCGGTGTCGGGTTCTTCCCGTCCCAGGCGATGACGAATGTTGTTGTTTCCTCAGGGTCTTGCAGGCCGTGAGCGAGCTCCCCTATAGGGCCGCGCGTCGTCGCTTGGCCGTGGTCGGTGTTCACGAGCACGGTCCAGTCCTCACCCGAGGCAATCACCGCCTCCATGATCTCGCCGACGTTCTTGTCAACGTTTCTCAGGGCTCGCTCGTACTCTATGGAGCCCCCGCCGTACTCATGCCCCGATTCATCGACCCCGCCGAAGTAGCTGAAGAGGAAGTCCGGAACAGGACAGGGTCCCCCGCAACCCGGATTCGTGCCCTCAATGGCCTGCACCGTCAGCTCGCCGACCCTGTCATCGCTCTTCGTAAAGATCGGGTCGTCCTCGAAACCCTCGACGTATTGGACGACGTCCGCGCCTGGAGTCCCGAGGGATTCGGCGTCTGCAAGAGCGGCGGCGTCAACCCAGTTGGCGATGGCCATAGTCTGGATGTTGTCGCCGAACGTCGCCTCCAGTGTGTTGAACACCGTTGGATATTCGTCGGCTGTCTCCGGGTAGTAGACGTTGTTGATCACCCCAGCAGTTTCACCCCACACGCCGTTCAGGATCGCCGTATACGAGGGCAACGAGATCGTGGTGTGCCCGACGATGGTGGACGCGGCGGTGGTGCCGCCGACGATTGGGGTGGTGCCGTTAGGGGTGACGATGTCGCCGCCGGCCATCAGGGCGAACAAGTTGACGTTGGCGGGGTCATCCAGGATTGCCTGAAGGCGGGTGCCGTCGATGCTGATCAGTAGCACGTTTGTGTCGATGGGCTCTGCGAGCAGAGAAGCTTGTGGTGTGAGATTCGCAAGCTGAGTATCGCCCTGTTGGGATGCCGCAGTCGCGGCTCCGGGACTGCCCTCCCGGCGCGAGGCGAAACCCAACGTCGCCAAACCCAACACCGCCGCCGGCACGTCCAAACCATTGCCAGAACCCTGCGCACCCGCTCCCGAAGCCGAAAGCGGTTCGATTGCAACCGCGTCCGGGGTCCCCGCCGTCATCACCGGAGCCGCCTCAAACACATCCGCAGCCACTACGGAGTTGGTCGAATCGCCCGAAGACACCCCTGACACCGCCACCGCAGGTGGGTCATCACCAACCCCCGCCGGCACTTCTTCAGCCGAAACCTCACCCTCATCCGACACCGATGGAACCGACGGCGCCGTAGGGACTGCAAGAACCGAAGTCGATGACCCGTCCGCCGACGCGGAGGAATCCGAATCAAACCCACCGGCCACGACCACCGAACCCGAATTGCCACCGGTGGCCGCGCCGGTCGGTGCGTCTATGTCGGAGGCGTCATCGCCGGAAGCGTCAACCTCAGGGGTGTCAACGTCAGGGGCGTCAACGTCGGGAGCGTCAACGTCAGGGGCGTCAACGTCAGGGGCGTCAACCTCTGAGGCGTCAACGTCAGAGGCGTCAACGTCAGAGGCGTCAACGTCAGGGGCATCAACGTCAGAGGCGTCAACGTCAGAGGCATCAACGTCAGAGGCTTCAACATCAGGGGCGTCAACCTCTGAGGCGTCTACGTCTGATGAATCGTCGATGTCTGATCCGCCAGGAAAACCGCCCGAGGAGTCCCGCGCCTCGGAGACTGCACTGGAGGACGAGGACCCCGAACCCGAAGCCGATAGCGAGGCCTCTGTCTCTGACGACGACTGCGACCTGTCCGCCCCCGACGAACTCTCCGATACAGATGCACTCGAGGAACTCAAGCCCGTCGAACCAGCCGAACCCGTCGCATCAGCGAACGCCACCGCCGGCACCGCCGCCATCGCAGCGCCAACACCCAAAGCCACCGCAAGGGCACC